>CAZUOD010000056.1:0-8527 GCA_964621975.1 uncultured Atopobium sp.
TCAGGAGAACCTCACCCCCTCCGACCTGGCGCACGCGCTGCGTCGGGGCGTGAAGGTGGCCTTCAAAGCCGTCCGCAAGCCCGTCGAGGGCACGATCCTCACGGTCCTGCGCGACGTCTCCGCCAAGGCCGACCAGCTCGAGAAGACGAAGGCCACCATCGCCGAGATGGCCGACGCCCTCGTGGTCGAGGCCTACGAGTCGGTCGCGCGCACCCCCGACCTTCTCCCCGTGCTCAAGGAGAACGGCGTCGTGGACTCGGGCGCCTTCGGCCTGGCCGTGTTCCTGGAGGCCTTCGTGAACGTCTCCGAGGGCAAGGCCGGCGAGCTCACCGACTTCAAGACCACCGTGGAGGCCAAGGCCGACGTCTCCGCCAAGGTGGCCATCGAGCTCAACGACGACTGGGAGGGCTCGGAGTTTCGCTACTGCAACGAGTTCCTCTTCAAGGCCGAGGGCCCCTTCGACGTGGACGAGTCCCTCGCGCACCTCGCCACGCTCGGCGACTGCGAGCTCATCGTGGGCTCCTATCCCGACTTCAAGGTCCACGTGCACTCCAACGAGCCCAACGAGGTGCTCGCCTACATGCTGCGGTTCGGCCAGGTCTACGAGGTCTTCATCCACAACATGGACATGGAGTCCCATGACCGCACGGCAAAGATCGCGGCCGACCAGGCCGCGACGGCCGCCGCGAGCGAGCCCGAGCCCAAGAAGGCGCTCGGCTTCGTGGCCGTGGCCTCCGGCTCCGGCGAGGAGGAGATCCTGCGCTCGCTCGGCGTCGACGTGGTGGTGTCCGGCGGCCAGACCATGAACCCCTCCACGGCCGACATCCTCGCCGCCGTGGAGCAGGTCAACGCCGCCGCCGTCATTGTCTTGCCCGGCAACGGCAACATCCGCATGGCCGCTGAGGCCGCCGCCAGCGCCTGTGAGACCTCGGAGGTCACCGTGGTGCCCACCAAGACGGTGCTCCAGGGCTTCTCGGCCATGTTCGTCTTCGATCCTGAGGCGTCTCTCGCCGATAACGTCGAGGCCATGACCGAGGCCATCGCCGACGTCCGTGGTGGCGAGGTCACCCGCGCCGTGCGCGACTCCGTCGCGGCCGACGGCACGCCCATCCACGCGGGTGACGTCATGGGCATCCAGGACGACTCCATCGACGTGGTGGGCAGCTCCGTCGAGGACGTCACCTTGCGCCTCATCGCCAGCATGCAGGACGAGGAGGAGGGCGACTCGCTCACCATCCTCGCCGGCCAGGAGATGGACGACGACGCGTTCTCCCGGCTCGTGGCCGCCATCGAGGAGGCCCAGCCCGAGCTCGAGGT
Organism: uncultured Atopobium sp.; assembly: GCA_964621975.1. Taxonomy (GTDB): domain Bacteria; phylum Actinomycetota; class Coriobacteriia; order Coriobacteriales; family Atopobiaceae; genus Thermophilibacter. The sequence continues at coordinate 1,318 of CAZUOD010000056.1, forward strand.
GGACCCGCACCGTGGCGAGCAGCCCCTCTACCCCGTGATCTTCTCGATCGAGTAGGGGCGTGGCCCCGCGCCCGGCCATACCGAGCTCCGCCGAGAGGGTGCAGAGGACCTGCGCCCTCTCTGACTCCGTGTCGAGGCTGCGCTACGTCTCGGCCGCGCGCGCCGAGGCGCTCTCGCGGCTCGGGATCCGCCGCGTGCGCGACCTTCTGCTCCACGTGCCCCACCGCTACCTCGACTTCACCCACGTGGTGCCCATAAGCCACGCCGACGTGGGACATGACGCCACCGTGGTGGGCACGGTGGACCGCGTGCAGCTCAAGCGCCCCCGGCCGCGCATGCAGATCGTCGAGCTCTCGGTGGTGGACGAGACGGGCGTGCTCATGGCCACGTTCTTCCGTCAGCCCTGGATAGCCGAGCAGGTCAAGGTCGGCGACGTCGTGGCCCTCTCGGGCAAGGTGGGGTTCGCCTACGGCTTTAGGCAGATGAGGGCGCCCTTCTACGAGGTGGTGGATCCCGCGGCCGGGACCGCGGGCTACGCGCGCGTCCTGCCGGTGCACCCGGTGGGGGAGGGCATCACGGCCCCCTGGATGCGCCGGATCGTCTCCGCGGCGCTCGCCGATGTCGGCGACGTGGTGGACTGGCTGCCGGCCGGGCTCGTGGCTCGGCGCGGTCTCATGACGCTTTCCCGGGCCCTTCGCGAGGTGCACTTCCCGGCGTCTCTCGGAACGGCCGAGCAGGCCCGGCGCCGCCTCGCCTACGACGAGCTCCTCTGCCTCCAGCTTGCGCTCCTCACGAGGCGCGACCTCGAGCTCCACGGCGTGACGCCGACCTCGCACGTGACGGACGGCCCGCACCTCAGGGCCCTCGTGGCCGCACTGCCCTTCTCGCTCACCGACGAGCAGCGCGTCGCCGTCGACGAGATCCTCGCGGACATGGCCTCCCCGCACGTCATGAACCGGCTCCTTCTGGGAGACGTCGGCACGGGCAAGACGGCCGTGGCCGCGGTGGCGCTCGCCGCGGCGGCGGACACCGGGACCCAGGCCGCCCTCATGGCCCCCACCTCGGTGCTCGCCCGCCAGCACGCCGAGAGGCTCGGCCCCGTGCTGGACGCCGCCGGCGTGAGCTGGGCGCTGCTCACCGGCTCCACGCCCGTGCCCGAGCGTGCCCGGGCCGAGCGGGCCTGCGCCGCGGGCGAGCTCACGGTCGTCTTCGGGACGACGGCCCTGCTCTCGGGCTCGCTCGACTTCTCTTGCCTCTCGCTCGTCGTCATAGACGAGCAGCACCGCTTCGGCGTCGACCAGCGCGCAGCCCTGAGGCGCAAGGGCCCGGGGGCGGACCTGCTGGCCATGACGGCCACGCCCATCCCGCGCACCCTCGCGCTCTCGCTCTACGGCGACGTCGACATCTCGCGCATCCGCAGGCGCCCCCGCGCGGGCGCGGGCGTCACCACGAGGCTCCTCGGCCCTGAGAGCCTGGACGTCGCCTGGGGCGCCGTCCGCGAGGCCGTGGCCGCGGGGCACCAGGCCTATGTCATCTGCCCGCTCGTGGACGACGCCGACGACGGCTCCGGGCTCGACGACGTCCCCGAGGGGCTCCGCTCGTCCTCGAGAAGGCCCCGCTCGGCCACCTCGACCCTGTCCGAGCTGCGTTCGCGCGTGCTGCCCGGGATCTCCTGCGGCATCGTCACCGGCCGGATGGCCGCCGCCGAGAAGGACAGCGCGATGGAGGACTTCGGCGCGGGCCGGACGCAGGTGCTCGTCGCCACCACGGTGGTGGAGGTGGGGGTGGACGTCGCAAACGCCACGGTGATGGTGGTGCTCGACGCCGACCGCTTCGGGCTCGCCACCCTCCACCAGCTGCGCGGTCGCGTGGGGCGCGGCGACGTCTCCGGGACGGTGCTTCTGGCCTGCGGCGCCGAGGTGAGCGGTGCCGCGCGCGAGCGGCTCCGGGCCCTGGAGGCCACCTCGGACGGCTTCGAGCTCGCCGAGCTCGACCTGCGCCTGCGCCACGAGGGGGAGGTGCTGGGGTACCGCCAGAGCGGCGGCGTCTCGCTCGAGGTGTCCGACCTCGCCGCCGACCGCGACCTCGTGGAGCTCGCCCACGCGGACGCCCGTGACATCGCCGCGCGCGACCCGCGCCTCGAGGGGCCCGAGCACATGCCGCTCGCCCTCGAGGTCCGCGACCGCTTCGGCGCCTACTTCGAGGAGCTGGAGCGGGCATGAGGATCGTCGGCGGGAGATGGCGCGGGCGCGCCATAGAGGCGCCCGAGGGACGCGGCACCACGCGGCCCACGACGGATCGCACGCGCGAGCAGATCGCCTCGATGGTCCTGTCTGCCGCGGGGCTCGACCTCTCGGGCGCCTCGGTGCTCGACGCCTTCGCCGGCTCGGGCGCCATGGGCCTCGAGCTGCTCTCGCGCGGGGCCCGTCGGGCCACCTTCGTCGACAGCGACCGGCGGGCCGCGGCCCGGGTGCGGCGCACGGCCGCCGCGCTCGGCGCCAGCGAGGGGGAGGTCTGCGCGCTTGTGGGAGACGCCCTCGCGCTCGCGGCGCGCGGCATCAAGGGCGCCCCCTTCGACGTCGTGTTCCTCGACCCGCCCTACGCCATGGCCGCCGAGAGGGTGAGCGGGCTCGTGGCTGACCTCGCGACCTCGGGCCAGCTCGCGCCGGGGGCCATCGTCGTCTACGAGCACGCGGCGGGCACGGGCGGCCTCAGCTGCGCGGGGCTCGGCCCCGCGCGGACGCGCACGCACGGCACAACGTCTGTCGACCTCATGGTCTGGCAGGAAGGGAGGGGGTCCCATGATGGGTGAGGGATCCATAGCTCACGTGGTGGTCCCGGGGACCTTCGACCCGGTGACCCTCGGGCACATCGACGTCATCCGGCGCGCGCGCCGCCTCTTCCCGCGCGTGACCGTCGCGGTGGCCGCCTCGGCCAACAAGAACGGGCGCGGCACCACCTTCACGCTCGACGAGCGCGCGGACATGCTGCGCGAGGCGCTCGCCGTCGAGGGGCTTTCCGAGGACGTCTCGGTGCGGCCCTTCTCGGGGCTGCTCGTGGACTTCTGCGAGGAGATCGGCGCCGGCGGCATCGTCAAGGGGCTGCGGGCCATGACCGACTTCGAGTACGAGCTGCAGCAGGCCGACCTCAACAGCCACCTCTCGCCCGGGCTCGAGAGCGTCTTCGTCATGGCGGGGCCGGAGTACGGCTACGTCTCGTCCTCCATCGTGCGCGAGATCGCCTCCATGGGCTCCGACGTGAGCACGCTCGTCCCCGCCAACGTGAGCGAGCGCCTGAGGGAGCGCTACGGGCATCTGTGAGCCGTGTCTTTCGTCAACGGGTCGCGCCCGGGACGTGCACCGTTTCCAATCTGCTACTATGCAATGTGAATGTAGCAGGTGTTCGCCAGGCATCCGATGAGTCGCGCGAAAGGAACCATAGATGCAGCCAGGTGAGGAGATCGAGAGCTTGGTCGACGAGCTCGAGCAGATCGTGGACGAGGCAAAGTCCCCGCTCATGGACAGCGGCCAGAAGAAGATCGTCGACGCCCAGGACATCTATGAGATCCTGGACGAGATTCGCCGCGTCTTCCCGCAGGAGTTCGCCGACGCGCGGCGCATCGTCAAGGAGGAGCAGGAGACGCTCGACCGCGCCCAGCAGCAGGCGAGCTCGATCATCGCCGACGCCCAGCAGCAGGCCATGATCTTGGCGGGGGACCAGGAGATCGTGCGCCTGGCCCAGTCGCAGGCCGAGAGCATCCGCGACCAGGCCGCCCAGTACGAGCGTGACACCCGCTACAACGCCGAGGAGTACGCGGACACGGTGCTCGCGCACCTCGAGGAGAACCTCAAGTCGCTCACGAACTCGGTCACGCGCGTGCGTCAGACCCTCGACGAGAACTCTGGCCCGCGTAACACCACCAACAACGTGCCCTGGTAAGCCATGCGCCCGCTGACCCTGTCGCTCGACGAGCGGCTCTCCGGCCCCGGTGACACCCTCTCCGTCGCGGGCCACCTCGACGAGTGCGGCTACTCGCTCGGCGATCACGACTTCGAGCTGCCCGAGGGGCTCGACTACGACGTGGCCCTTACCAACGCCGGCGAGGGGATCCTCGTGACGGGCCTGGTCAGGGCGCACGTCGTGGGCGTCTGCGACCGCTGCCTGGAGCGCGCGGAGTTCGACGTGGCGGCCGAGGTCGACGGCTACTACCTCTTCGAGGAGCCCGAGGCGCTCGCCGATGACGAGGACGAGGCCGACTACGAGCTCGTCTTGCCGGACAACACCATCGACCTCTCCGGGGCCCTCCTGGGAGCGCTCGTGATGGAGACGCCGTTCGTGGTGCTGTGTCGTGAGGAGTGCCTGGGCCTGTGCCCGGTGTGCGGGGCGAACCTCAACGAGGAGGACTGCGGCCACGCCGAGCAGCGCGCCCGCGAGCTCGAGGCAGAGCGCCTCCAGGCCTCGCCGTTCTCGGCGCTCGCCGGGCTCGACCTCTCGGGTGGCGAGGACGGGTCCGAGGCACGGTGAAAAAATCGAGAGCCGTCAGCGCCCGGCCTCAAGACGTGCTATAGTGACTCCTCGTATGACTCTGGCGATTTGCCCGCCTCCGTCGCGAGCGGTGGGCGCAGGTTCGTGAACGAGAGAGGTTTGACATGGCAGTACCCAAGCAAAAGAAGGGCCGTGGCGCCACCCACTCGCGCCGCTCGGCCAACAGCAAGCTCGATGCCCCGGCGCGCTCGGTGTGCCCGCAGTGCGGCGCTCCCAAGCTCCCGCACCACGTGTGCCCCAACTGCGGCCACTACAAGGACCGCGAGGTCATCGTCACCGAGTAGGGCCCAGCAGCTCAGATGAGGACGCGGCCGACCCGTCGAGGGCCGGCCGCTTTCCTGTGGCGCCCTCCCGTCGCGTCGCCGTGGGGTCGCGGCGTTGCGTCATAATGGGAGCCACGGCACGACGGGCCACAGCGGCCCGACGAAGGAGGAAGAGCATGACCACCATCTGCGTAGACGTCATGGGAGCCGACAAGGAGCCCGCCGTCCTTCTCGAGGGGCTCGCCCAGGCCCTGGAAGACGACGAGGAACTCCGGGTGCTCGTGGCCGGGTCGGCAGACGTGACCGAGCCCTTCGCGGCCGCTCACGAGCGCGCCGAGGCGCTCGTCACCACCGAGGTCATCTCCATGTCGGAGCACCCCGCCACGGCGGTGCGCCAGAAGAAGGATGCGAGCATCGTGCGCGCGGCGGCGGCGGTGCGCGAGGGCCGCGCCGACGGGCTCTTCTCGGCGGGGTCCACGGGCGCCGTCCTCACGGCCGCGACCTTCGGGGTGGGGCGCATCAGGGGCATCAAGCGCCCGGCCCTCTGCCTGCCCTTCCCGGGCATCTCGGGCAGGCCCACGGTCTTTCTCGACATGGGGGCCAACGCTGACGTCAAGCCCGAGGTCATGGTGCAGTTCGCCCACATGGGATGCGCCTACGCGCGCGCCGTGCTCGGGGTGCCCGAGCCGCGCGTGGGCCTTCTGTGCAACGGCTCCGAGGACACCAAGGGCTCCGAGATGGCGCTCGCCTACCACGCGGCGCTCGCCGAGGGCGACTGCGGCTTTTCGGGCAACGCCGAGGGGACCGACATCCTCGCCGGCACCTTCGACGTGATCGTGGCCGACGGCTTCACCGGCAACGTGGCGCTCAAGTCCATCGAGGGCGCCGGCAAGTTCGTGCTCTCGCGCCTCAAGGGCGCCATCGACGAGTCGCTCACCAACAAGCTCGGCGCGCTCATGCTCAAGGGCGCCCTCAAGGGCATGTCCCGCGAGCTCTCCGGCGACGAGTACGGCGGTGCCGTCCTGCTCGGGCTTCGCGCGCCGGTGGTGAAGGGCCACGGGGCCACGAGCGCCCAGGCCGTGCGGCGCGGTACCGAGGCGGCCGCGGCGGCGGTGCGCGCGCGCCTTCCCGAGCTGATCGCCGACGCCTGCGAGATCTCCGGCTAGCGACCTCGCGCCGCCCGGCGCGGACAGGTAGAATCTGACAGGAAACCAGACGGCGGGGGCGGCTCGCCCCGAGGGAGGAGAACCATGGACCACGACGCCACGCTCGCGAAGGTCATCGAGATCGTGAACGAGACGCTGCAGCTCGGAAGCGACGTCACCCTCGACGAGGGCACCAACCTCAAGGAGCTCGGGGCGGACTCCTTCGACCTGCTCGAGCTCGTGACCGCCCTCGAGGACGAGTTCTCCATGACCTTCGCCGATGACGCCGCCAGCACCATCTCCACGGTCGGGGAGGTCGTGGCGGCCATCGAGGCCTCCTGCTAGCCGGAGGAGCCGCCCGTTGAAGATGCATCAGCGGGTGGTCGAGGCCGAGCGGGTCTGCGGCCACCACTTCGCCAACCAGGACCTCATCACCTCCGCGCTCACGCACCCGTCGGCGGCCGAGGGCAAGCCCGTCTCGGCCTCCTACGAGCGCCTCGAGTTCCTCGGTGACTCCGTCCTGGGCGCCATCGTGGCGACCGACCTCTACGAGCGCTTCCCCGACATGGACGAGGGGGCGCTCACCCAGGCCAAGATCAGCCTCGTCTCGGGCAAGATGCTCTCGTCGGTGGCCGGAAGGCTCGGGCTGGCCCCGCTCATCCTCGTGGGCGAGTCCGAGCGCGGCACCGGTTCGCGCGGCATGCACTCGGCGCTGGAGAACGTCTTCGAGGCGATTGTGGGCGCGCTCTACCTGGACGCCGGCTTCGACGTCGCGCGCGCCTTCGTGATGCGCACCCTCGGGCCGGAGGTCTCGCCGGCGCTCTCCAGAAAGCCCATCAGCCCCAAGTCCCGCCTGCAGGAGGTCACGCAGCGCGACATGCGCTGCGGCCCTGAGTACAAGCTCGTCTCGGAGGAGGGACCCGCGCACGACCCGACCTTCACCTCGGTCGTCCTGGTCGAGGGACGGCGCGTGGGGCGCGGCACCGGCTCGTCGAAGAAGTCCTCGGAGAGCGCGGCGGCCGTCGACGCGCTCGTGCGCCTCGGCTACGCCGCCGAGGGCGACTTCGAGGGCGCGGGGACCACCAACTAGCGTCAGGGAGGCTCGGCCTTTGTATCTGAAGTCGCTCACGCTCAAGGGCTTCAAGTCCTTCGCGGACAGGACCCAGATGGTCTTCGACCCGGGCCTCACCGTGGTGGTGGGTCCCAACGGCTCGGGCAAGTCGAACATCTCCGACGCGATCCTGTGGGTCCTCGGCG
>CAZUOD010000057.1:0-1387 GCA_964621975.1 uncultured Atopobium sp.
CTCGCCTTCTTGTACTCGTCCTTGAAGGCGTCGAACATCTTGCCCATGGCTCCCAGCTGCCTACCTGCGGCCTGGGCAATCTTGTCGCTGGTACTGGCGGCAGGTCGCGCCTTCCCCCTAGACGATGCCTTCTCTGAGGAGCTGTCACCCGTGATGGCGGCAGTCCCGCGCTCGTTCGCCGCGGCATCGGTCGCGGAACGCTTTGCCTTGCCTATCGCCTTGCCGAGCGCAAACGTGCCCTTGTCCACAGCGGTGCTCGCGACCGCGCCCGCCTTCCTGCCCGCCTTGGAGACCCCCGTCTTGGCGCGCGCATATCCCTCGCCCGCCGCGGCGGCGAGGCCGCCGTCGAGCTGGACGGCCCTGTCACCAGGGTCGATGACCATGTGGCCCTTGGAATAGCCGCGCACCATCTCGGCCGGGATCACGAACGAGCCGATCAGGGCATGCGACATGCCGCCCTCGGTGGTGAAGAAGCGCGTCACCTCGCCCGTCTTCTCGTCGTACTCCGCATCGGAGACGTAGCCGAACGGCTTGCCATCCACGGTCCTCGCGTCCATGCCCGTCCAGATGATGCAGGCGCCCCAGTCGAGCGCGAGCCTATGACGGGCGGCGATGCCCGTGCCGTCATCGGGACGCGTCACGACGATATCCTTGCCGCCCTCACCCAGCTCGAAGGAGTCCCACGCGACGAACTCGTCCTCTCGCTTGATCATGCCGACGATATCGGGGCGGCTGACCGTGAACCCCACGACGCGCCGCCCGTCGGGCGAGAAGACCGCCGAGTGCACCTTGCCTATCCTCTGGTACCTTTCGGGCGCTCCGGACTCGCCCCGCTTGCCCGTCCCCTTCCGTGGGAGCAGGACCTTGCGACCGACAATCGAGCTGACGCGGCGCAAGCTAGGCCTCGGGGATCTCGTCGCCGTCGACGACCTCGACATGCACAGCCTCGGCAGCCGTCTCGGTGGCCGCGGGGGAGTCTCCGACCATGGAGCTCACGCGGTCGGTCACGGAGGTGACCGTCTCCTGGACCTGGGACGAGGCATCGGACACGGCGTTGGAGAGAGACTCGCGAAGCTGGTCCATGCGCTCGCGGGCAAGATCGACCTTGGCGCGCAGCTCATCGGTCTTGGCATCGACGACGGGGCGAACGCTGCTGAACTTGTCCGAGACGACGCTGGCGCCGCGCTCGTAGGTGTCAACGGCGGAGTCCCACACGTCGTTCATGGCGTCAGCGGCCATGGCACGGCTCTCCGCGCCGGAGCGAGGGGCGATCATCATGCCCACGACCACGCCGGCAGCGGCACCGAAGATGCTGCCCAGGACAAAACCGACCGTCTTCTTCTTCATGATCTCCTCCTGTCAGTGCAAGCTTACGGGATGTGCGGGC
>CAZUOD010000057.1:1487-8401 GCA_964621975.1 uncultured Atopobium sp.
TCGGGCTCGGGCTCGGGAGCCTCCGGGATGCCAAGGCTGTCCACCAGGCCAACAAGGCCGAGGGCGATGGCATCGACGTCGGGCTGGGGGTCTCCCCCACCCGAGTAGGCCCACTGGAGAACCCAGACGGCGCTCGAGAGGGCGCCGGCCACAAGGACGTCATCCGGGCACGCAAGCGTTATCCGGTAGGTGTGCTCGTCGAGACCGACGGTCTGGCCACTCGAGACGTCGCCGGCCGCGTCGGTCCTGGCGAGAAGCTCGACGGTCACGTGCTCGAGCAGGTGCGCGAGCTCCGTCTGCTCGGCCACCTCGCCAAAGCGAGACGAGGAGTCACCCAAGCAGACATGATCCGCGAGGCCCGGCATGAGGCGCAGCACGAGCTCGGTCCCCACGGGATCATCGCTCGTCATGAGCGGGGCACTCGGCGCGATCTCGACGACGGCCGAGAGGGTGCGCGGCCCCACCGTGACCTTCCTGATCTCAAACAGCTGAGCCATCGCGGCTCCCTCTCCTCTGGGCCCGCCGAGCGGCGGGCGGGCGATAGGTCCCACCCATTGTAGTTAAAAGACGGGGTGGCACGGCCTACTCCCTTGAAGAGTCCACGTCCTTCTCGTCAGCGGCGTCCGCGGGCTGATCCTCGGAAGCGGGCTCCGGGGCAACGACGCGCAGCATCGAGAGCCGGCGTCCGCGCATCGACTGCACGAGGAACCGGTAGCCGTCCTTCTCGATGACATCGCCGGGATGCGGGAGCTTGTCGGCGAGGTCCGTCACGAAGCCGGCGATGGTCTCGTACTCCTCGCTGTCCTCGATGGGCCAGCCGAGGTCGATGGCGTCGTCGAGGGAGAAGCGGCCGTCGACGAGCCACTCGCGGTCAGAGAGCTGCGTGAGGTACTTGTTGTCCGGGTCGAACTCGTCCTCGATCTCGCCGACGATCTCCTCCACGATGTCCTCGATCGTGATGAGGCCCGCCGTCCCCCCGTACTCGTCCACCACGATGACCATCTGGTCGTGGCTGGACTGCATCTCGGAGAGCAGGGGGATGATGTCCTTGGTGTCGGGCACGAAGTCGGCGGCGCGAACGTGCCTCGAGACGGGGTCGGAGGCGCGGCCCTCGTCGAGCATCGGGCCGAGGAGGTCCTTGATGTGCGCGATGCCCACGATGCGGTCAACGGAGCCGTGGTAGATGGGGATGCGAGAGTAGCCGGTGCGACGCATGACGGCGATGACCTCAGAGAGCGTGGAGGTGTCCTCGACGGCGGTCATGTCCACGCGCGGGATCATGACCTCGCGGGCAACGGTGTCGCCCATGTCGATGACCTCGTGAATCATGGACTTCTCCTGATCGGAGAGCTCATCCGCGTCGGTCACCATGTACTTGATCTCCTCCTCGGAGACGCTCTCGCGCTCGTCGGCGGACCTGATGCCCAGGACGGCCGAGAGACCGTTCGCGGACTTTGCGGTGAGCCAGACGAGCGGGCGCGCGACATGCATGAAGGCCCGGATGGGACCGGCGACGAACTTGGCCGTCCTCTCCGAGTCGGCGAGCGCGATGCGCTTGGGAACGAGCTCGCCCGCGACGATGGAGAGATATGAGACGAGGAGCGTGATGACCACGGGAGCGAGCGGCGCCGCAACGGCCTCGGGGATGCCGAGGCTCACGAACCACGAGCCCAGCGGGTCGGAGAGGTTCGTGCTGGCAAACGCGGACGATGCGAAGCCCACGAGCGTGATGGCAACTTGGATGGTGGCGAGGAACTGCTCGGAGTTTGAGGCGAGGTCGAGGGCTCTACGAGCCCGGTGGTCACCGTCATCCGCCTCCGGCTCGAGGACCGCTCTCTTGGCGCTCACGACCGCGAGCTCTGACATCGAGAAGAAGCCGTTCGCAAGCGTGAGCAGGAAGGTGACCACAATACTTATAGCTACGTCCATGCGCTCGTGCGCAACCTCCTTGGTCGGCCGACAGGTCACCAGGCAGCAGGACGCGTTTGCTACCTGGGCAATAGATTGATTTTAGCAGGTCGCGATGGTCGGCGCAGCTGACGAGCGCTCGACACGGGCAGCATTCGGGCTCTCTCGTCGCAATCTGGCCGCTCGTGATGTATGAAGGCCGGCAAAATCGCAATCTGGCCGCTCGTGATGTATCGATGCGACCCCCGGAGGGCGCACCAACGGGAAACGGGGTTTCCCATCTGGGCTTTTGTGAGCACAATGGCGGTCAGCGACCAGCCGCACGCGATACCGTCACATCACGAGCGGCCAAATCACGAATCAGGAGCCCCCTCATACATCACGAACGCCCAAATTCACACGATGAGCCCCTCGTAAGGCATCGTAGCGTCCAGCGCGGCCTCCGCCGTGCTCTCCGGGCCGAAGAGGAGCGCGCGAAGGTCCCGCCGCTTCAGGAGCATCGCCTCGGAGGCCGGAGGACGGCGCGGGTAAAGCCTCCTTGCCAAGGTCGTCATGAAGGCGTTGAGCCTGACGTCACTCCTAAGCACGTCGTTGGTGAGCCTCATTACGGAGTAGCCCATCGTCTCGAGGACCCTCCTTCGCCCCTCGTCGCGCTCGACCGACCCTAAGGACGAATGCCACGCGTCGCTCTCGTACTCCATGGCCACCATGTGATCCTCCCAGAGGAAGTCTGGCCTGATGGATCCGCTGCCGACCAACCTCCCCAGGTCCCTGGGCAGCTCGAGCGGCTCGTTCATCGTGAAGCCGCCCAGCGAGAGGCCGCCGCGCGCACGCGTCATCATCAGCATCGTGGCGACCTCCGACTCGCGAGGTGATGCGGAGCCAGGCACCACGAGCTCAAGGGCCCGGCAGGCCGTCGCGGCGCCGCGGACCTTGGTGGCACGGGCCGAGCTCGCGTGGCCGCGGAGCTCGGCAAGGTCAACGAGGGGTCTGAGGTTCCCGGTCACGCCCGAGTCGGTCCAAGGCGTGAGGCCGTACGTCCCCGTCATCTCATAGGCAACCTGCGCGAGCTCAATCTCATTCGTCCCTGCAGCGAGCTGCGTAAAGGCAGTGGCCACGTCGCACACCCAGATTCCGTCCCCCAGCCCGATGAGACGGGACCTGACGAGCGGCCCGCCCCAGATGTGGTCGCGCGTCAGTTCACCTGAGTGGCGATGGGCGGCGTCGGGAGCGATGACGTCGAGCGGCACGGCGGTGTTGCAGAGGCTGACGGCTCGGCTCACCTGCTCGGAGAGGGAGGGATCGCGGGCTCCGAATACCCTCCCGCCAAGGTCCGGGGCATCCCAGCCGCTGGCGGCCACTCGCACGGAGCGCCAAAAGTCGAGGGCGGACCAGAATCCAACGATCAGCTCGCGCATGCGCTCTCCCTTCGTCATGGGAAGACGGTAGCGCGCCGGACCGGCCGCAGGGCTGGGAACGTCCGGATTGTCCGCTGTGACTTTCGGAGCCTCCCGCAAGACAGCGGGAAGGCCGCCGGAGAGCCCCTCCGGCGGCCTTCCCGTGCAACGGTCCCGTCTGCGAGACCAGCCCTCGCGGGCTATCTGACGAGGGACCTCGCGGCCTCGGTGGCAGCGGCGAGCTGCTCCTCGGAGGGAATCCAGTTGATCGCAAGCGTCTTCTGCGGCATCTGGAAGCCGGCAGCCTCGAGCTCCTTGGCCACGTTGTTGGGACCGAGCGGCGCCCATCCGTAGGAGCCGAAGGCCAGGCCCACGCGGTCGGCGTTCTTGGGGGAGAGGCCCCTCATGTACGTGAGGAAGCTCGACACGGTGGGCAGCATCTGGCTGTTGAGCGTCGGCGAGCCCACGCAGACGTACCTGGTGTCGAGGAACGCGTCCATGACGTTGGAGATGTGGTTCTCCTTGAGGTCCATGAGCTGCGCAGGGACGCCCTCGGCGAGAAAGCCGTCGACGAGGGCGCGGCCGATCGCCTCGGTGGAGTGCCACATGGAGTCATAGACCACGAGGGCGCGGTCACGGAGCTCACCGGAGACGTAGCTCTCGTAGGCGGCGAGGATGTCCGCCACGTGACTGCGCCAGATGACACCATGGGCCGGCGCAATCATGTCGATGGCGTCGGCGCCGAGGCCCCGCACGGCCCTCACGGCCGCAGCCGCCTGCGCGCGGTAGGGCTGCACGATGTTGGCGTAGTACTTTCTGGCCTGGTGCATGACCTCGCAGATGTCGTTCTCGTCGTCAAAGCGGGCAGAGCTGGCGAAGTGCTGGCCGAAGGCGTCGTTTGAGAAGAGGATCTTGTCCTGGGCATCGTAGGTGACCATGTTGTCCGGCCAGTGGACCATAGGGGTCTGCACGAAGGAGAGCGTGCGCCGCCCGATGCAGAGGGTATCCCCGGTCTTGACGCCATGGTAGCCGAGGTCTCCGTAGTGGGCGGTCATGTTCTTGACGCCCTGCGGCGCCGAGCAGTAGACCTGGCAGTGCGGCGCCCGCTCGAGGATGGCCTTCGTGGAGCCGGAGTGATCCATCTCCACGTGGTTGGCGATGAGGACATCAATCTTGGACGGGTCTATCACCGAGGAGATGCGCTGCAGGAGCTCGTCCTTGAAGGTGACCTTGGCCGTGTCTATGAGGGTGACCTTCTCGTCGAGGATGAGGTAGGCGTTGTAGGTGATGCCCGCCTCGGTGGTGTAGCCGTGGAACTCGCGCGCGTTCCAGTCGAGCGCGCCGACCCAGTAGACGTCGGGCGCGATCTGCACTGCGGAAAGCATGGTGCCTCCTTGGGACTAATTGTGACTTGCTCAGTGGCAGTAAGGATAGCACGGGTGGCCAGCCCATGGCTGGCCACCCGCGTGAGAACACATTTGTGACTGGCGGGCTACTTCTCGCCGGCGGCGCGACGAGCGGCGTAGTCCTCAGCGAGACGCTGCTGGATGTCGTGCGGGACCTGCTCGTAGCCGGAGACCTCCATCTCGAACTCACCGGTGCCGCGCGAGAGCGAGCGCAGGCGCGTGGCGTAGTCGGTGACCTCGGCATACGGAACCGTGGCGGCGATGGTGGTCTGTCCGGCGTTGGCACCGGTGGCGGCCGTCATGCCCTCGACGCGGCCGCGGCTGGCCGAGACGTCCCCCATCACGGAGCCGGCGTAGCTCTCGGGCACGGTGATGCGCAGGTGCGCCATGGGCTCGAGGAGAACGGGCTCGGCCTGCGTGACGGCCTTCTGGAAGCCGATGCGCGCGGCGGTCTTGAACGCCATCTCGTTGGAGTCGACGGGGTGATAGGAGCCCTCGTAGACGGCCACCTTGACATCGATCATGGGGTAGCCGGCGAGCACGCCGTCGCGCATGGTCTCCTGGACGCCCTTGTCGATGGCGGGGATGAAGCCGCGCGGGATGTGGCCGCCCACGACCTCGTCGACGAACTCGTAGCCCGCGCCGGGGTTGGGCTCAACGCGCAGCCAGCAGTCGCCGTACTGGCCGGCGCCACCGGTCTGCTTCTTGTGGCGGCCCTGGGCGGAGGCCACGCGGCGGATGGTCTCGCGGTACGGGATCTTGAGCGCCACGGTGTGCGCCGTGATGCCCGCGCGGTCCTCCAGGCGGTCGAGCAGGACGCTCACCTGCGCCTCGCCGATGGCGGAGATGACGGTCTGGCCGGTGTCCTCGTCGCGCTCGACCTTGAGGGTCGGGTCGGCGTCCGCGGACTTCTCGAGGAAGGCGTAGAGCTTGCCCTCGGTGCCGCGCTGATCGGCCTCGATGGCGATGCGGTAGAGCGAGTTGGGGAAGCGGAACTCGGCGGCCTCGACCTTGCCGGTGACGGAGAGGGTATCGCCCGTCATGGCCTCGAGCTTGGGAACCACGACGATGTCGCCGGCGGCCGCGGACTTGACCTCGGTGGTCTCGCGCCCGCACATCTGGTAGAGGTGGCCGAGGCGCTCGGACTTGCGGGTGCGCGCGTTGGTGAGCTCCATGCCCGGCGTGACGGTGCCCGCGAGGACCTTGAGGAAGGAGAGGCGGCCGTTCTGCGGGTCGTTGAGGGACTTGAAGGCAAAGGCCACGGGGCGCTCGTCGTCCTCGGAGATGTCGAGCTGCTCGCCGTTGACCAGCGGGATGCGGCCGAAGTCGGCCATGGTGGGGAACCAGGCCACGGCGGCGTCCATGAAGGAGATGACGCCCTCCTCGCGAACGCAGCTGCCGGAGAAGACGGGCACGAAGACGCGGTCGCGGATGGCCTTGGCGAGAAGCCCCTCGAGCTCCTCCTGCGTGACCTCCTCGCCCTCGAGGTACTTCATCATGATCTCGTCGTCCGCCTCCACGACGAGCTCGGTGAGCTGGGCGCGGGCTGCCTGGGCGGCGTCGGCGTACTCGGCGGGAACGTCCTCGACCACGGGCTTGCCGCCCTCGAGGTGGCGGGCCGTCATGTGAACGACGTCGATGACGCCCTTGAAGCCCTCGCCGGAGCCCATGGGGATGGTCACGGCGCCCAGGTTGTTGCCAAAGCGCTCCTGGAGTGCGGAGAAGGCGACGTCAAAGTCCGCGTCCGGGCGGTCAAGGCGGTTGATGAAGAGCGCGCGGGAGAGCGAGAGCTCCTCGGCCGCGTACCAGAGGCGGGTGGTGATGGTGCCCGGGCCCGAGGCGGCGTCAACCACGAAGACGGCCGTCTCGCAGACGCTCATGGCCGCGTAGGCGTCTCCCACGAAGTCGGGGTAGCAGGGGGCGTCGAGCACGTTCAGGCGCGTACCCTCCCAGATGACGGGGGCAATGGAGGTGGAGATGGAGAAGCCGCGCTCCCCCTCCTCGCCGTCGTAGTCGAGCGTGGGCTTGGTGCCGGCGTGGCCTCCCAGGCGGGTGGTACGCCCCGTCAGGTGGAGCATGGCCTCGGCCAGCATGGTCTTGCCCACGCCGCCTTGGCCCACAAGGACCACGTTCTTGACCTTCTCGGTTCCCTTAGCAGCCATGATGCCTCCTCGGACGAGGTGTGTGCACGATGTCTCCCACC
>CAZUOD010000058.1:0-8386 GCA_964621975.1 uncultured Atopobium sp.
CTACGACAGCCCCTCCAGGATCTTGCGCATCTCGGCCTGCACCGCGTGCTCGGTGTTGGGCCCGATCACGCGTTGTGCCACCTGCTGCACGGCGTAGCGCGCGTTCTGCATCACGTAGGGGTGTCCCACGAAGCGAAGCATGGCATAGTCGTTCATGGAGTCCCCGAAGGCCACCACCTCGTCGCGCCCGATCCCGTAGTAGCGCATGATCTGCTCCAGGCCCGTGGCCTTGTTCACGTGCCGGGGCACCACGTCGATCCAGCGCGAGCCGCTCGGCAGGAAGGTGAACCACTCGGAGAGCTCGCGCTCGAGCACGTAGGCCATGTCCATGATCTGCTCGGGGCGGTCGCAGCACACGGCCGCCTTGATGATGCTCACGTCCGGCGAGGGTGGGTCGTCGGAGCGGATGGCGTTGACGAGGTCCTTGTCGAGCTCGCGCAGGTAGGAGGAGGTGTCGTTGAGCAGGTAGGTGTTCTTTGCGTCGTAGAGCGCCAGGTGCAGGCAGTCAAACATGTGGCACGTCTCGAAGAGGCGCATGACCGCGATCGTGGAGAACACCTCGCGGTCGAGCAGGCGCCCGTCGGCGTAGACCTGCGTGCCGATGGACGCCACGTAGTCCATCTCGTCGGCCACCGGCGCGAAGAAGTGGCGCAGCGTGTCGTAGCGCCTTCCCGAGCTGGCCACGAATCGCACGCCCTTCTCGTTGAGCTCGTGGATGAGCCCGAAGGTCTCCCTCGGGAGCTCGGATCTCTCGTCGAGCAGGGTCCCGTCCATGTCTGATGCTATGAGCCTGATCACCTTGACTCCTCCCTGAGGAACGCCGGCATCTCGCCGGCCTTGGTCGCCCGTGCTATCTCGAAGAGTGCGTCGGCCATGCCCTCGTCGGCGCTCGCGCCCACGCGGTACGTGGTCGCGCGCAGCACCTCGTCGGTCGCGTTCGCCACGGCCACGGCGTAGGGGACCTTGCGCAGGATGGCGAGGTCGTTCTCGGCGTCGCCGAAGACGGCCACCTCGTCGAGGGAGAGCCCCAGCGTGTCGAGCAGGATGTCGAGCCCGGAGGCCTTTGAGGTCCCTGTCGGCAGGACGTCGAACCACTCGGGGATCGGCGAGACGATGCTGACCTCGGGGACGGCCTCTGCCATGATCTGACGGCAGCGGTCCATGCGCTCGGGCGGGCCCGGGCACGCGATGGTGGCGGCCACGAAGTCGATGTCGGGGACCTCATCCACCGTGCCCCCGTTGAAGCTCGTGCGCCCCTCGAAGACCGCGAGCTCCGCGCTCGAGACCCCCACGCCGTAGGCGGGGTTGAAGAGGTTGGTCTCCACGGGAAAGCACACGAGGAACATCCCCGGCTCGGGACGAATGGCCTGGTCGATGCGGACGAGCAGGTCATGGTCGATGACCGTGGTGTGGATGTAGGCGCCGTCGGCGCGCACGCGCTTGCCGTTGGAGAAGATGCCCGTCATGAAGCACGACTCGTCCATGCGGAAGAACCGCATGAGCTCCACGTAGTCACGGCCGGTGTCCGGCCCGAAGCGCACGCCGGCGTCGAGGACGGCGTGGATTGCCTCGGCGGTGCGCTCCGAGACGTGGCGCTCGCCGAAGGGGACGAGCGTGTTGTCCATGTCGGAGAGGACGAGCTTGATCACGGGTGCCTCCTAGGGGCTCGGGGGAGAAGGTCGAAGCGGTCGACGCTCATGAGGATCTGCTCGATGTCGACGATGCCTCTCAGGGTGGCCACGCGCCTGCCGCCGATCCACACGTCGAGGTTGCGCAACCCGCCTCCCGTGCGCACGCCGGACCACTCCAGGCGGTCTATGTCGTTGTATCGCACCCAGACGCGCCGGCCGACAAGCGGGACGACCATCATGCTGTCGTCGAAGGTCGAGACGCGGTAGCGGCGGACGCAGAGCCACAGCAGCAGGCTCGTGAGCAGGAAGGCGTCGAAGAAGGCCAGCACCAGCATCGGGCTCGCCGAGAGGGCCCGCTGGTCGCAGAGCCAGGCGAGGACGATCCCCAGGCAGCCCGTGAGCAGCATCGCGTACATGAGCGCCCTCGTGAACGTCGGGGACGCGGCGTAGGTGTCGTGGTGGCTGTGGTGGCGCTCGGAGATGCGCTCCTGGCCCGCGTGCTCAATCACGAGTGCCAGGAGCGGCAGGACGACGGACAGGCTGGTGAGGAAGAAGAGCATCACACGGCCTCCCGGGCCCGCGGGACACGCGCCAGGAACGCGCCACCGCGGCGCAGGTCATGCTCACGCGGCGCAGGGCGTCCCAGCACACCAGACATGCGACCTCCAAGGTTCCTTCAGCGTCTTCGGTGCTAGTCTAGCGCAGCCCGAGCGGCCTTGCGCAGGCGTGCGGGAAGGCCTTACGAGGGCTTCACGTGGCGGCGCCGGCAGGTCTCGACCCCTCGGCGGCAAACGACGCCGCGCCGACGATGCCGGCGTCGTTCAGGAGCGCGGCGGGATAGACGGGCGTCTCGACCCTGATGTGCGGGAAGAACCTCTCGTGCTTCTTGCTCACGCCGCCGCCGATGACGAAGGCGTTGGGGCTGAGGTAGAACTCGAGGAGGCGGAGGTACTTGGTGAGCCGCTTGCCCCACTTCTTCCAGCTGAGGTCGTCGCGCTGGCGCGCCGCATCGCTCGCGAGGTGCTCGGCGTCGTGCTTGCCCATGGCGATGTGGCCGAGCTCGGTGTTGGGGACGAGCGTCCCGTCCATCACGAGTGCCGTGCCGATCCCGGTGCCAAGCGTCACCGTGACGACGAGCCCCTTGGCCCCGCGCGCCGCGCCGTAGCGGCTCTCGGCGATCCCGGCCGCGTCGGCGTCGTTGACGACGCGGACCGGCCGTCCGCAGGCCTCGGACAGCGCCTCGGTGATGTCGACGCCGATCCACGAGTCGTCCAGGTTCGCCATGTAGCCGATGGGCCGGCCGGGGCGGACGGGCGCCGGAAACGCCACGCCCACGGGCACGGACCCATCCACCGAGAAGTGCTCGAGCAGCTGCCTCACCACGCCGGCCACGGCCTCGGGCGTCGAGCGCTCGGGCGTCGGGATGCGCAGGCGCTCCGCCGCGAAGCGGCCATGCTCTAGGTCAACGGGCGCGCCCTTGATGCCAGAGCCGCCGATGTCAATGCCAAATGCGTCCATGTGTGTCCCCTCCCTGCGCGCGGGCCTCCCGCGTGTCTAGGAAGATGCTAGCGATAGGGAGGTGGCGAGGGGCCTGCGGGGATGCCGTGCGGTCGCGTTGCGTCGGAGAGCGTGCGGCGTCCCGGCACGGTGTGGAGGTCTCGCGCCGCTGGGCGTCCGGGGCCGTGACCCTTGCGGGAGCCGGCATGTCGCAGCCAGTATGATTACGACGTGACAGGCTCCGACCGCGAGAGGAGGCGTGCATGGAGGGGCCCCGCATGGACGAGAGGCGCCGAGACGAGCTGATGAACATCGCGCTCGGCTGGCTCGTGGACGAGCGGCGCGAGCGCGGGGGCTGGATGCCGGACCGCGTGCCGGGACCCCGCGCCCCCTTCGAGCGGCGCTGGTCGTGCTTCCGTGCGCTGGTGAACACGCGCGAGCCATGGCCCGTCGACGGGCGCTTCCTCGCCGCGCAGGACGAGCTGCTCTCCGGCATCATCGCCGAGAGGGGCGTGGCCACGCTCGCGGACTGCGCGCCGTCCCCGGGCGACGCGCGCCTCAGGCTCTGGCGCGGTGACATCACGCTTCTCGCGACGGACGCCATCGTGAACGCCGCGAACTCCGGCATGACGGGCTGCTGGCGGCCGCTGCACTCCTGCGTCGACAACGCCATCCACACGTTCGCGGGCGTGCAGCTGCGCCTTGAGTGCGCGAGGGCCATGAGGGCCCAGGGACATCCCGAGCCCACGGCGAGCGCCCGCGTGACGCTCGCCTACAACCTGCCCGCCTGGCGCGTCGTGCACACGGTGGGACCCGTCGTGCAGGGACGTCCCACGGATGCCCAGCGCGCTGAGCTCGCCCGCTGCTACGAGGCCTGCCTCGACGCCGCCTCCGCGGAGGGCCTCTCGAGCGTGGCCTTCTGCTGCGTCTCGACGGGCGTCTTCGGCTTTCCGGCGGACGAGGCGGCCCAGGTCGCGCTCGGTGCGACCCGCCGCTGGCTGGACGCCCACCCGCAGGCGGGGATGACGGTGGTGTTCGACGTGTTCCTCGAGAGCGACGAGATGATCTATCGCGAGCTTCTTGGGATGGGGGAGTGAGACGTGCTCTTCAGTAGGCTGACCACCCACGCGGCCGCCACGGGGGCCTCTGCGCTGCGCCGCCTGGCACGCGAGCTCGAGGCCGCCGACGCCGTCATTGTGGGTGCCGGGGCGGGCCTTTCCGCCTCGGCCGGCTACGAGTACGCGGGGCCGCGCTTCGAGCGGTACTTCTCCGACTTCAAAGACGCCCTCGGCATGCGTGACATGTATTCGGGAAGCTTCTTCCCCTTTGCGGACGAGGGGCAGCGCTGGGCGTTCTGGAGCCGCCTCATCTGGCTGAACCGCTACGCCCCGATCCCAGGCGAGACCTACGACCTCCTGAGGGGCCTCGTGGCCGAGAGGGACCACTTCGTGCTCACCACCAACGTGGACCACTGCTTCCAGCGCGCGGGCTTCGACGGGCGCCGGCTCTTCTACACCCAGGGCGACTACGGGCTCTGGCAGTGCTCGCGTCCGTGCCATGACAGGACCTACGACAACAGGTCCCAGGTGCGCGAGATGCTGCTCTGCCAAGGGTTCACCATCGCCGAGGACGACGGGCTCCTGCCGCCCGGGGACGGGAGCCCGCTGCGCATGAGGGTGGGTGATGAGCTGGTGCCGCGCTGCCCCGTCTGCGGCGAGCCGATGGCCATGAACCTGCGCGCGGACGAGACCTTCGTCGAGGACGAGGGCTGGCACCGGGCCTGCGGTCGCTACCAGGACTTCCTTCGCCGCCACGAGGGCACGCGCCTGCTGCTGCTCGAGCTCGGGGTGGGCGGCAACACCCCGGGCATCATCAAGTACCCCTTCTGGCAGCTGGCCGCCAGAGGCCGGCATGTCACCTACGCGTGCGTGAACCGCGGTGAGGCGTGCTGCCCGGTGGAGATCGCGGACCGCTCCGTCCTGCTCGACGCGGACATCACGGACGTCCTGCGCAGGCTGGCACGGGGCTGACGCGCCGGGTCGCGGCCCCTAGAGTCCCATGACGCGCACCGGCACGTCGTGGGCGCGCAGGAGCCGCACGAGGTCCGCCGTGGCGAGAAGCACCGTCGCCGTGTTGTCGCACGGGTGGACGGCCACCTCGCCCCTCCTGAGGAGCTCCTCGTCCAGGACCACCTCGACGGCGTGCTCGACGTCGTTCAGCGCCCCGAGCGGCGTGACCTCGCCGGGATCGAGGCCCATGAGCGAGCTGAGGTCGGCCGCGGGGGCGAAGGAGAGCCGTCGCGAGCCGAGCCGTGCGCGGAGCTCCCTGAGGGAGACGGTCTTGTCGTCCGGGAGGCACACGAGGTAGTGAGCCGTGCGCTTGTCATCGCACAGGAAGAGGTTCTTCGCGCCCGCGGCGGCGAACGGGATCCGTGCGGCGTGGGCCTCGTCCACGGTGGACACGGCGACGTGCTCCGCGAGCTCGTAGCCGATGCCCTCTCGCCCGAGGAGCTCGAGCACCTCCTGCCTGCCGTACACGGGAACCCCCTCTCGTCACCTGCGCCGCATTGTAGCGCGTGCCCGGGGCGCACGCCCCTGGTGCGGGTCTTGCCACCTTCACGTAAGCTTGAGGGGTTGTTGTGTAGGGAGGTCCCATGGGGTCCGGGGGCGCCGAGCCCGCGCACGGACGGCATATAATGCAAGCTGTCCCACGGACGCTCCTCGCGGGGCATGGCCCAGTCTGAGAGGTAGGCATATGTCGGCTAGGCGACAGGTGGTGCCCAAGACCCGGCGGGTCAGAGGGGCCGTCGAGATGGTGCTGGGCGTCGTGCTGATCATCGCCGGCATCGCCATGTGCGTGCTGCCGGGACCTGGGATCGCCACCATCGTGTGCGGTGTCGCCGTCACGTGCCGTGGGCAGCGCAACTTCGTCGGCCGTGTGGCCACGCACGCCGAGTACAAGCTCGACAGGACCATCGGAAGCTTCTTCGAGAGGGCCAAGCGCGAGGTGCCCAAGGTGGCCGCTCGCGTGGCCGACAGGGTCGGCGCGGTCGCGCGGAGGGTGTCGCGCGCCGTCGGCGGCGTGGCGTCACGGGTCTCGACCGCGGTCGCCAAGCGGTTCGGTCGCGTCCGGGTGACGGTGGGACCCCGCCGAGCACGGGCCCGGGCATCAAAAAAAGGAGGGACGGCGGCACGGGAGGTCACCGCTCCGGCTAGCCGCCGTTACGAGAAGGCCTCGTAGGGGAGGGGCGGCACGAGGGGCGTCCGAGGGCTCGGGCGCCCCTTAGTGTCTCGTCGCCTCCTGTCGCCGCGCCCTCAGCACAGGTCCCCTACTTGACGGTGAGCACGGGAACGCTCACGGAGCGCAGCACGCCGAAGCTCACGCTGCCGAGCATGCCCCGCAGCGCGCCGAGGCCCCGACGCCCCATGATGACGAGGTCGATCCCGTTGCGCTCCACGTACTCGGCGATCCCCTCGACGGGCGAGCCGGCCACGACGGCGTCGGAGACCACCTCGCAGCGCGCGCCGTCGAGCGCCTCCTTGACGGCCTGTCGCACGTCTGCCCGGGATCTCCCCAGGATCGACTCCATGAGATGGTCGTAGCCGGCCGGATCAATCATGAGGTAGGGGCTCTCCAGACCGTCTCCCATGAGCGAGGGGGCTGGCAGCGCCCCGGCGGGCACGATCATGATCACGTGGACCCTCGCCGAGGGCTCGTCGCCGACCATGGCGAGCGCGGTGTGGAGTGCTCCCTTGGCGTGCTCGGACTCGTCGTAGGGGACAAGGATGTTGTTGAAGAGCATGGTGACCTCCCTCAACCCGACGGACACTCCCACTGTCTGAGATGTACCCGCGTCCCGCGCCCGGTCCCGGGCGTTCGGCAGGCGTCAGAAAGCCGTCCGCGGACGGGCACCTGACGGCTGCCGGTGGGCGTCTCGCCCCATGCCATCCGCTACAATGGCTGGGCTCAAGCCGTCTGCATCGGAGGAACCACATGCCAAGCCTCGCGGAGGAGATCTCGTCACGCCGGACCTTTGCCATCATCTCCCATCCCGACGCGGGCAAGACCACCCTCACCGAGAAGCTTTTGCTCTACACCGGCAGCATCCAGACGGCCGGCTCGGTCAAGGGCAAGAGCGGCTCTCGCCACGCGGTCTCGGACTGGATGGACATCGAGAAGCAGCGCGGCATCTCGGTGACGTCGTCGGTCCTGCAGTTCTCCTACGGCGGCTGCTGCGTGAACATCCTCGACACCCCTGGTCACCAGGACTTCTCGGAGGACACCTACCGCACGCTCATGGCCGCCGACGCCGCCGTGATGGTGATCGACGGCGCCAAGGGCGTGGAGGCCCAGACCATCAAGCTCTTCCGCGTCTGCACGCTGCGGCACATCCCGATCTTCACCTTCGTGAACAAGCTCGACCGCGAGACGCGCGACCCCTTCGACCTCATGGAGGAGATCGAGGGCGTGCTGGGGATAGGCACCTATCCCATGAACTGGCCCATCGGGAGCGGCCGCGGCTTTCGGGGCGTCTTCGACCGCGCGAGCCGCCGCGTGCTCGCCTTCGAGGGCGACGGCCGCGCCAACGCCACCAAGCGCGTCGACGAGGTCGAGGCCGAGCTCGGCGACCCCAGCCTCGACGCGCTCATCGGCGAGGAGAACCACCGCTCGCTCGTCGACGACATCGAGCTCCTGGACGGGGCGGAC
This sequence comes from uncultured Atopobium sp., assembly GCA_964621975.1. Classification (GTDB taxonomy): domain Bacteria; phylum Actinomycetota; class Coriobacteriia; order Coriobacteriales; family Atopobiaceae; genus Thermophilibacter. Next base: position 7,836 of record CAZUOD010000058.1, read on the forward strand.
AACGAGTTCGACCTCGAGGCCGTGCTCACGGGCAGGCTCACGCCGGTCTTCTTCGGCTCGGCGCTCACGAACTTCGGGGTCGAGCCGTTCCTGAGGGACTTCCTGCGCCTGGCGCCCGCCCCCGGCCCGCACGTGGACGCCGAGACGGGCGAGGGCGTGCCGGCGTGCTCGGAGGACTTCTCGGGCTTCATCTTCAAGATCCAGGCCAACATGGACAGGAACCACCGGGACCGCGTGGCGTTTCTGCGGGTCTGCTCGGGCCGCTTCGAGCGGGGGATGGATGCCCTGCACGTGCAGGGCGGCCGCAGGATCAAGCTCGCGAGCGGCACGGCCATGATGGCCGACGACCGCGCCACCGTCGACGAGGCCTTCGCCGGGGACATCGTGGGGCTCTTCGACCCGGGGACCTTCTCCATCGGGGACACGCTCTGCTCGCCGCGCCGTCGCGTGCGCTACGCGGGCATCCCCACCTTCGCGCCCGAGCACTTCGCGCGCGTCTCCCAGGTGGACACGCTCAAGCGCAAGCAGTTCGTGAAGGGCATGGAGGAGCT
>CAZUOD010000059.1:0-7827 GCA_964621975.1 uncultured Atopobium sp.
ACCGAGATGCGGTCGTTCAGAGAAGAAGGTTACCCTCTCTAAGAACGACCGCATCTCGGTCTGGTTCCGCCACCAGTTCCTGCAGGGCTCCTGGAACTACGAGCGCATGCAGAACGGCGGCTGGTGCTTCTCCATCATCCCGGCCATCAAGAAGCTCTACCCCAACAAGGATGACCAGATCTCCGCGCTCAAGCGCCACATGGAGTTCTACAACACGCACCCGTACGTCTCGTCCCCCGTCATGGGCGTCGTCCTGGCGCTCGAGGAGGACCGCGCCAACGGCGTGGCAATCGACGACGCCACCATCCAGGGCGTCAAGGTCGGCATGATGGGCCCGCTCGCCGGCGTCGGCGACCCGGTGTTCTGGTACACCGTCCGCCCGCTGCTCGGCGCGCTCGGCGCCTCGCTGGCCATGGGCGGCAGCATCCTCGGCCCGATCCTGTTCTTCGTGCTCTGGAACGTCATCCGCCTGGTGTTCATGTGGTACACGCAGGAGTTCGGCTACAAGCTGGGCACCTCCATCACCCAGGACCTCTCCGGCGGCCTGCTCGGCAAGGTCACCGAGGGCGCCTCGATCCTCGGCATGTTCGTCATCGGCTCGCTCGTCGAGCGCTGGGTGTCCATCACCTTCGCCCCCACGGTCTCTGAGGTCTCCCTCTCCGAGGGCGCCTACATCGACTGGGAGGCCATCCAGGCGACGGCTGACAGCTCGGGCGTGGCGGAGGCCATCTCCTCGGCCCTCTCGCAGCAGGCGAGCGGCCTGTCGCTGACGGCCACGCAGGTCACCACGCTGCAGAACAACCTCGACGACCTCATCCCCGGCCTCGCCGCGGTCGCCGTGACGCTGCTGTGCTGCTGGCTGCTCAAGAAGAAGGTCTCGCCGATCGTCATCATCATCGGCATGTTCGCGGTGGGCATCCTCGGCCACCTCGCCGGCCTGCTCTAGGGCAGAGCGTCTCACCTCGTCGCGGGGCCGCGTCGCCCGTGAAGTGTCACAATGACCTCACGGGCGGGCGCGGCCCCGCACCCATGAGTCCGGAGAGGAGTTTGGCTGAGATGGCGCAGTCCCTCAACTCAAAGGTGGAGCTCACCGTTCCCGCGAGCTCCTTCATGACCCTTGCCTCATACGGCACCATGATGCTCGGCGACAGGGCGCTGGAGTTCTACAACGAGCGCAACGTCGAGGACTACATCCAGATCCCGTGGAACCAGATCGACCACGTGGCCGCCTCGGTGATGCTGCGCGGGAAGGTGATCCCACGCTTCGCGGTCTTCTCCAAGGACGGCGGCGCCTACTCCTTCTCCACGCGGGACAACAGGGCGGTGCTGCGTGTCGTGCGCGACCACATCGGAGGCGAGCGCGTGGTGCGCTCGGCCACCTTTTTCGGTGTCATTCGCGCGGGCCTCTCCGGCCTCTGGCGCAAGATCGCCCATCGGGGGGCGTGACGGTCTCCCTGCCGTCGCGCTGAGGGCGCCCGTGCCGGGGCGTGCTAGAATCGGTGGCGTACGCACGCGCAGAGGCAGAAAGGCGTTTCATGGCAACCATCAGCACCGCAGACTTCAAGAACGGCATGGGCCTCAAGATCAACGGCAAGTACTACACGATCGTCGAGTTCCAGCACGTCAAGCCCGGCAAGGGCGGCGCGTTCGTGCGCTACAAGATCCGTGACCTCAGGACCGGCCGCGTGATCGACCAGACCTGCAACGCCGGCTCCAAGTTCGAGAACGTGCAGCTCATCACCAAGGAGATGCAGTACCTCTACAACGACGGCGACTCCTACTACTTCATGGACAACGAGACCTACGAGCAGATCCCCGTCTCCACGGACTTCATCGGCGACAACGCCAAGTGGTTCAAGGAGAACGACAACTGCCAGCTGCTCTACGCCGACACCGAGCTGCTCGGCGTGGAGCCGCCGATGTTCATCGAGGTCGAGATCGTCCAGACCGACCCCGGCTTCAAGGGCGACACCGTCCAGGGCGGCTCCAAGCCCGCCACCATCGAGACCGGTGCCGTGATCCAGGTCCCGATGTACCTCAACCAGGGCGAGACCATCAAGGTCGACACGCGCGACGGCGGGAAGTTCGTCGGCCGCGTCTAGCGTCGAGCCACAAGGCGCTGCCGCCGCCCGCGGGGCCCTGGGCCTTGCGGGCGGTCCTGATTCGCGGGGCGCGCGCCCTCGAACGGGTATACTGTCTGGGATACGGCTTCACGTACCAAGGGAGGTCCTTCATGGCCGAAAGCGAGCTCCAGGTCTCTGGTATCGGCATCTCCAGGGGTGTCGTCTCCACGGTCGTCTCCATCGCCGCCCGCCGCGTCGAGGGCGTCGCCTCCGTCGGCGGCAACGACATCGCCTCGAGCCTCATCTCCGTCTTCACGAGCAGGAGCGTGTCGCCCGAGAGGGCCGTCGAGTCGATCGTCGAGGACGACAAGCTCCGCGTGACCGTGCACCTGGCCGTGTTCTACGGCTATCCCTTCATCAAGCTCGCCGCTGACGTGCGCGAGGAGGTCGCGCGCGCCATCACCGAGCAGATCGGCGTGGGCGTCTCCGCCGTCGACATCTGCATCGACAGCCTCGTCTTCCCCAAGGAGTAAGTTGAGCGCGCACTTCGGCGGGCGCACGCTCGCCCGCAGCCAGGCCCTCCAGCTGCTGTTCCAGGCCGAGGCGAGCTCTCGCGCCGTCCTGGCGGTCCTGGATGACGACTACGCCCTCTCCGAGGGTCCGCTCGATGACTACGCGCGCCAGCTCGCGCTCGGCGCCGACGAGGTCCGCCCCGACCTCGACGCCGTCATCTCCATGCGCTCCACGGGCTGGTCGCTCTCGCGCATGAACGCCGTGGACAGGAACCTCCTGCGCCTCGCCCTCTACGAGATGCTCCACGTCGACGAGGTCGATGTGGCCGTCACCATCGACGAGTGCGTCGAGCTGGCCAAGGCCTTCGGCACGGACGAGTCCTCGCGCTTCGTGAACGGGCTGCTCGGCCGCGTGGCCGATGACCTCGCCTCCGGCATCGATGTGGTCGCGGCGGGGCGCGCCTGGGCCCACGAGCGTGCCGAGCAGGCCTCGGGCGCGCAGGGGGATGCCTGATGGCCCGCGTCGACGTCTCCCGCTACCAGACCTTCGGAGAGATAACCGAGCGCCTCGACGACATCGTCTCGCAGGTGCGCGACAAGGACGTCTCGCTCGAGCGCTCGCTCGACCTCTTCGACGAGGCCATCGCGCTGGGGACCAAGGCCGTGAGCCTCGTGGACGCCACGGACTTCTCGCCCGAGGAGGAGGCGCGGCTCGCGGAGCCGTCCGACGAGGCCGCCCAGCCCGACGAGGCCGCGCCCGCGGGCGGGCGCTAGGTGGCCCGTCGCCGCCGGCTCGACGAGGAGCTCGTCGAGCAAGGGCTCTTCCCGACGACCGACGAGGCGATGCGCGCCGTCATGGCCGGCGAGGTCTTCACCTCTGATCGGCGGATGGGGTCCGCCGGCGAGCTCGTGCGCCCGGGCATGGAGCTGCACGTGCGCGGCCGCTCCCGCTATGTGAGCCGCGGCGGCCTCAAGCTCGAGCACGGGCTTCGCGCCTTCGGCGTGGACCCGGTCGGCCTCGACTGCCTCGACGTGGGCTGCTCCACGGGCGGCTTCACCGACTGCTTGCTCAGGCGCGGCGCGGCCTCGGTCATCGCCGTCGACGTGGGCTACGCGCAGTTCTCCTGGGAGCTGCGCCAGGACCCCCGCGTGCGCCTCCTGGAGCGCACCAACGCCGTCGACCTGCCTGGTCTCGTGGGCCCGGACGTGGTCGACCTGGCCGTGTGCGACGTCTCGTTCACCTCGGTCACGGTCGTGCTCCCGGCGGTGCTCGCGCTGCTCAGGCCGGGCGGCACCTTCCTCACCCTCGTGAAGCCCCAGTTCGAGGCCGCCCGCGAGGAGGTGGGCGAGGGTGGGGTGGTGCGCGACGCGTCCGTGCGCGCCCGTGCCCTCGGGCGCGTGACCCGCGCCTTCGAGGGGGCAGGCCTCACCGTGCGCGGGTCGTGCGAGAGCCCCGTGCGCGGCCACAAGGGAAACGTCGAGTTTCTGCTCTGCGCGGACAGCCCCGCCTAGGACGGGGTGGGTGCTACACTCGAGGTCACGGACGCAGGCGATTGGAGGCTTCCCCGTGACGGTCCTCATCGTTCCCAACTACTCGCGCGAGGACGCGACGGCGAGCGCGCGCAGGCTCGAGGAGTGGCTGCTCGGTGAGGGGGTCGACGTCGCCTGGGCGCACGACAAGAAGCTCTTCCCCGACGCCGAGGAGGACGTCTCGTCATGCGATCTCGTGGTCTCGCTCGGCGGCGATGGGACGCTGCTGCGCGCCGCCAGGATCGTGGGCTACGCGGGCGTGCCGATCCTCGGCATCTCCTACGGCCATCTCGGCTTTCTGACCGCCGCCGGCCCGGATGACCTTGTGGGCGCGGTGGCGGACGCGCTCGCGGGCGAGCTCCACGCCTCCCGGCGAGCCACCTTGGACGTGGAGTGCGAGTTCGTGTGCGACGACGGCACGACGCTCACCACGCACAGCTTCGCCCTCAACGACTTCGCCCTGTCGCGCGGCGGCGCGGGTGACATGGTGGAGTTTGACGTCGCGGTCTCGGGCAAGCACATAGACCGCCTGCGCGGGGACGGCTTCGTGGTCTCCACGGCGACGGGCTCCACGGGATATGCCCTCGCGGCTGGCGGCCCCATCGTGACGCCGGAGTTCACCGGCATGGTGTGCGTGCCCATCGCGCCGCACACCATCATGGCGCGCGCGTTTCTCACCTCGCCCGCCGACGTCGTGGAGATCGAGATGAGCGCGGAGCGCCCCGCGATGCGCCACTTCTTCGTGGACGGCCAGCCCGTGCGCCGCGAGCGCGACTCCGTGGGCGTGCGCGCGCGGGTGCGGCGCGGCCCCGGCGACATCGTGCTGCTCGACCGCGGCGCCCAGAGCTTCTACGACTCGGTCTCGCGCGTCTTCTATGGGCAGGTGGGCAAGTGATCGACGAGCTGCGCGCACGCGACGTCGCCCTCATCCGCGACGCCTCGATCGAGCCCGCCCGCGGCCTCACGGTGCTCACGGGCGAGACGGGCGCGGGCAAGACCGCGCTGCTCTCGTCGATCAAGCTCCTCGTGGGCGAGCGCGCCGACGCGGGCATGGTCCGCGAGGGCGCTGAGGCCCTGGAGGTGCAGGGGCGGCTCTTCCTGCGCGAGGGGGACGCCGACGGCACGGTGGTGCGCCGCAGGGTCTCGGCGGACGGGCGCGGCCGCGTCGAGATGGACGGGCACATGGCAAGCGTGCGCGAGCTCGCCGAGCGCGTGGGCTCCACGGTGGACCTCTGCGGCCAGCACGAGCACCAGCGGCTGCTGAGGCCGCAGACGCACGCGGGGCTGCTCGACGCCTGGGCGGGCGACGCCGCCTCCGAGGCCGTGTCCGCCTGGCGCGCGGCCCTCGACGCCGCCTCCGCGGCCGCCGCCGAGCTCGCCCGCGTGCGTGAGCTCGGCCGCGCGACCGGGGCGCGCCTCGAGGAGGCCGAGTTCGTGCTCAGGCGCATCGACGAGGTGGGCCCGCGCGAGGGCGAGCTCGAGGAGCTCGAGGCGGAGCTGCCGCGCGTGGAGCACGGCGAGGCGCTCATGTCCTGCGCCCTGGGCGTGCGCGAGCTGCTCTCCGGCGACGGCGCGGCCGCAGACGAGCTCTCCGAGGCGGTGCGCGAGCTCTCCGAGGCGGCGCGCTTCGACGGGCGGCTCTCGGGGTTCGCCGACACCCTGCGCGGCGCGCTCATCGACGTGGAGGACGTCTCATCGGAGCTTCGCGCCTACGCGGACGAGGTCGACTTCGACCCCGCCGAGCTCGAGCGCGTGCAGTCGCGGCTCGCCCGGCTCGAGGGGCTCATGCGCGCGTACGGGCCGCGCATGGCAGACGTCTTCGCCCGGCGCGACGAGGCGCGCGAGGTGGTCGCGGCCGCGGGTGACGGCGGTGAGCTCGAGCGCGCCGCCCGGCGCGAGGTCGAGCGCCGCGAGCGTGAGCTCGCGCGCGCGGCCGACGCGCTCGACGCCGTGCGCGCCGAGGCGGCCCCGCGGCTGGCCGCGGCGGTGAGCGAGCAGATGGCCTCGCTCGAGATGGGCACGGCGGCGCTCGAGGTCTCGCTGGCGCGCCTCCCGCGCGCGGAGTGGGGCCGGCAGGGCCCGAGCCGCGTGGAGCTGCTCTACCGCCCGGCGGCCGGCCTCACGGCGCGCCCGCTCAGAAAGATCGCCTCGGGCGGCGAGGTGAGCCGCGTGATGCTGGCGGTCAAGGCGGTGCTCGGCGAGGCGGACGACTGCGACACGCTCGTCTTCGACGAGGTGGACGCCGGGGTGGGCGGCGCCACGGCCGTGGCCCTCGCGCGCACGCTCGCGCGGCTGGCGAGGACCCACCAGCTGATCGTGGTCACGCACCTCGCGCAGGTGGCGGTCGTCGCCGACAGGCACTACCTCGTGCGCAAGACCGACGGCGACGTGCCCGAGACCACGCTGCGCGAGATCGCCGGCGAGGAGCGCGTGGCAGAGGTCGCCCGCATGCTCTCCGGCGACACGGGCCCCGCGAGCCTCGACCTCGCGCGCCAGATGCTTGCCGAGGCGACTGGGTAGGGCCATCTCCCGAGGCCCCGCGTCGGAAGGGGGCCCGGGGCGTCGTACCATGGTTCATGACCGTTCGAGGGCGCCCGCGGGCGCCGCACAGCGAGGAGGGACGCGATGCCGAGAAGAGAGTCACGCGGGGAGGGCCGCGGCCCGAGCAGGCAGACGCAGGCGAGACGCCACATCGAGGAGATGGACCGTCGCTTCTCGGCCGAGATCGCGGCCGCGGTCGCCGCGACGCGCGCCTTCGACGGGACGTCGGTGGGCGCGGGCACCGAGGGGTGCGTACCTGACGTGTGCGTCACCGACGAGGACGGCGTCTCGGCGGTGCTCGCGCGCGGCCGCGGGCTGGCCTCCGCCTGCGACCTCGCGATCCTGGACTTCGCGTCGTTCCTGTGGCCCGGCGGCTCCTACGAGCGCGGCGCCTGGGGCCAGGAGCAGGCGCTCTGCGCCTCGAGCTTCCTCTACAACGTGCTGCGCGAGCGGGGGGACTGGTACGCGGAGAACCGCCGCAGGCACGTCAACTGCCACCTGTACCGCAACCGTGCGCTCGTGGTGCCGCGCGTGCGCTTCGAGCGCGACGGCTACCACTCCTACGCTGACGTCATCGTGGCCGCCGCGCCCGATGCCCGCCGTGCGCGCGAGGAGTACCGCGTGGGCGAGCGGGACCTGGCGCGCGCCCTGGCGGAGCGCGTGCGGTTCGTGATGTCCGTGGCCGACGCGCTGGGCCACGAGCGGCTCGTGCTGGGCGCCTTCGGGTGCGGGGCCTTCGGCTGGGACGCGGCCACGGTGGCCGAGGCCTTCCGCGCCGAGCTCGCGGGCGGCACCCACGTGGCCCGCGAGGTCGTCTTCGCCGTGCCGCGCGGCCGCACCGACGAGAACCTCGAGGTCTTCGAGCACGCGCTGGCGACGTTCCCTGCGGCCAACGACGCGCCCTACGTGAGCCGCGCCGAGCGCGCCGCCGAGGCCGAGCGCGCCGCGGCCGCCGAGGAGAGCGACGAGGACGACGACTGGCGGCAGTACCTGTAGCGCCCCTCTCGCCGCGCGCGCCCGACGACGTACCTTTGGGTAGCTGTTAGCGGTATCAAATCTGCTCGAATCCAGAGAGGGGCTTCGCATGAGAGAGGTCGTCAGCCTCAACAAGAAGTGGGCGTTCAGCAAGGAGGCCGACTCCGCGCCGGCCGAGATGCCGAGCAACTGGTACTGGGTCGATC
>CAZUOD010000060.1:0-7799 GCA_964621975.1 uncultured Atopobium sp.
AGACCCTCGAGGGCAACCCCGCGTTCGTGCACGGCGGGCCCTTCGCCAACATCGCGCACGGCTGCAACTCCGTGGAGGCCACCGACACCGCCCTCAGGCTCGCGGACTACGTGGTCACCGAGGCAGGGTTCGGGGCCGACCTCGGTGCCGAGAAGTTCCTCGACATCACGTGCCGCGCGATGGGCGTGGCGCCCTCGGCGGTGGTGCTCGTGGCCACGGTGCGCGCGCTCAAGTACAACGGGGGCGTTCCCAGGTCGGACCTTGCCACCGAGGACCTCGACGCCCTCGAGCGCGGCCTGCCCAACCTGCTGCGCCACGTCTCCAACATCCGGGACGTCTGGGGCCTTCCCGTGGTGGTGGCCGTCAACGCCTTCCCCACGGACACCCCGGCCGAGCTCGAGCTCGTCGAGCGCCGCGTGGGCGAGCTCGGCGTGAGCGTGGCCCTCTCCGAGGTCTGGGCCAAGGGCGGCGCGGGCGGCGAGGCCCTCGCGCGCGAGGTCGTGCGCCTCTGCGAGGAGCCCTCGGACTTCCGCTTCGCCTACGAGCTCGACGCCACCCTTGCCGAGAAGGTCGACGCCATCTGCCGGCGCGTCTACCACGCCGACGGCGTGGACTTCACGCCCCAGGCCAGCCGCCAGCTCGCCCAGCTCGAGGAGCAGGGCTTCGGCGGGCTGCCGGTGTGCATGGCCAAGACCCAGTACTCCTTCACCGACGACCCGCGCCGCCTCGGCGCGCCCGAGGGCTTCCGCATCACGGTGCGCTCCCTTCGGGTCTCGGCGGGCGCCGGGTTCGTGGTCGCCCTCACCGGTGACATCATGACGATGCCGGGCCTGCCCAAGGTCCCGGCTGCCGAGAAGATCGACGTCACCCCCGACGGTCGCATCGTCGGGCTGTTCTAGCGGGGCTTCGAGTCGAGTTTGGGGGCTTCCAGTGGGAGAGAGACTGACGGAGCTGAGCTGCGAGGAGTTCACCGAGCGCCTGGCCGCGCGCGAGAGCGTCCCCGGCGGCGGCGCGGCGGCGGCCCTCGTGGGGGCCGTGGGCATGGCGCTCTGCGAGATGGCGGGCTCCTTCACGCTGGGAAGACGTCGCCGCGTCGAGTGCGAGGAGGAGGTCTCCCAGCTCATCGAGGAGGCCGATGACGTGCGCTCCCGGCTGCTCGAGCTCGTGGAGGACGACGCCCGGGGGTTCATGCCCCTCGCGCGCGCCTACGCCCTGCCCAAGGACGACCCCTCCCGTGCCGATGCCATCGAGCGTGGCACGGCCGACGCCTGCATGGCGCCGCTCGCGATGATGGGGGAGTGCTGCCGCGCCATCACGCTGCTCGAGCGGATGGCCGCGATGTGCACCCGCTCCCTCGTCTCGGACGTGGCCTCAGGGGTCCTGCTCGTCAGGGCCGCCCTCGAGGTGGCGAGCGTCAACGTGTACGTGAACACCTCCGCGCTCGCCGACCGCGAGCTCGCGGAGCGCATCGAGTCGAGCGTGAGCGAGCTGCTCGACGAGTACGTGCCGCGCGCCGAGCACCTGGCGCTCGACATCACCGACCTCTTTGGTAGGGAGGGCTGATGGCCGAGCTTCTGAGGGGCGCCCCCGTCGCCCGCGCGATCATGGAGGGGCTCCGCGGGCGCGTGGACGCGCTCGCACGCGAGGGCGTGGTGCCCGCGCTGGCCGTCGTGCGCGTGGGCGAGCGCGGTGACGACGTCGCCTACGAGCGGGCCGCGACGAGGCGCTGCGAGGGCGCGGGCATCTCGGTGCGTTCCGAGACGCTTGCCGCCGGGTGCTCCCAGGCCGAGCTCGAGGGGCTTCTCGGCAGGCTCTCCGAGGACGCCTCGGTGCACGGCGTGCTCGTGTTCCGGCCCCTGCCGCCTGCCCTCGATGAGGTTGCCGCCCTGCGCGCGCTCGACCCCGCCAAGGACGTCGACGGCATCACCGAGGGCTCGCTCTGCGCGGTGCTCACGGGTCGGGGCGGCGGCTTCGCCCCGTGCACGGCCGAGGCCGTGGTGGCGCTCCTCGACCACTTCGGCGTCGCGCTCGCGGGGGCCGAGGCCTGCGTGGTCGGCCGCTCGCTCGTCATCGGGCGGCCGCTCGCGGCGCTGCTCCTCTCGCGTGACGCCACCGTCACGACCTGTCACACCCGCACGCGCGACCTCGCCGCATGCTGCCGTCGCGCCGACGTGCTCGTCGCGGCGGCCGGGTCACCGGGCTGCGTGGGCCCCTCCTGCGTGCGGGAGGGGCAGGTGGTCGTGGACGTGGGCACCACCTGGGACGAGGCCTCCGGCACGCTCGTGGGAGACGTCGAGCTCGCGGCCGTCGAGGGCGTCGTGCGTGCGGTGACGCCGGTCCCGGGCGGCGTGGGCTCCGTCACGACGGCGATCCTCGCCGAGCACGTGGTGCGCGCGGCCGAGAGGGGGCTGCATGGCTGAGCGAGACGAGGCCCGGGACGAGACCTGCGACGTCTTCCCCGGGCCCTCGGGCACCGTCGACCTGGCGCGTGCCGAGGCCGCCGTGCGCGAGCTTCTGCTCGCGGTGGGGGAGGACCCCGACCGCGAGGGGCTCCTCGACACGCCCGCGCGCGTGGCGCGCGCCTGCGGCGAGCTCCTCGGCGGCATGGCGGAGGACCCTGGCGTGCACCTCCGCAGGCAGTTCCACGAGCCCGGAAACCAGGAGATGGTGATCGTCAAGGACATCCCGTTCTCCTCGCTGTGCGAGCATCACATGCTGCCGTTCACGGGGCGGGCGCACGTCTGCTACATCCCGCGCGGCGGGCGCATCACGGGGCTCTCCAAGGTGGCCCGGTGCGTCTCGGGCTACGCGCGGCGCCTGCAGGTGCAGGAGCGCCTCACCGGGCAGGTGGCCGACGCCATGGTCCGCGAGCTCGACCCGCTCGGCGTGCTCGTGGTGATGGAGGCCGAGCACACCTGCATGACCATGCGCGGCGTCCGCGCGGCCGGCGCGCTCACGACCACCTCGGCCGTGCGCGGCTGCCTGCGCGACCTCAGGACCCGCGAGGAGGCCCTGCGGCTGCTCGGGCTGTGAGGCCCGGGCGCGCGGCCACGGACAAGGACGGGAAGAACATGTACGAGCTGCCCTTCGAGGTGCCCCAGATCAGCTACGAGGAGGCGCTCGCGCACCTGCGCGGCGCCCTTCGCCTCGGCATAGAGCCCCTGCTCGAGACCGTCGAGGACATGCTCGCCGAGCTCGATGGCCCCGACCTCGCGCTCGAGTGCCTGCAGGTGGCCGGCACCAACGGAAAGACCTCCACCGCGCGCTACACGGCGGCCATCCTCTCGGGCGAGGGCCTGCGCGTCGCGCTCTACACCTCGCCCGAGCTCGTGAGCTACACCGAGCGCATGGAGATCGCGGGCCGCCCCGTCTCCGAGCGCGCCTTCGCCCACGGCGTCTCGGCCGCCCGCGAGGCGGGCCTGCGCGTGAACGAGCGGCGCCGTGCCGCCGGGAGGCGCCCCTACGACATCACCGAGTTCGACACCCTCACCGTGGCGGCCCTCGTCATCTTCGCCGAGGCCGGGGTGGACGTGGCCGTGCTCGAGGTGGGCATGGGCGGGCGCTGGGACGCCACCTCGGCCGCCAGGTCCATCCGCTCGGTGGCGGTGACGGGCATCGGGCTCGACCACACCCGCGTCCTGGGTGACACGCTCGAGAAGATCGCCGCCGAGAAGGCCGCCGTCATCAGGCCGGGACGTGCCTGCGTGCTCGGCGCCGGCACGGCCGCGCCCGCCTCGGTCGAGGACGTCCTGCTCGACCGCGCGCGCGAGGTCGGCGTCGCGCCCGTGCTGCTGCGGCCGCACCGGCCCTCCGACGCCGTCGGCGAGCTGGGCCCCGGCCCCGTGCGCGAGCACCCGGGGCTGCCGTGGGCGAGCTACGAGATCACGCGACGCCCCGACCGTCTCGGCGCGCCGCTCGAGCTCGACGTGCGCACGCCGCTCGCCACCTACGCCGAGCTCGCCTGCCTGAAGCCCGCCTACCAGGCGGCCAACGTCGCCTGCGCGGTCGCGCTCGCCGAGGCGCACCTCGGACGCGCCCTCGACGCCGAGGCGCTCTTCTCCTCGGTGGTCCGCTGCCCGACGCCCGGTCGCTTCCAGCTTCTCCGCCCGGACCCGCCGGTCGTCGTGGACGCCTGCCACAACCCGCAGTCGGTGGGCGCCTTCCTGAGCGCCGTCGAGGATGTGTGCCCGGAGCGCGACGCGCGGCCGCTCGTGCTCGTGGCCGTGCTTGCCGACAAGGACGTGCGCGGGATCGTCTCGCTTGTGGCCGAGGCGTTTCCCCGTGTGGCCGTCACCCAGACGGCGAGCCCGCGCGCCCTGGGCGCCCACGAGCTCGCCGCGGCCTTTGCCGAGGTTGGCCGCAAGGTCGTGGGGACGTACCCGTCGGTGGCCGCTGCGGTGTCTGAATTGTGTAGAGAATCCTATTTTGTGTGCGGCTCCATCACGCTTGCGGGTGAGGTGACGGCCCACTTCACATAGCCTTTGCTACAATTGCCCTCGTGTCTGCGACGCCGCCGGGGTCGCGCTTACGGTATCGAAGGAGTCCACGTCATGGAAGAACTGCTCGACCAACTCATCACGCCTGAGGTACGCATGGTCCTCTACCTCATGGTCGTCTGTGTCGTGATGCTCTACATCCTCTCGATCGTCTACGTCATCCGGGACGCCCAGCGCCGTGGCGCCGAGCCTTGGTGGATGTGGGCCATCATCTCCGTGATTCCCATCGTGGGCATCCTCGCCTACGTCATCCTTCGACCGAGCTCCTACCTCATCGATCGCGAGGAGCAGGACCTCGACATCGCCCTGCGCGAGCACCAGCTCTCGCACTACGGCATCTGCCCCAAGTGCGGTGCCCCCATCGACCGCGACTTCGTGGTCTGCCCGATCTGCAACACCCAGGTGCGCAACGTCTGCCCCACCTGCCACCGGCCCCTCAACGCCGACTGGAAGGTCTGCCCGTACTGCCGCACCCGCATCCAGTAGCGCAGCTCCTCAGATGCGATCTTGGGCCTCCGCCACGCGGGGGCCTTTTTCATGCGGCCGACATGAGGTCGGTATTATCAAAAAATAATTTTAGAATATCTACAGGCAGCTTTTTTCACCTTGTCTGACGTTGGGAGATGTTGTATAAACACAACAGACGCAAGCGGGAAACCCCGCTTGTCTGGCTCGAACTTCGAGGAGGAGAATATGAGGAAGTTCATGATTGCGCTCGTCGCGGCGCTGCTCATCGGCGTGGCGCCTGCGACTGCTCTGGCCGCTCCCACGCTCAGTCCCAGCACGGTGACCGCCAGCGGCAGCGCCGTCTCGGGTGACGCCGAGATCTCCGCCAACGTCAGCGGCAAGGTCGGCGGCGAGGGGACCGAGTCGTGGATCCGCATCGAGGCCACCACGGAGCAGGCGAGCAACACGCCCGAGGGCGCAAGCGTCGTTGCCTCCTTCCTCATCACCCAGCAGAACACCGCCGCACCCTACACCTTCAGCTATGACCTCGGCTCCGAGTACGCCGGTGCCGCGGTGAGCGTCTACATCGAGCATGACGACGGCTCCACCGAGGTCGTGGAGCGCACGGCCGACAGCAACGGCACCATCTCCTTCGAGCAGGACAGCCTCTCCGTCCACACCATCGTGGCGGAGAAGACCGGCGGCAGCTCCGCCACCACGGACACCGGTGCCTCCTCGCCCTACACCGGCGTCCCCACCGCTCTCGTCGGTGGCCTGACCGTCGCGTCGTGCGCCTGTGCCGGCGGTGTCGCCGTGGCGCTGCGCAGGAGGGTCACCGAGTAGCGCGCAGCGTCAGGCTCGCGCCTCGTTCTGAAGAGGGTATGCGGGGGGCGCCCTGGGGGCGCTCCCCTTTCGCATGAGGGGGTCGTGTGGCAGCAAGGAGGCGTGGCGCCGTCATCGCGCTGACGGCGCTTCTGGTCGTGTTCGTGGTGGCGGCAGCAGGAGGCGCGCTCTGGCTCTGGCGGGTGGCCCGCTCCGAGCAGGAGGCCATCCAGTCCATGGATGACGAGGTGACGCCGACCGTCCCGGATGACGAGACCACAGGCGACGAGCTGTCGCAGAACCCCATCGACTTCGCGTCGCTCAAGGCGGAGAACTCGGACATCTTCGCCTGGCTCTACATTCCCGGGTGCGACATCAGCGTCCCGTTGGTCCAGAGCCCCACGGACGACTTCTACTACCTCTCCCACAACCGCTACGGGGAGGATGATCCCTTGGGCACCCCGTTCATCCAGCTTGCCAACTCGCGTGACCTCACCGACCCGGTGACGGTCATCTACGGCCACAACAAGGGCCTCTTCGGCACCCTGCACTACTACGAGGACGCCGAGTTCTTCGAGGAGAACACCGAGATCTACGTCTACGTGCCAGGTCACATCTACACCTACACCGTCGTCTCGGCCTACCAGTACGACTCGCGCCACATCCTCAACTCGTTCGACTTCTCGAACGAGGAGGTCAGGGCCGACTACTTCGCCTTCGTGCAGGACCCGGACTCAATTCTTCGCAACGTGAACCCCGACGTGACGCTTGACGCGGACAGCACGATCATCCAGCTCTCCACCTGCACGACCGACCTCTACGACACGAGCGCCCGCTTCATCGTGACGGCCGTCCTGACCGCCGACACGCCGACCCTCTAGGAGACGCCATGTCCGATGAGAAGCGCACGGGTGCCCGGCACTTCCGAGAGGAGCCCGCGGACGAGTCCCGACAGGTCGCGGGACTGAGTCCCGTCGTGCCCCACCCGGCGTCCTCACGTCGCGCCTCGGCCCGTCACGTCGCGACACACGGGGCTCGGCCGCGCCACGCGCGCCGGCGCCGTGCGCTCACGGTGGTCGTGGCCGTGCTCGTGGTGCTGCTCGTCGGGGTGGGTGCCGCGCTCGCGTGGTGGCGCCACTCCGTGGAGCAGGGCCGGCAGGCCATGACCGAGGAGGTGGCGCAGCGCGCCCAGAACGAGGAGGGCACCATCTCCTACGACGGGCAGCGCTGGCGCCTGAACGAGGACATCGTCACCGTGTGCTTCATCGGCTACGACGACAGCGGCGACGGCGATTACAAGGGCGGCCAGGCCGACGCCATCATCGTCCTCGCGCTCGACACCTCGACGGGGGAGATGACCGCCATCAACATCCCCCGTGACAGCATGGTGACCGTGGACGCCTACAGCTCAGACTCCTACGCCGGGCAGACGGTGGAGCAGATCTGTCTGCAGTACTCCTACGGGGACGGTGCGCACAGGAGCTCCGAGCTCATGCTCACCTGCGTCTCCCGGCTGCTCTACAACGTGCCGATCAGCTACTACTTCACGCTCAACGTCAACGGCGTCGCGAGCCTCAACGACGCGGTGGGCGGTGTGACGCTCACGGCCCTGCAGGACATCCCGGAGGTCGGCGTCTTCGAGGGCGAGGAGGTCACGCTGCTGGGGGAGGCCGCCGAGAGGTACGTGCAGTACCGGGAGCTCGTGACCACGGGCTCGCTCGACCGTCAGGCGCGCCAGATCCAGTACCTGCGCGCCTATGCGTCGAAGGTCCTCGGGCTGGCCAAGTCCGACCCCGGCAAGCTCCTCGAGCTCTATGAGGTCGCGCAGGACTACACCTACACCAACCTCGGGCTCGAGGAGTTCACCTTCCTGGCCGACACCATGCTCGCGAACGGGGTGTCCGAGCTGGAGGTGGTCCAGCTCGAGGGCGAGATGACCCAGGGTGAGACCTACGCCGAGTACGAGCTCGACAAGGACGCCCTGCTCCAGCAGGTCATCGAGACGTTCTACGAGCCGGTCGAGTAGGCGGGCTC
>CAZUOD010000061.1:0-7744 GCA_964621975.1 uncultured Atopobium sp.
GGACGTCTCATCCCCATCCCTTCGCTTTTCTCGTGCGGCCGCAGCCGCGAAACGACGCCTCAGTATTATAGGGTGGTTCGCATGGGTCTCACAGCCGAGGGGAGCACATGGGCATTTCGCGCGCGGGCAAGGGTCTCGTCTCTGTCGTCATCCCTATCTACAACGTCGAGGCCACGCTCGACGAGTGCCTGGACAGCATAGAGGCCCAGACGCACTCCGCGCTCGAGATCATCTGCGTGAACGACGGGTCGACCGACGGGTCGACCGCCATCGCACGCAGGCATGCCGCACGGGACTCGCGCTACGTGGTGGTGGACAAGCCCAACGGGGGCTACGGGGCCGCATGCAACCGCGGCATCGCGCTCGCGCGCGGCACGTGGGTCGGCATCGTGGAGGCCGATGACACCCTCGAGCCCACATGCTACGAGGACCTCCTCGCCTGTGCCGATGCCCACGGGGGGCCAGACGGCGTCGACGTGGTCAAGGCGCCGTACTGGCGCATCCTGGAGCTGGCGGACGGCGAGACCTCGCGCATGAGCTGTCCCTATCAGGGCCGTGTGAGGCCCAAGTCCCAACCCTTCCCGGTGAGAGACGGCATCGAGCTCATGTTGCACCACCCCGCCATATGGGCGGCGCTCTATCGCCGCGGCTACCTCGTCGAGAAAGACATCAGGTTCGTGGAGGCCCCCGGAGCCGGATGGGTGGACAACCCCTTCCTCGTGGAGACGCTCTGCCGCACGGATCGCATCGCCTACACGGACCGTCCCGTCTACGACTACCATGAGCGCAGCCTCGACGAGGCGGAGGCCTTCGCCGCACGCTCGCCGCTCGTGCCGCTCGAGCGCTGGAACGAGATGATGGACGTCGCGGCGCTCGCCAACGTGGACGACAGGCGCGTCCTCGAGGCGCTCGCGGTGCGCGGCGTCACCTACGCCCTCATCACCGTCAACGCCGCGGGAACCGAGGACGAGAGCGTGCGACGGCTGGTCAGGGACTCCCTCGAGCGCCTTGACGAGGACCTCGTGCTCGGAAACCCCGCCGTAGGCACAGCAGGACGACGCCTGTACTGCCAGGTCCTCGGCCTTCCCGTGCCGAAGGGCCCCTCGCTCGCCCACATCGCCTATCTCGCGCGCGAGACCGCCTACCGCGTCCGCACCAACGGCCTGGGAGCCACCCTCGAGACCATCAAGAGGCGCGCTCGGGGCGGAAGAGTCTAGCGCGCAGGCGCGGCGGAGCGCGAGGCGCCGGTCGGTCGTGTCGCCTACAGGAAGGTGTCCGGGACCATCTCGGCCGGGGCGCCGCGCCGCAGGAGCGAGACGAGCCGCGTCTGGACGCAGGCAAGCATGGCGTTGTGCGTGCGGATGGGCGCGAGCAGCGCCCGTGCCGACGGAGCGTGGGGCCGCGCCACGCTGGCCGCGAGCTGGGCGCGGTCGGTGTCGATCATGCTCGCGACCACCTTGCGCTGCTCCGAGGCGGGAACGGGGCTCCCAGGCCGGCACACGCCCTCGATGCACCCCGCGAGCTGCTCGACGTAGCGGTTCTGGAGCATCTCCATGCTCGCGGCGTCCCCGTCGAGCAGCCAGTGGTGGTAGAGGTCGAGCAGGGCCGTGTGCTCATCCTCGAGAGCCCGGTAGCTCAGCGCCTGCGCACCGGCGCTCACGGACGCACCGAGCCGTCGGCTCAGGTGGTAGCACGTGTCCCCCAGCACTCCCACGCGCTCGACATCCCTCAGGAAGGAGATCACGAAGGCGTGGTCTGAGGAACCCTGCGCCGAGAACCGCACGCCCCGCCCCTCGATCGCCGCACGCGAGAAGAGCTTGGCGCTCGCCGGGAGGAGCTGCCCTGTGGCGAAGAGCCTCCACGCAGCGGTGCGAAAGGTAGCCTGCGTGGGGAAGACCTCGCCCTCGGCGGCGACGTCGACCTGTGACATGCGGCCGCCCCCCACGCCCACGCTGAGCGAGTAGCCCCCTATCACGAGCTCGAGCGACTCGTCCTGGGCAAGGCCCACCAGATCCTCGAGCATCGTCTGGTCCGCCCAGCCATCGGCGTCCATCACCAGAACATAAGCTCCGCGGGCGCGCCCCAGCGCGATGTCGAGCGCCACGGAGCGGGCGCAGTCCTGCGCTCTCACCACCTGGAGGCGCACGTCCCGCTCGGCAAGCGAGCGCAGGAGACGGGTCGTGTCATCCGTCGAGCCCACGTCGACCACGATGAGCTCGAAGTTCCTCATGGTCTGACCCTGGAGGCTCTCGACGGCACGCCTGACGGTGCCCTCGGCGTCATGGGCTGCCATGAGCACCGAGACCGTTGGGGTCGTTGGCGTGTAGTGCGACATGCCTCGCGTCCTCCCGTCCAAGAAAGGATCCCACGCGAACCATGCCACATAGGGTAACAGCGCCGCTGAGGTGCCTAAAGCTCACCTGACCTCTTGGCAAAATGAGCACAGGCCCTAAATTTCCGAACGCTGTGGGCCGATCACTCCGACGCCGTCACAAGGGTCCCCAGCGCAAGGCACAGCTGGAGCTGATCGATCGTCTGGTAGCCCGTCTCGGTGACGTTGCCCTCCTCGTCGGTCGTGGTCTCGGCCGAGAGCGTGGCCTCGGAGGACACGATGTTGGACACCCCCACGCCGGAGAGCTGGCCGGCCAAGGAGACGAGATCCTCGGCGCTCATGTCGGTCCTCATCTGCGCGAGCAGGTCCGACGCCTTGCTCACGAGGTTGGAGGAGTCCGTGCCCGCCAGGGCCGCCAGCTCCTCGATGACGTCCGCCGTGCACACCACCACGTGGTCGAACGCCACGTTGGCGGCGGTGGAGAGCGATGGCACGCAGGCCGCGTAGCCCTGCGACGAGTAGAGCTCGGCCAGCGTCGTCGACTCATCGTCATAGGTGAGCTTCGCCTGCGTGGACACCGTGACGAGCGCCGCGGTGCCCTGGGTGGCGTTCACGGACAGGACCTGCGCCGAGGACAGGCTCGCGCCGGAGGAGTCGAGGCTGTCTGCCGTGAGCAGAAGCACGGTCTCGATCTCGTCCGATGACGCCGTGTACCCGTCAAAGGTCGAGGTCGACGACTGCGAGTCCACGGCGTCCTCGAGGTCGGAGTCCTCGATGTGGGTCTCGAGCTGGACGCGGTCCCACGTCATCGAGACAACGAGGGCCAGCGCCGCGAACACCACGATGCACACGACGACGCCCATGAGGTTTCGGTACGGGCTCTCACGGGGTACGTCGGTCCGCTCGAACCTCTCGCGCTTTCTCAGCATGCCCGCCCCCTTCCGGGGCACGGCCCCATGCGACGACTTTAGAACAGGATACCTGAGACTCCCACCGCAAGCCCCACGAGTACGGCAATCGCATAGATAAGCACGGTGACGAGGACGTTCTGGCGCGCATCCGCGTTGGTGCGCCAGAGCACGAGCAGCCCCATCCCGCCCGAGGCGAGAAGCCCGGCCACCATGGGACCCGTCGCCAGGACGCCCTCGAGGTAGAGCTCGGTTATGGCCACGCTCGCGGCACAGTTGGGCACGAGCCCCACGAGCGCGGCGAGGAAGGTGGCGCGCACCGGATGGCTTGCGAGGAGCTCCCCAAGGGCGTCGTGGCCCACGAGCTCGATGGCGAGCCCGAAGACAAGGGTCACCACGAAGATGAAGAGGCCCACCTGGGCCGTGTGCACCGCCGCCGATCGCACGATGGCCCAGCCCCCTCCCCCGTGCGAGTGCGTGCCGTGCCCGTCATGCCCGCGCGCGCCACCCGAGGGCTCCCCGTCCCCCTCGCAGTGGCAGTGGGCACGCTCGCAGAGCTCGTGGATGCGCGGCCGCCCGTCCCCGGCACGATGTCGGGCCCGGAGCGCCACGTCGACGAGAAGGCCCGCGATGACACCCACGGCCACCTTGATCCCCATGACGGCAAGCATGCGCCCCAAGGGCTCGCGGTGCGCCAGGAAGACCGGGACCATCTCGTCCGAGGTGGACAGGATCACGGCCACGAGGGTCCCGAGCGTGACCACCCGCCCGGCGTAGAGCGTGGCCGCCATGGCCGAGAAGCCGCACTGCGGGAGCGCCCCCACGAGCGCGCCCACGACGGGACCCGCCGCGCCCGAGCGCGCCACCACGGCCTGGACGCGCTCGCTGGCGGTATGCTCGATCGCCTCCATGACGAGATACGTGACAAAGAGAAACGGGACGAGGACGAGCGTGTCGAGCACGCCGTCCGCGAGAACGTCGGCGAGAAGCGCCATTGCTGCCCCCTGAACATGTGCCGCCGGGGAGCTATCCCCAGGGCGAGAGAACCGAACCGGGGTATTCTACCCCGACGAGCGTGAGGCCTTTCGCCGGGGCACAGGGCCCGGCCGCGGCCCGGTCGCGCGCGGCGAGCACCTCAAAGACCCAGGACGGCTCGCGATGTCCTCGGCCCACCTCCACGAGCGTGCCCGCGATGGTGCGCACCATGTTGTGCAGGAAGGCGTTGCCCGTGATGTCTATGGCCACGAGCTCCTCACCGGCCTCCTCGACGCGCGTGACGTCGAGGGTGCCCACATACCGGCACGTGGGCCTTCCCTGCGCGGAGGACGCCTTGCAGAAGCTCCTGAAGTCGTTCTCCCCCAGAAGCGCCCGGGCACCCTCGGCCATGGCGGCCACGTCGAGCTCGCCGCGATACCACCAGGCGTGGTCCCACGAGAGGACGGGCCGAGCCTCCGAGGCGGCGATCCGGTACCGATAGCTCCTGCTCACGGCATCAAAGCGCGCCGAGAAGCCCGCAGGGGCCCGCAGGAGCCCCCTGATGGAGATGTCATCCGGCGTGAGCGCCACGAGCGAGCGCATGAGACGGCCCGCCGGGAGCTCGAGCTCGGGGCCAGACACGGGAAGGCTCACGTGCTGGGCGAGCGCATGGACCCCCGCGTCGGTGCGCCCGGCGCACGTGAGCTCGCACGGGCGGCGAAGGGTCGTCTCGAGCGCGCGGCGAAGCTCACCGGCGACCGTGCGCTCGCCGGGCTGCTCGGCAAAGCCCGCGAAGCCCGCCCCGCGGTAGCCGAGCCGTATGACCAGGGTTGCCTCTGACATCGGTCCTCCTCCTTCGTGGGTCACGGCGTCACCGGGGTCCGCTCACACCGCGACCGCGAGCGCGACCCACGCGACTCCCGCGGCGAGCAGGGCGAGGTCACGCGTCCCGAGCGGCCCCGCCATCGAGGTCTGCTCGCCCGTGTAGCAGCGGTCCTCCATGGCGCTCGCAAGCTCGTCCGCGCGCCGGAAGAGCCCCACGAGCAGCGGCACGAGCACCTGGGACCAGGAGCGCAGCCGCGCGAGCACGGAGCCCTCGTCCAGCTGCGCGCCCCGCGCACGCTGGGCGCAGCGGATGCGGTCCACCTCCTCGATCGTGAGGGGGATGAAGCGCAGGGCCACCGAGGCCACCATCGAGAGGTCCCCCACCGGCACGCCCACGCGCCTGAGCGGGGCGAGAGCGGCAGCGAGCGCCTCGGCGATGGCGGGGGGCGTCGTCGTGGAGGAGAGCACGAGCGCAAGGCCCACCACGATGACGATGCGCGCCACCGCACATGCCCCGCGCGCGAGCCCCTCCACGGAGACCCCCGGCTGACCCACCAGCACGACGGCGTTGGCGAGAAGCGAGAACCCCAAGACGAAGGCCGCGGGACGAAGCCCGCGAAGGACCGTCAGGAGCGGGGTCCTGCTCGCCGCGAGCGCCAGCACGAGGCCCGCCGCCGCGATGGCCAATCCCGCCACCGAGGTCGCACAGAAGGCGGCGAGCGTCCCCATCATGAGCAGGCCGAGCTTGACCCGCGCGTCGAGACCGTGCACGGGCGTCCTCGCGGGGACGTAGGCGCCCAGGGCCCGGGCCCTATCCATGGCGCACCCCCTCGCGCGCGGCCGCAAGGCGCACCGAGAAGGGCGCCGCGAGCCCCGCGGCAGCGAAGAGCTCGGGCGCATGGGCGACGCGTGATGCCCGCTCGTGCGCCACGACGCGCCCCTCTGCGAGGAAGGCCACGTCATCGGCGTCCCCCAGCCAGTCGGCCGCGTCGTGCGTCACCACCACGACGGCGACCCCACGGGCCCTGAGCGAGCGCACGACCGCCCTCAGCAGCGCACGGGACGGTCCATCGAGCCCGGCCGTGGGCTCGTCGAGGACGCAGGCGTCCTGACGGCACGCCACCACGCCGGCGAGCGCGACGCGACGTGCCTGCCCCCCGGAGAGCTCGAAGGGCGAGCGTCCCAACAGGTCGTCAGGCACGCCGAGCTCCCGCGCCGCCTCGAGGGCGACCTCGCGGGCGGCCTTTTCCGTGAGCCCTTGGGCGCGAGGGCCATACGAGATGTCCTCGAGCACCGTATCGGCGAAGAGCTGGTCTGCCGGCCGCTGAAACGACAGGCCCACCTCCCCCGCGCGAACGGGCCTCCCGTCCAGGAGCGCCTGCCCGGCGTCCGGCTCCAGCACGCCCGAGAGCACGCGGGCCGCCGTCGTCTTGCCCGAGCCGGAGGCCCCCACCACGAGAGTGAGCGAGCCTTTGCAGCAGACGCTCGCGCCGTCCAGCGCGGGGCGGC
Source organism: uncultured Atopobium sp. (assembly GCA_964621975.1). Lineage (GTDB taxonomy): Bacteria > Actinomycetota > Coriobacteriia > Coriobacteriales > Atopobiaceae > Thermophilibacter. The sequence goes on from CAZUOD010000061.1 coordinate 6,550, forward strand.
CGTCATAGGAGAGCGACACCTCATCGAGCTCGATCGCGTGCGCATCAGGGACATCACGCGACCCCTGGCTCGACGTCTCGTCCGTGGGCCCGAGGGCCTCGCCGAGCGTCTCTGGGTCGGGCCGCTCGCCGAGCTCGTACCCGAGCCCAACACCTCGCGCGATCGCACGGGCCGTGGGGTCCTGGCCCCATCCCGCCAGGGCGAGCGCCCGCTCGTCAGCAAAGAGCGCCGTGGGCGAGCCCTCCCAGAGCAGCGCGCCGTCGCCCAAGATCAGCACCCTGCTCGCACCGAAGACGGACTCCGGCGCGTGCGCGATCTCAAGGACCCCGATGCCCTCGCCCGTGAGCCGCCTCACGAGCTCCCCCAGCCGCTCGCGCGAGGCGCCGTCGAGCTGGGAGAGCGCCTCGTCGAGGACGAGGTAGCCCGGGCGCATGGCGAGCACGCCGGCAACGGCCACGAGCTGCTGCTGCCCACCGGAGAGCTCGGTGGTCGAGCGCCCCGCGAGCTCGGGGATGCCACAGGCCCCCAGCGCCTCGCGCACGCGCCGCAGGACCTCCTCGCGCGCGAGGCCGAGGTTTCGCGGCCCAAACGCCACCTCGTCAGAGACGAGTGAGCTCACCAGCTGCGAGCGCGGGTCCTGGCGGACGTACCCAACGCGACGGGCGAGCTCCCGGGCGCTGGCGTCCGAGGAGGCCAGGCCGTCGACGAGCACCTCCCCCGACGACGGGCGCAGCGAGCCGTTGACGAGGCGCCCGAGGGTCGACTTGCCGGAGCCGTTGGGTCCGAGCAGCACCACGCGCTCACCAGGGGCCACGCACAGCGAGACGTCATCGAGGGCGCGGCGGCCCGACCCGTAGGAATAGCTCGCGTGTCTCACCTCGATCACGTCTCACCTCCCTACGAGAAGGGCCCCGGCATCAAGGTCGGGGCCCCAGGTCCAACGCTGACGTACTGCCAGGCTACTCGGCGGACTCCTCCGCAGCGGCAGCCTCCTCGACGGGCTTCTCCTCGGCCGCAGCCTCGGCCTGCTCGACAGGGGCGGCCTCGACCTTGGTGACCGTGGCCTTGCGCGGGGCCTTCGGGGTGACCGGCTCGGTCACGAGCTCCATGACCACGACCTCGGCGGCGTCGCCCTTGCGCGGGCCGAGCTTCATGATGCGGGTGTAGCCGCCGTTGCGGTCGGCCCACATGCCCT
>CAZUOD010000062.1:0-7696 GCA_964621975.1 uncultured Atopobium sp.
AGCCCAGGCAGTAGTGGGTGTCGTCGATGCGGCTCGTCCACTCGCGGAAGGTCTCCGAGACGGCGTCCTTGAGCGTGCCCGTGCCCGCCGAGACGCCCACCACCTCCGCGCCGAGGAGGCGCATGCGGTAGACGTTCAGGGCCTGGCGCTCCATGTCCTCGACGCCCATGTACACCCGGCACTCCATGCCGAGAAGCGCCGCCGCCGTGGCCGTGGCCACGCCGTGCTGGCCCGCGCCCGTCTCGGCGATGAGGCGGGTCTTTCCCATCCGCTTGGCGAGCAGCGCCTGCCCCAGCACGTTGTTGATCTTGTGGGCGCCGGTGTGGTTGAGGTCCTCGCGCTTGAGGTAGACCTTGGCGCCGCCGAGGTCGGCCGTCATGTTGGCGGCAAGGTACAGAAGAGACGGCCTCCCGGCGTAGCCGTTCAGGAGCTCGGTGAGCTCGGCCTGGAAGGTCGGGTCGCCCTTGAGGCGCCCGTAGGCGTCCTCGAGCTCGATGACGGCGTTCATCAGCGTCTCGGGGATGTACTGCCCCCCGTGCTCGCCGAAGCGCCCGCGCGAGCCTGGTGAGTTCGTCATGTCCCAGCTCCTCTCACGGCGGCCACGGCCGCCCTCATCTTCTCGGGGTCCTTGGCCCCGTCCGTCTCTATGCCCGAGCTCATGTCCACGCCCCAGGGGCGAAGCGCGCGCACGGCCTCGGCCACGTTGCCCGGCCCGAGGCCTCCCGCCAGAAGGTACGGCCTTCCCAGCTCGCGGGCAAGCCCCCAGTCAAAGGCGCGGCCGGTCCCCTGCCCGCTGTCGAGCAGGACCAGGTCGGCGCGGCTCCTCTCGGCGCGCTCGACGTCCGCGGACGTGCGCGGGCAGAGCGCCTGGATCACGCGGGCGCAAGACCCCGCGGCGAGCAGCGCCTCGCGCAGGCGCGCCACGTAGGCGTCGTCCTCCGAGCCGTGGATCTGCACCCACTCGAGGCCGGCCGCACGTGCGAGCTCGGCCACGCGCGCGGGGTCCGCGTCCACGAAGACGCCCACCCGCTCGATTCCCGAGCCGTCGAGGGCACGCGCGAGCCCCGTGAGCCGCTCGCCCGAGACGCTGCGGCGCGACCGCTCGAACTCCACGACGAAGCCCACCATGTCCGGGCGGGCCTCGAGCGCGGCCGCCACGTCCTGCTCGCGGCTGAGCCCGCAGAGCTTGACGCGCGTGCGCGAGGAGACGCGCGCCTGTGCGCCCGCGCCGTCGCCCCTGAGCGCGGCGAGGGCCGCGCCCTTGTCGGGCGCGCGCATGAGGGTCTCGCCCACGAGCACCGCGTCCACGCCGGCCTCCTCGAGGAGGGCCACGTCGGCGCGGGTCTCCACGCCCGACTCCGAGACGAAGACGCGATCCTCCCCCACGAGCGGCCTCAGGCGCGCGCTGCGGCCGAAGTCGACCTCGAAGTTGCGCAGGTCGCGGTTGTTGACGCCCACCACGCGGGCGCCCGCCGCGAGGGCGCGCGGCAGCTCGTGGGGCTCGTAGGCCTCCACGAGGGCCGACATCCCGAGCTCGCGGGTGAGCGCCACGTACTCGGCGAGCTGCGCGTCGGAGAGGATGCCGCAGATGAGCAGCACCGCCGCGGCGCCGGCCTCGCGCGCCTGCCAGACCATGTACTCGTCCACGACGAAGTCCTTGCGCATCACGGGGATGCGCACGGCCGCGGACACGGCGCGCAGGTCGTCGAGCGAGCCCTTGAACCACCGGGGCTCGGTGAGGCAGCTCAGCGCCGCGGCGCCGGCGGCCTCGTAGTCGCGCGCCACGGCCACCGGGTCCGCGCCGGCCGCGATCATGCCCTTGGAGGGGCTCGCCCGCTTGACCTCGCAGATGAACGACATCCCCGGCGCCCGCAGCGCCCGCTCGAAGGGCGCGTCAAGCGGGCGCTGCGCCCGCACGCGGGCGCGCAGCTCGGAGAGCGGCACGCGGGCGCGCTCCGCGTCCACGCGCTCGCGCGTGGCGTCCGCGATCGTCTGGAGGACGTTCCTCTCGGCAGACATGCGCGCCCCTAGCGCCGGGACTGCTCGACGAAGGCGTCGAGCGTGGCGAGCGCGGCGCCCGAGTCCACCACGGAGGCGGCGAGAGACACGCCCGCGGCCGGGCTCTCGGCGAGCTCGCACACGTAGAGCGCGCAGCCCGCGTTGAGGACGGCAGCGTCGCGCTTGGGCCCGCGCTCCTCGCCCGCGAGGATGGCCCGGACGGTCGCGGCGTTCTCCTCGGGCGTCCCGCCGAGGAGGTCCGCCTTCTCGCAGCGCGAGAGGCCCACGTCCTCGGGCTCGAGGGTGGACGTGCGGTAGAAGCCGTCGCGCAGCTCGCAGACGGTGGTGGGCGCCGAGAGCGAGACCTCGTCCATGCGGTCCTGCCCGAAGACCACGAGCGCCCGGCTCACGCCGAGCTTGTCCAGCACCTTGGCCACGGGCTCCACGAGGTACTCGTCATAGACGCCGAGCAGGTAGTACTCGGGGCGCGCGGGGTTGGTGAGCGGGCCCAGGATGTTGAAGACCGTGCGGAAGCCCAGCTCCTTGCGGATGGGGCCGACGTACCTCATGGCCGTGTGGTAGCGCTGCGCGAAGAGGAAGGCCATCCCGCAGCCCCCGAGCATCTCGCGGGCGCGCTCGGGGTCCTGGTCGATGCTGGCGCCCAGGGCCTCCAGGCAGTCGGCCGTGCCGCACTGCGAGCTCGCCGCGCGGTTGCCGTGCTTGGTCACCTTGGCGCCCGCGGCCGCGCAGATGAGCGCCGCCGTGGTGGAGATGTTGAAGGTGTTGGCACGGTCCCCGCCCGTGCCCACGATCTCGAGCGTCCGCATCCCGGGGTGGGTCACCGGCGTGGCGAGCTCGCGCATCGCCGCCGCGCAGCCCGAGATCTCGTCTATGGTCTCGGCGCGCGTGGACTTCGTGGAGAGCGCGGCGAGAAACGCGGCGTTTTGCGTGGGGCTCGTCTCGCCGCTCATGATCTCGCGCATCGTGGTGTAGGCCTCGTCGTAGGTGAGGTCCTGCTTCTGGACGATCTTCTCGATGGCTTCCTTAATCATCTGCTCCATCCTTCCCGTGCGTGAGGGGGTTGTCTCCCCTCGCGATTGACACAAAGTTAGACATGATGCGCGCGCCGTCCGGCGTGAGGTGCGACTCCGGGTGGAACTGCAGGCCAAAGACCGGCAGCTCCCGATGCGCGACGGCCATGACCTCGTCCGCGCCGTCCGTGGTGCGCGCCACCACCTTGAGGCACGCGGGCAGCGTGGCCCCGTCCACGGCGAGCGAGTGGTAGCGGCCCACCACGGCCGTCTCGCCGAGGCCCGAGAAGAGCGGACAGGCCGGGTCGAGCCGGACCTCGGAGGCCTTGCCGTGCACGAGCTCGGCCGCGTGGGTGACGCGCGCGCCGAGCGCCTCGCAGATGGCCTGGTGGCCGAGGCAGACGCCGAGGATGGGGACGCTGCCGGCGAGCTCGCGCACCACGTCCTCGCAGATGCCGGCCGCCGCGGGCCGGCCCGGCCCCGGGGAGAGCACCACGGCCTCGGGGCGCATCGCGCGCAGGTCCGCCACGCTGACGGCGTCGTTTCTCACCACGCGCACGTCCGACCCCGCCGAGCCCAGGAGCTGGTAGAGGTTGTGCGAGAAGCTGTCGTAGTTGTCCACGAGCACGATCATGCGAGGCCCCCCTCCGCCTGGCGCAGCGCCTCGGTGACGGCGCGCGCCTTGTTCCGGCACTCCTCGAACTCGCGCTCGGGCACGCTGTCGGCCACGATCCCCGCGCCCGACTGCACGCAGACCTCGCCGGCGCGCCTGTAGGCGAGCCGGATCCCGATGCACGTGTCGAGGTTCCCCGAGAGGTCCAGATATCCGATGGCGCCGCCGTAGATGCCGCGCTTCTCGCCCTCGAGCTCGGAGATCGCCTGGCAGGCGCGGATCTTGGGCGCGCCGGAGAGCGTGCCCGCCGGCAGGATCGAGTCCACCACGTCCACGGCGTCGCGCCCGGCGGCGAGCTGGCCCGAGACCGTGGAGCCGAGGTGCATCACGTGGCTGAAGCGCAAGACGTCGAGGTAGCTCTCGACGCGCACGCTGCCGAGCTCGCTCACGCGGCCGACGTCGTTTCTCCCGAGGTCGACGAGCATGTTGTGCTCGGCGAGCTCCTTCTCGTCCGAGAGCAGGTCGCGCTCGAGGGCCAGGTCGGCCTCGGGCGTGGCGCCCCGCGGGCGCGTACCGGCGAGCGGGTACGTGAGCAGGCGACCGTCCTCCAGGCGCGCGAGCGTCTCGGGCGAGGACGCCGCCACCTCGATGTCGTCGCTCGTGAGGAAGACCATGTAGGGCGAGGGGTTGGTGGCGCGCAGCACGCGGTAGGTGTCGAGCAGGCTGCCCGTGGCCGGCGCCGTGAGCGGGTTGGAGAGCACCACCTGGAAGATCTCGCCCTCGCGGATGAGCTCCTGGGCGCGGCGGACCATCCCGCAGAAGCGCGCCCGGTCATGGCGGGCCGTGAGCTCGCCGGTCACGCGGAGCGGCTCGAAGGGATGGCGCACGTCCGACTCCAGGACGCGCTGCATCTCGTCGAGCCGGTGCGCGGCGCGCGCGTAGGAGCGCTCCGGGTCGTCGGCGTCCACCGAGCTCACGAGCACGAGCCGCTGGCGATAGGAGTCGAAGGCCACGACGTCCTCGAAGAGCATGAGGTCGCAGTCGGGGAAGTCGCGCTGGCCCAGGCCCTCGCGGCGCAGCGTGGGCTCCGCGTACTTGAGGTAGTCGTAGGAGAAGTAGCCCACGAGGCCGCCGGAGAAGGGCGGGAAGCCCGGCAGCCTGGGCGAGCGGCGCTCGGCGATGAGCTCCCGGATGGCGTCGCCGGGATGCTCCACGCGGCGGCAGCTCACGCGGCGGCGGGCGGGGTCCTCCACGTCGCGCGTGACGCGGAGCAGGCCGTTCGAGCAGGTGAGCTCCACCGTGGGCGAGAAGCCCAGGAAGCTGTAGCGGCCCCAGCGCTCGTCGGCCTCGGCGCTCTCGAGCAAGAAGCAGTGGTTGGAGACCGCGCGGACGCGCCGCAGGGCCTCGATCGTGGTGAGCCGGTCGGCAAGGAGCTCCCGGCGCACCGGGATGCGGCGGTACCCGCCGCGCGCCGCGATCGCGCGGACCTCCTCGAGCGTGGGCTCGATGGCAGCGCCTGGCGCCATGCCCGTCCCCCTTTCCGCGTGAGGACGGCAAAAAGCCCGCCCTCGGCCTGAGATACAGCCAAGGACGAGCCCTCTGTGACGAGCCCGCGGTGCCACCTTGGTTCACGGTCTCCCGTGCCCTTTTGCGAGGCGCTGACACGCCTCCGGCAACTGACGTATGCCCACACGTCGCAGCCTACTTGCCCGGGTTGCCCCTGCTTTCGGTGCGCCCTCGGCGGCCCAATCAACGCCTTGCATCTCGGCCCGGATCTCACCGCCCCGGACTCTCTGTGCGCGCATCGACGTCTACCTTCCGCCTCATCGGTTTGGAAGCGCCTATTCGGTTGGGACGAGTGTACCCCGCGGCGCGGCGCGCGAGGAACGGGAAATTGTTACAACTTGGGGAACGCCGCGGGCAAGCGGGCGCGGGCCCGGGGCTACGCCGGCAGCTCGCCCGTCTCCAGGACCCGCTCGAGCGCCGCCTCGTCGAGCACGGGCACGCCGAGCGCCTCGGCGCGGTCGAGCTTGGAGCCGGCCGCCTCGCCTGCCACCACGTAGCTCGTCCGCTTGGAGACGGACCCCGTGACCTTGGCCCCCAGGGCCTGGAGCGCCTCCTTGGCCTCGGTGCGCGTGCGGCCGGTCAACGTCCCCGTGAGCACGAACGTGAGGCCGGCCAGGGTCTGCGGGCGCTCGGACGCGGATCGCTCCTCCTCCATGGTCACGCCCGCCTCGCGCAGGCGCTCCACCACGGCCACGTTCCCCTCCACCGAGAAGAAGCCGCGCACGCTCGCCGCGATCTTGGGGCCCACGCCGTCCACGGCGGCGATGTCCTGCTCGGAGGCGGTCATGAGCGCCGCCATGGACCCGAAGTGCGTCGCGAGCTGACGGGCCACCGTGGCCCCCACGTGGCGGATCCCCAGCCCAAAGAGCACGCGCGCCAGACCGCGCCCGCGCGACTCCCCCACCTGGGCCATGATCTTGGCCGCAACCACCGGGCCCACCACGATGTCCTCGCCGTCCACGGTCCTGCGCCCGGTCTGCACCGCGGCGAGCGCGTCCTCGGTGAGGCGGTCGTAGAAGTCGGCGACGTCGGAGAGCAGCCCCTGCTCCACCATGCGGCCCACGATCTCATCTCCCAGGCCGTCGATGTCCATGGCGCCGCGGCTGCCCCAGTGGATGAGGCGCTCGGTCGCCTGGGCCGGGCAGTCGATGGAGACGCAGCGGTACGCGACCTCGCCCTCCTCGCGCACGACCGGGCTGCCGCAGCTGGGGCAGCGCTCGGGCATGCGGAACTCGGGCGCACCCTCGGGGCGCAGCTCGAGCACCGGGCCCACGACCTCGGGGATGACGTCGCCCGCCTTGTGGACCACGATCGTGTCGCCCACGCGGACGTTCTTGCGGGCGATCTCGTCGACGTTGTGCAGGGTCGCGCGGGCGATGGTGGAGCCGGCCACGCTCACGGGGTCGAACTCCGCGACGGGCGTGAGCACGCCGGTGCGGCCCACCTGCACGCGAATCTCGCGCAGGACGGTGCGCTTCTCCTCGGGCGGGAACTTGAACGCGACGGCCCAGCGCGGCGCGCGCGCCGTGAAGCCGAGCGCCTCCTGGGAGGCGAGGGAGTCGACCTTCACGACCACGCCGTCGATGTCGTAGTCGAGCTCGTCTCGGCTCGCGAGGGCCCGCTCGCAGAAGGCGTGGACCTCGGCGGCCGAGGTGCAGCGGCGCGCGTGCGGGTTCACCGAGAACCCGCAGTCGGCGAGCCAGTCGAGGAACTCGCGCTGGGTGCCCACGTCTATGGGGCCCTCGTCGGCCACGGCGTAGATGAAGGTCTCGAGGTCGCGGTGGGCCGTGACCTTGGGGTCCTTCTGGCGCAGGCTGCCGGCGGCGGCGTTTCTCGGGTTGGCGAAGGGCTGGGTGCCGGCGGCGTCGGCGTCCTCGTTCAGGCGCGCGAAGGAGCGGCGCGGCATGTAGACCTCGCCGCGGACCTCGATGGTGTGCCCGAGCCCGCCGTCCGCCACGCGCGCGAGGCCGGCCGGCGCGAGCGCGTGCGGGACGTCCGCGATCGTGAGCACGTTGGCCGTGACGTTCTCGCCGGTGGTGCCGTCGCCGCGGGTGGCCGCGCGCACGAACTGGGCGTCTCGGTAGGTGAGCGCGATGCCGAGGCCGTCGATCTTGAGCTCGCAGGTGTAGGCCACGGGACGCTCGGGCGTGGCACCGAGGGCCTCGTCGGTGCGCGCGAGCCAGTCGTCGAGCTCGGCGAGGTCCATCGCGTCGTCCATGGAGTACATGCGCGAGGCGTGCGTCACCGGCTCGAACTGCTCCGAGACGTAGCCGCCCACGCGCTGGGTGTAGGAGTCCGGGGTGACGAGCTCCGGGTGGGCCGCCTCGATGTCCCTGAGCTCGCGGACCAGCCGGTCGAACTCGGCGTCCGAGACGGCGGGGTCATCGAGCGCGTAGTAGCGGTAGGCGTAGACGTTGAGCAGCCGGTTGAGCTCGGCCGCGCGGGCGCGAGGGGCAGGGGCCGGCGTCGGGACGCCGTCGTCCCCGAA
>CAZUOD010000063.1:0-7584 GCA_964621975.1 uncultured Atopobium sp.
CCGCAGGCTCTGGGGCGCCCACGGACGTCGCGCCATCCGTGCGTCCTTTCCACAGCTTGTGACGCCCAACTGACCGCTTGTGCCAAAGTGTCGCCCACCTCCTGAGGACTCCCTATCCTTCATAGCCAGAAGAGGACCGCTGCGCCGATAATGTCCGCAGACAGGCAAATCGTGTCAGCTCTGCGGGCATTCCGCGCTCGGTTCGTATCATCGAGGGGACAGTCCGCCCGAAGGAGCGAAGATGAGACACGAAGACCTGATCAAGCAGATGTCGCTGGAGGAGAAGTGCGCCATGCTCCAAGGCGCCACCACCTTTGGCAGCTGGCCCAACGAGCGTCTCGGCATCCCCGCCGTTGAGTTCTCCGACGGCCCGAGCGGCGTGCGCCACCAGGCGGGCGCCGCGGACCACCTGGGCCTCAACGCCTCCGAGCCCGCCACCTGCTACCCCACGGCCGTCACCGTGGCCAACACCTGGGACACCGCGCTCGCGGAGCGCATGGCCAAGTCCATGGGCCAGGAGGCCGTCTCGCAGGGCGTCGCCACGCTCCTGGGGCCGGGCCTGTGCATCAAGCGCAACCCCCTCTGCGGCCGCAACTTCGAGTACTTCTCGGAGGACCCGTACCTCGCCGGCAAGATGGCCGCCGCCTACGTGCGCGGCATCCAGTCAAACGGCATAGGCGCCTGCCCCAAGCACTATGCCGTCAACAGCCAGGAGACGCGCCGCCAGGCGTCCAACTCCGTCCTCGACGAGCGCACGCTGCGCGAGATCTACCTCACCAACTTCGAGATCTGCGTCCGCGAGTCGCACCCGCTCACCATCATGAGCTCCTACAACCTCGTGAACGGCACCTACGCAAACGAGAGCGAGCACCTGCTCAAGGAGATCCTTCGCGACGAGTGGGGCTTCGACGGCGCCGTGGTCACCGACTGGGGCGGCTCCAACGACCACGTCGCGGGCGTGGCGGCCGGCTCCACCTACGAGATGCCCGCCCCGGGCCTGGGCTCTGTCCGCGAGCTGCTGAAGGCCGTCGAGGACGGCACCCTCTCCGAGCGGGACATCGACGAGCGCGTGGACGAGGCCATCGAGCTCGCCCTGAGCACGCGCCTCGCCGTCGAGGCCGCCACCAAGGGCTTTGACGAGGAGGGCCACCACGCCCTCGCCCGCGAGGTCGCGGCCGCCGGCTGCGTCCTGCTCAAGAACGAGGACGACATCCTGCCGCTTGCCGCAGGGACCAAGGTCGCCCTCATCGGCGACTTCGCGCAGACCCCGCGCTACCAGGGGGCCGGCTCCTCGGCCGTCAACTGCACCAAGGTCGACTCGCTCCTCGACCTCATCGACGAGACGGACCTCTCGCTCGTGGGCTACGAGCCCGGCTTCGAGCGCCATGGCGGCGAGAACGCCAGCAAGCGCAACGCTGCCATCGACCTTGCCAAGCGCGCGGACGTGGTGCTGCTCTGCCTCGCCTTGGACGAGCTCGCCGAGGCCGAGGGCGCCGAGCGCCTCACCATGCGCCTGAACGACAACCAGGTCGAGCTCGCGCACGCCGTGGCCGAGGTCAACCCCAACGTGGTGGTGCTCCTCTCGGCAGGCTCCAGCGTGGAGAGCGACTGGGCGGCCGACGCCAAGGGCATCCTCTACTGCGCGCTCGGCGGCCAGGCCGGCGCCGGCGCCGCGCTCGACGTGGCCTGCGGCAAGGTCTGCCCCTCCGGCAAGCTCACCGAGACCTGGCCCGTGCGCTACGCCGACGTCGCCTGCGCGGGCACCTTCCCCTCCGACGAGTGGAGCGTGGAGTACCGCGAGGGCCTCTACGTGGGCTATCGCTACTACCAGACGGCCGGCGTGGACGTGGCCTACCCCTTCGGCTACGGCCTCTCCTACACCACCTTCGCCTACTCGGACGTGAGCGCGACGAGCGACGCGGTGAGCTTCACCGTCACCAACACCGGCACGGTGGCCGGCGCCGAGGTGGCCCAGCTCTACGTGGCCAAGCCCGACCATCAGGTCTTCCGCCCCGAGCAGGAGCTCAAGGGCTTCGCCAAGACCAGCGTGCTCGAGCCCGGCGGGTCCGAGGTCGTGACCATCCCGCTCGACGACAAGGCCTTCCGCTACTTCAACGTGAAGACCAACGCCTGGGAGGTCGAGGGCGGCACCTACGAGCTTCGCGTCGCCGCCTCGGCCGACGACGTCCGCCTCACGACCACCGTGGAGGTCGAGGGCACCGGCGCGCCCAACCCCTACGCGGGCGCGGACCTCGCCCCCTACGAGACGGGGCGCGTCGCCGACGTGAGCGACGCCCAGTTCGCGGAGCTTCTCGGCCACCCGATTCCCAGCGAGGGCCCCAAGATCGGCCGCAACATGTGCTTCCGCGACCTCAACCACGGGCGCTCCCCCATCTTCTGGCTCGTCTGGCTCGTGCTGCGCACCATCAAGCGCTCCGCGGACAAGTCCGGCCATCCCAACCTCAACGTCCTGTTCATCTGGAACATGCCGCTCCGGGCGCTCGGCAAGATGACGAACGGCATAATCAACATGCGCATGGTGGACGCCCTCGTCATGGAGATCCGTGGCTTCTGGGTCATCGGCTTCATCCGCTTCATCATCGAGCTCGTCATCAACCTCGTCCAGAACGCCAGCCTCGCCAAGAAGATCGCCGCTGCGAGCACAAAGCGCTAGAAGAGACCGCAGGACCCCGAGCCCATAGACCCAAGGAGGACAGACATGAGTGACAATCCCAACGGAACGAGCACGCCGGCCAAGAAGGAGAACGCCCTGACGCGCTGGTGGGACGGCATGAGCGAGAAGTACCCCAAGGCATCCAAGTGGATTCGCGAGGGTGGGCTGTTCATCATCATCAGCTACGTGGTGACCTTCCTCAAGTACCTTGTCATGCTGTTCCTTCCCAACCTCTTCGGCCTCGAGCTCGCGGCCAACGGCTGGGGCTGGCCCGACGCCAGCTTCACCATTGCCGGCGTGACCTTCACCTTCAACATCCTGGGCTACGCGCCGCTGCTCAACGAGGCCGGTGAGGTCATCATCGGCGGCGGCCTCGGCTACTGCCTCGCGGTGTGGATCTCGATCATCTTCGGCGAGTGCATCAACTTCCCCCTGCAGCGCAAGTACACCTTCAAGAACGACGGGCCGCTCTCCAAGCAGGTCCCCATCTACGCGATTGGCGTGCTGGTGGTCAACCTCGCCCTCAACGCCTTCAACAGCGTGTGGACGGGCCTCGCGCAGTACCTGGTGGCGCCGTGGCTCTACAACATCGTGACCACCGTGGTGGCCGGCGGCATCTGCATGGTGGTGTTCTTCGTCATCGACAAGATCATCTTCGCGCCCGGCTTCGGCGAGCCCAAGTCAAAGCGCTAGGAGCTGCGCACGTCGCAACGTCTCGCGGATGCGGCACCTGTGTGGCCCTCGTCACACAGGTGCCGCTTTTCGTATGCGGGAGCAGGGTCCGTCTCGCGCATCCGCCGGGAACTGCGGATGGCCTCCTCCCGGCCCTCCGCATGCCCCCACACCTGATGTGTCGTGGTCAACCCGTCGGCGCAAGCGGATAATATTCCGCCCATCGCATACAAAATGTGCAAGCGTAGGCGACTGGCCTCAAGGGTGCGCGGACCCACCCGGGCACGATGTCGCACGGCGTCGGCGGATGCGCCACCTCGCTCGTGGCGGGGACGTGTCTCCGCTCGCCACCATACATAATCCGGTTTGATTTCATATATCCGCAGAGGGCCGGCGAGGGGTTTCTCGGATTTTGCGTACTAACGCACCTGCGGGCGAGGCCAGGGCTCGGCACTCGCGGCGCAACCCCGCCGCGGCCGGCCCGCGCCCAACCTCCACCCCACGCCAACACTTCCACAAACGATCGGTTTTCTCGGCAACCGCCCCTCGCAAACCCTCAAAAAGCAACGAATGCGCTGCAAAAAGCGCACAAACAATTATGAAGGTTACAAGGTGTTACTAAGCTCTAACTTCATTCGTCGCTCCTCGATTCCCGCATCTCTTGTACATTTGGGTTTGTCGCCGAATGGCGATGGCACGGCAACCACCAGAGCAAGGAGCGTGAGCAGTGACTCAGGAAGCATGGAAGGGCTTTGTCGGAGGAACCTGGGAGCACGAGATAGACGTCCGTGACTTCATCCAGCGCAACTACACCCCCTATGAAGGCGACGAGTCCTTCCTCGCCGGCCCCACGGAGAGCACCACGAGGCTCTGGGACGAGGTCATGGACCTCTTCGCCCAGGAGCGCGAGGCCGGCGGCGTCCTCGACATGGACACCGACCTCGTCTCCACCATCGTCTCCCACCCGGCCGGCTACATCGACCAGCCGCTCGAGAAGATCGTGGGCCTCCAGACCGACAAGCCGCTCAAGCGCGCCCTCATGGTCAACGGCGGCATCCGCATGGCCGTGGCCGCCTGCAAGCAGAACGGCTACGAGGTCGACCCCGAGATCGTGAACATCTACACCAACTACCGCAAGACCCACAACGCGGGCGTCTTCGACGCCTACACCCCCGAGATGCGCGCCTGCCGCCACTCGCACATCATCACCGGCCTGCCCGACGCCTACGGTCGCGGCCGCATCATCGGCGACTACCGCCGTGTGGCCCTCTACGGCGTAGACCGCCTCATCGAGGACAAGAAGGCCCAGCACGCCGGCACCCAGAAGACCATGAACGAGGCCACCATCCGCCACCGCGAGGAGCTCGCCGAGCAGGTCCGTGCCCTCCAGGAGCTCAAGCAGCTCGGCAAGATCTACGGCATCGACATCTCCGGCCCGGCCAAGACCTTCCAGGAGGCCGTGCAGTGGCTCTACTTCGGCTACCTCGCCGCCGTCAAGGAGCAGAACGGCGCGGCCATGTCCATCGGCCGCAACTCCACGTTCCTGGACATCTACGCCGAGCGCGACCTCAAGGCCGGCCTCATCACCGAGGCCGAGGCCCAGGAGATCATCGATCACCTCGTCATGAAGCTGCGCATGGTCAAGTTCGCCCGCACGCCCGAGTACAACGACCTGTTCTCCGGCGACCCGCAGTGGGTGACCGAGTCCATCGGCGGCATGGGCGTCGACGGTCGCCCCATGGTCACCAAGACCTCCTTCCGCTACCTGCACACCCTCGAGAACATGGGCACCTCCCCCGAGCCCAACCTCACGGTGCTGTGGTCCAGCCGCCTGCCCGAGGCCTTCAAGCGCTACTGCGCCAAGATCTCCATCACCACGAGCTCCATCCAGTACGAGAACGACGACCTCATGCGCGTCTACCACGGTGATGACTACGCCATCGCCTGCTGCGTCTCCTCCATGCGCGTCGGCAAGGAGATGCAGTTCTTCGGCGCTCGCGCCAACCTCGCCAAGTGCCTGCTCTACGCCATCAACGGAGGGCGTGACGAGAAGACCGGCGAGCAGGTGGGCCCGAGGTTCCGCCCGGTGGAGGGCGACTACCTCGACTACGACGACGTGGTCTCCAAGTTCAACGACATGATGGCGTGGCTCGCCGGCGTGTACGTGAACGCCCTCAACATCATCCACTACATGCACGACAAGTACTGCTACGAGCGCCTGCAGATGGCCCTTCACGACGAGCACGTCCACCGCTGGTTCGCCACGGGCATCGCGGGCCTGTCCGTCGTGGCCGACTCCCTCTCGGCGATCAAGTACGCCAAGGTCAAGGTCATCCGTGACGAGACCGGTCTCGTGACCGACTACGAGGTCGAGGGCGAGTTCCCCAAGTACGGCAACGACGACGACCGCGTCGACCAGATCGCCCACGATGTCGTGGAGGTCTTCATGAAGTTCGTGCGCGAGACCGACACCTACCGCAACTCGGTCCCCACGACCTCCATCCTCACCATCACCTCCAACGTCGTCTACGGCAAGGCCACCGGCAACACGCCCGACGGCCGCCGCGCCGGCGAGCCGTTCGCCCCGGGCGCCAACCCGATGCACCGCCGCGACACCCACGGCGCCGTGGCCTCGCTGGCCTCCGTGGCGAAGCTGCCGTTCAAGGACGCCCAGGACGGCATCTCCAACACGTTCTCGATCGTGCCCGACGCCCTCGGCAAGGGTGACGCCGTGATGTTCGACGAGCTTGACCTCGACGCCCTCGGCATCGACATCCAGATCGAGAACCCCGCACCCGACTGCGGCTGCTGCTAGCCGCCCAAGAAGCGCGGGACCATTCCCGCGCGCATGAGAAAGGACCCGACATGACCACCGCTGAAGTCTCCCCCGAGCAGGTCGACAACCTCGTCTCCATGATCGACGGCTACGTCGAGGAGGGCGGCCATCACCTCAACGTCAACGTCTTCACCAAGGAGACCCTGCTTGACGCCCAGGCCCACCCCGAGAAGTACCCGCAGCTCACCATCCGCGTCTCGGGCTATGCCGTGAAGTTCAACTCCCTCACCAAGGAGCAGCAGGACGACGTCATCTCCCGCACCTTCCACGAGTCGATGTAGGTAACCCCGATCGTGGGCGCCGCCCCGGGGGTTGCACGCAACGAGCTTCGAGCTTCGCGCTCAGAAACGTTGCTCTGCAACCCTCGGGGCGGCTTCGTTCTGCTACGTTGCTGCCATCGGGTGCGTGGAAGGGTGCGGATGTGACTGTGGGTACCGAGAAGAACGACCCTGAGGTTGTCGGAAGGGTGCACTCCATCGAGACCTTCGGGACGGTGGACGGGCCCGGCACGCGCCTGGTGGTGTTCTGCCAGGGCTGCCCCATGCGCTGCCTCTACTGCCACAACCCCGACACCTGGGAGTTCGCGCGCGGCGAGGAAGACGGCTGCGTGACAGGCCCCGGCGAGGACGTGACGGTCGGCGCGATCATCGAGCAGTTCGAGCGCAACCGCCCCTTCTATCGCAAGGGCGGCATCACCGTCACGGGCGGCGAGCCGCTGGCCCAGCCCGACTTCGTGGCCGCCCTGTTCCGTGCCGCGCACGGGGCGCCCGCCGGGCGCATCCACACCTGCCTCGACACGAGCGGGGCCACCTTCTCGGCCTCGGGCGCCGGGCGCTTCTCGGCGCTCCTGGACGAGTGCGATCTGGTGCTGCTCGACATCAAGACCTCGGACGCCGCGGAGCACCGGCGCCTCTGCGGCCTGGACGCGACGCATGCGCTGGAGCTGGGGGATGAGCTCGCGCGGAGGCGCATCCCCACGCTCATCCGCCACGTCGTGGTCCCCGGCATCACGGATTCCGAGGAGGAGGTCGCCGGTGTGGGCCGCATCATCGGCGACTGGGACAACGTGGTGGGACTCGACCTGCTCCCCTACCACACGATGGGTCGCTCCAAGTACCAGAACCTGGGGCTTGACTACCCGTTGGAGGGCGTGCCCGCCATGGAGCGCGCTCGCGTGCGGGAGCTCCGCCAGGTGGCCCTCGAGGCACGAGCGCGCCGGCGCGCGGAGCGCGGCCGATAAGGCGGCGAGGGACCCTTCGTGCCCAGTGGGCAGCCACCCTGACAACACCCCGTGAAACGCGAGCGGCCGGCCCGAAGGCCGGCCGTCGGGGAGGCGCCTACAACTGGGCGCTACCAGGTGCGCACGATCTCAATCTCAGGCGTGGTGATGGGGGCCACGCTG
>CAZUOD010000064.1:0-7542 GCA_964621975.1 uncultured Atopobium sp.
ATCCTGGGCACCCTAAAGGTGGCGAGCTGCATCGACTCCTGGCTCGCCAGCGCGTCGTTCATCCGCACGGCCGGCGTCCTCACCGAGGCCGCCATCAAGGGCGACGTCGACCACCTGCTCGACCTCAAGTCCAACGTCATCGTCGGCAAGCAGATTCCCGCCGGCACGGGCCTGCCCGCCTACCACGACGTCAAGCTCACCTACCACGGCCAGAAGATCGACGGCCCCACCTCGCCGCTCGCCAAGAGCCTGCCCGAGTGGGCGCCCGACGAGCTCAAGGGCATCGAGGAGCAGCTCCCCAAGCAGCTCGACTGGGTGGGGGACGACTACGGCTTCGGCGGCGTGTACTCCAAGAACGGCCGCACGCTCTCCAGCGAGGACGCCAAGCTCTACCTCTTCGACGACCTCGGGGTCTCGCAGCGCTGGACCAACAAGTTCAGCGAGGTGGGCATCGAGACCGTGGGCGACCTCATCGGGAAGACCGAGGACGACCTGCTGCGCATCGACGGCATCGGTGCCAAGGCCATCGAGGAGCTGCGTGACGGGCTCGAGGCCCGAGGGCTCCTCTACATCCTGGAGCCCGACGAGGAGGAGGCCGACAGCGAGGACCTCTCCCAGCTCCTGAACATGGTCTTCTCGCCCGACGCGGACGCCGACATCATGCTCGGCACCGCGGCCCCCGCGAAGCACCACTTCGACGACGAGCTCATCGGCGGTGGCGCGGAGGACGTCGCGAAGGGCTCCGACATCATCAACGAGGACCTCGGGTCCCTTGACGACCTGCTCTCCCAGGTGGTGCGGCAGGAGTCGGAGGACAGGGACTAGCCCTCATCCGCACGTGTGAGCGCACGGGCGCTGGCCTCTCGGGGTCGGCGCCCTTCTCGTGTCTCGACGTGCCGCCCGGGCCACGGGCAGGCCCTTGCGGCCACCCGGCGCGACCGGGCTAGGCGGGCTGGGGGAGGGCCACGTGGAGACGGAACATCTCGTCCTGTGCGTCGATGGAGATGGAGCCGCCGTAGAGCTCGGCGATGAGCCTGAGCGACCTCATCCCGTAGCCATGCAGGCCGCCGTCGCTTTTCGTGGTCCTGGGGATGCCGTCCTCGAGGACGAGCTCGCCCTCGTAGAAGTTGCGCACCTGGATGACGGCCATTCGGCCCACGGCGCGCACGCTCACGTCAACAAGTCGTCGGTCGGGGTCGCAAACCTTCTCGGCGGCCTCTATGGCGTTGTCGAGGGCGTTGCCAAAGAGCGAGTACACGTCCTGCTCGGCCATGAAGGAGACCGCCCTGCCGTCGGCGGTGCAGGTGAGGCAGATGCCCCGGGTCTGGCAGAGGAGGCTCTTCTCGCTGAGGATGACGTCGAGGGCCTCGTTTTGGGTCTGCACCCGGGCGTCGTAGATGGAGATGAGGTCGCTCACGTCCCTGAGGAAGTCGCTCCCGGCGCTGCTGCCGTTGGAGAGGCGGCGCACCTGGTGGCGTATGTCGTGACAGCGGACGTTGATGGCCTCTATGGTGTCGCGCGAGAGCTCGTACTGGCGGCGCTGGTCCTCCACGAGCTGGCGCGTCGCGGCGGCGCTCGCGCGCATGCGGTTGCTGTAGAGGATCTCGTAGTCGAGCAGGAGCGTGAGCGCGCATGCCAGCAGGTGCGAGCCGCGCAGCATCATGAACGCAGTCGCAGAGAGCTCGCCGTCCCCCCAGAGCCAGCGGATCGCGACGTCAAGGACGATGTTCACGAGGATGACGGCCATGAGCACGGTGGCGGTGCGCCGGCTCCCCTCGCCCTCGAGGCGGTTGGCCCGAATCCTGCGAATCACGGTGAGGTAGGAGATGACGAGCACGGCGAACGTGAGGATGAGCTGGAGCGCCGTCATGAGGACGTCGGGTACGCCGAGCTCGTCGGGGATCAGCACGACCAGCATCTCCCAGAGCGAGTGCGCGATGTTCTGGAAGGCATAGCCGGCCGTGGCGCAGAACACGGCGTCCCAGCAGCCGATCTCAAAGACCAGCTGCACGAGGGGCGGGCAGGCGAGGAGCACCAAGATGAAGAAGACTCCGCTCGCCATGCTCGAGGCAAAGCTGCCCACGGCCTCGCTGATGAGCGGGTAGAGCGAGTAGTGAAAGGTGGCGCTCAGAAGCGAGATGCCCAGGCACGCCGCGGCACAGATGCCGATGCGCCGCGGCGCACCCTCACGCAGCGGGTAGAGCGAGCAGAAGTGCCCGATGGAGAGGAAGATCGTGAGGTAGTTGGGAAGGCTCGTGAGCAGGAGATGGGACAGCATCAGATCGTTCCTCCCATGTAGGACGCGAAGGTCTCGAGCGCCTCTCGCCTGCGCCCACGGCTGAGGGGCAGCACGTCGCCGCCCTCCATCTCGACCTCAGACCCCTTGATGAGGCGCACGTAGTCCATGTTGACGATGCACCCGCTCGAGATGCGAAGGAGGGGCCCGCCCTCCTCGATGCGGTCGGCCACCTGCTTGATCGTGCCGCGCAGGCGGACCTCGTCGCCGTCCGCGAGATGGAAGACGAGATCGTGCCTCACGAGCTCGACGAAGCGCAGGTCCCCGATGGGGATGACGCGCAGCCCGCCGCCCGCAGGCACCACGATCCTGTCTGAGCCGGTGCGCCTGAGCCGCCCGACGATCCTGTCGAGGCACATCTCGAGCTTCGGCTGCGTCACGGGCTTGACGATGAAGCCGGTCGCGCCCACCTCGTAGCCGCGCACGGCGTACTGGGAGAGGCTCGTGATGAAGATGATGGGCGTGGTGGTGTCATAGGCGCGCATGAGCTCGGCGGCCTCCATGCCGTTGATGCCGGGCAGCTCGATGTCAAGGAACACAAGGTCGAACGAGCGGCTGCCGCTTGCCAGCGCGGTCGCGAGCGGGCTCGTCTCCACATGGAAGTCAAACCCGTGCCGCCGACCGTAGCGCGCGAGCTCCTCCGCGAGAAGAGCCGCGTCGTCCGGGTAGTCCTCGACGATGAGCGCCTTGTGCATCGCCTCCATCCCTCCCTGTGGAAATTGTAGCTGCCGCCCCGCCTGCTCCAAGCGTGGGACGGCAAGCGGCAGGCCCGCTCAATTGCTGTCAGAAAACCGACCAAAGCCCGCAGGTCCCTGACATAGCGCCTGTCGCTCTCGTACCTTTGCGGCAAGGAACAGGGGCGCGGGGAGGTGCCCGCGCAGGGACAGAACAGGGAGGAAGCATGCTAGGAATCAATATCGACGACGTCATCGCGGTGCTGCAGTCGGTGGCGCCCTATCTGGTCGTGATAGGGGTCGCCCTTGTCGTCGGCATCGTGGTGACGGTGGTGACGGGCAGGAGCTCGTTCGTTGACGTGGGGAGGCGCAAGCTCATCCGCTCCCTCACCTGGGTGGCGGCGTCGATCGCCTCGATCGCCTCCGTCAACGGCATGCTCGAGGGCCCGCTCGAGAGCACCGTCACGATGGCCACGGCCGGTCGCGCGGAGCTCGAGGACGAGACCATCGAGGACACCAACGAGCTCGCTGTCGACATCGAGAACGAGGCCATCACGCTGCTGCAGAACGATGACGGCCTGCTGCCGCTCACCCCGGGCAACGTCAACGTCTTCGGGTGGGCCTCGACCAACCCCATCTACGGCGGCACGGGCTCGGGCTCGCTCTCCGATGCCTATGAGACCGTCTCCCTGCTCGACGGTCTCACCATGGCCGGCTTTGCCCCCAACGAGGAGCTGAGCCAGCTCTACACCGACTACTCCACCGAGCGCGGCACGATCGGCATAACCCAGGCAGACTGGACGCTGCCCGAGCCGCCCGCGAGCTCCTACTCCGACAGCCTCATCTCCAACGCCCAGAGCTACTCCGACACGGCCATCATCGTCCTGGGCCGCGTGGGGGGCGAGGGTCTGGACCTGCCTGTGGACATGGGTGACGACGACGTCATCTACAACGAGAACTCCTCGAGCTACACGGACTTCGGCGCGGGGGCGCACTACCTCGAGATCAGCCAGACCGAGAGCGACATGATCGACCTCGTCTGCTCGAACTTCGAGAACGTGGTGCTCGTGTACAACGGAGCCAATGCCTTTGAGCTGGGCTTCGTTGAGGAGCATCCCCAGATCAAGAGCGTGGTCTGGGCGCCCCATCCCGGGCAGGCGGGGTTCGAGTCCCTCGGCAACGTGCTCTCGGGGACGGTGAACCCCTCCGGCAGGACCTCGGACACCTTCCTCTACGACCTCACGCAGTCGCCCTGCTGGAACAACTTCGGCTACTTCGCGTACGACAACGTGTCGGAGTTCGAGGTCGACAGCGCGCGCGGCATCCGCTCCCCGAAGTTCGTGAACTACGTAGAGGGCATCTACGTGGGGTACCGCTACTGGGAGACCGCCTCGGCCGAGGGCCTCGTCGACTATGACGCCTGCGTGCAGTACCCCTTTGGCTACGGCCTGAGCTACACGACCTTCTCGCAGGAGATGGGCGCCGTGACCTACGCCAACGGCACCGTGAGCTTTGACGTGACCGTGACCAACACCGGCAGCGTGGCCGGAAAGGACGTCGTGGAGGTGTACGCCAACCCGCCCTACGTGAGCGGGGGCATCGAGAAGGCCTCGGCCAACCTCGTCGCCTTCGGCAAGACCGAGCTGCTCGAGCCCGGCGAGAGCGGGACCGTCTCCATCAGCTTCGAGGACGACTCCCTCGCCTCCTATGACTACCAGGACGCCCGCGCCTACGTGCTCGAGGCCGGCGACTACGTGATCTCCATCAACTCCGACTCCCACACCGTCATCGCCGAGCAGACCGTGACCGTCCCCGAGACCATCGTCTACGACTCCGAGGGCAACACCCACAACGGCGACCAGATCGTGGCGACCAACGTCTTCGACGAGGCCAACGGCGACCTCACCTACCTCTCCCGCGCCGACGGCTTCGCCAACCACGCCGAGGCCACGGCGTCCCCGACCAACTACAGCATGTCCGACGAGTACAAGGCCACCTACTACAACAACGGCAACTACGACCCCACCGAGTTCGACGACCCGGACGACGAGATGCCCACCACCGGCGCCGACAACGGCCTGCGCCTCGTGGACATGCGCGGGCTCGACTACGACGACGAGCAGTGGGACCTGCTCCTCGACCAGCTCACCGTCGACGAGATGAACGACCTCATCGCCAACGGCGGCTACCAGACGGCGGCCATCGACTCCATCGGCAAGGTCCGCCTCTCCGACGTCGACGGCCCGGCGGCGCTCAACGACAACTTCACGGGCGCGAGCTCCATCGGACTTCCGGCCAATGTGGCCGTGGCCTGCTCGTGGAACCGCGACCTCGCCCGCAGGTTCGGGGAGTCCATCGGAGACATGGCCCGCGAGATGGAGGTCTCCGGCTGGTACGCGCCGTCGGTGAACATCCACCGCTCGGCCTTCGGCGGCCGCAACTTCGAGTACTTCTCGGAGGACCCGCTGCTCACCGGCGCGCTTGCCTCCGAGCAGGTGCTGGGGGCGGCCGACCGCGGCATCTACGTCTACACCAAGCACTTCGCCCTCAACGAGCAGGAGACCGAGCGCAACGGCCAGCTCTGCACCTGGTCCAACGAGCAGGCCATGCGCGAGATCTACCTGCGCCCCTTCGAGCTCGTCGTCAAGGCCGATCCCGACGCGCAGGGCGTCATGGGCGCGTTCAACTACATCGGCAACACCTACGCGAGCGCGCACCTCGGGCTCAACCAGACGGTCCTGCGCGACGAGTGGGGCTTCCGCGGCACGCTGATCACGGACTACTTCTCGGGCACCAACTACGGCTACCAGAACGCCGACCAGCTCATCCGTGGCGGCACCGACCTCATGCTCGCGGCCACCGAGACGACCAACTACGTGGAGGACACGAGCGCCACGTCCGTCATCCAGATGCGCCGCGCGTCGCACAACATCCTCTACACGGCAGCCAACAGCTGGCGCTACGAGAGCGGCGACCCGGGCTCTGAGATCGAGTCCTGGAGGGTCGCGATGTACGCGGCCGACGCCGTGGCGGGCATCGCGCTGGTGGGGCTCGGCGCCCTGGCCGTGAGGCGCTACGTCCAGCGCAAGGACGGAAACGGTTCCGTCTAGCGTCGCGCTCGGGCCTGAACAGCAGGATTTCGGCGCCGGTCCCCAGACGGGGCCGGCGCCCTTGCTGTGTGAGGGTGCCTTCGGGCGACGCCTGCGCATCGGCCGCGAGGAGGGTCCGCGCGCCGGCACCCACTGTGGAGGTCTCATGGCAAAATGGGCCAGGGGAGAGAAAGCCGGCTCCGCCGCGGCCCGTTTTGGCTAGCCTACCAACGGGAAATGTTGACGCGTTAACAACCAAGATGGGAGGCGATCGTGGGGTTCCGAATCCTGGGGACGGGCTCGGCGCTCCCGGAGCGCTCGGTCACCAACGACGAGCTATCCGAGTTCCTGGACACCTCCGATGAGTGGATCTCCACGCGCACGGGCATCACGGAGCGCCACGTCTGCACCACCGAGACCCTCGACGAGCTGGCGCTCGACGCGAGCCGACGCGCGCTCGCGGCTGCCGGCGTGACCCCCGACCAGCTCGATCTCATCGTCTGCTCGACCACGAGCGGCGATCACCTCATCCCCGCCGAGGCCTGCGCCATCGCGGAGGGGCTCGGCGCGTCGTGCGTGGCCTTCGACATCTCGGCCGCCTGCGCGGGGTTCATCTTCGCGCTCGACGTGGCCGACGGCTGGTTCTCGCGCGGGCGCGCCCGGCGCGCCCTCATCGTCTCCGCGGAGAAGATGAGCCGTCTCGTCGACTGGACGGACCGTGCCACCTGCGTGCTTTTCGGCGACGGCGCGGCCGCCGCGCTCATCGAGGCGGACGAGGGGAGCCCGCTCGCCTGGAGCCTCACCACCGAGCCCGCCGTCGACATCCTTCACGTGCCGGGCATCGGCGGCAGCTCGCCCTTCGACAGGACCGAGCGTCCCTCTGGGAACACCCTCACGATGGAGGGGCGCCGCGTGTTCAAGTTCGGCGTCAACGCCATCGTGGACTCGGTCCGGGCCCTCTGCGAGGAGGCCGGCGTCTCCGTCGATGACGTGGACCACTTCATCTTCCACCAGGCCAACGAGAGGATCCTCGCCTCGGGCGTGGCCCGCCTCGGCATCGACGATGCCAAGGTGGAGCGCGCCCTCGCCCAGACGGGCAACATCTCGAGCGCCTGCATCCCGCTCGCCCTCGATCGGCTCGCCCGCTCCGGCAGGCTCGAGGAGGGCCAGCTTATCGCCCTCGTCGGCTTCGGGGCCGGGCTTGACGTGGGGGCGACCCTCCTGCGCTGGGGCTAGGCCCGGCGCGGCACGCGAACGTCCATAGGAGCGCCCGTCGGGCGCATGGAAAAAGGAGAGACCAACATGGCAGAGCAGAGCACCTTCGAGCGCGTGTGCGCGATCGTCCGCGAGCAGGGCGGCCTCGACGACGTCGAGCTCACCCCCGAGACCTCCCTGGCCGAGGTCGGCCTCGACAGCCTCGCCACCGTTGAGGCCGTCATGGCCTGCGAGGACGAGTTCGGCATCGAGATCGACGCCGAGTCCA
>CAZUOD010000065.1:0-7502 GCA_964621975.1 uncultured Atopobium sp.
TCGTGGGCACCAACCCCAAGTTCTGCGGCTTCGCGCTCGAGCTCGCCAAGGTCGTCGCCGAGAGCGACCCCGCCGACGTCGACGCCCTCAAGGCCTGCCCGATGGGCGAGTCCACCGTCGAGGCCGAGCTCACCGAGATGATCCACGTCATCGGCGAGAACATGAAGATCGCCCGGTTCCAGCGCGTCACTGCTGCCGACGGTGCCCTCTCGAGCTACGTCCACCTCGGTGGCAAGCTCGCCGACATCGTGACCTTCAAGCTCGGCAAGGCCGAGACGGCCTCCAACGAGGAGTTCAAGACCTTCGCCCACGACGTGGCCATGCAGGTGGCCGCCGCCGCGCCGGTCGCCGCGCGTCGCGACGATGTCCCGGCCGAGGTCGTCGACCATGAGCTCTCCATCTACAAGGCGCAGGCGGCCGAGTCCGGCAAGCCTGAGGCCATCCAGGAGCGCATGGCCCAGGGGCGCCTCGAGAAGTACTTCAAGGAGAGCGTCCTCACCGAGCAGGAGTTCGTGAAGGACTCCTCCCTCACCGTGGGCCAGCTCGCCAAGAACGTCTCCAAGTCCGTTGGCGACGAGGTCGAGATCATGAGCTTCGTGCGCTACGCCTTCGGCGACGCCGAGTAGCCGCAATACCGCAGCATGCCCACGGGGCCGGCGAGCGCGCTCGCCGGCCCCGCTTGTGTGAAGGCTGGGGCGACCGGCCCCGCAAGGAGGGGGCAGGCTCCCGCTCTGCTAGAATCACGTGACGAAAGGTCATGCGCCGAGGGGCGCAGCCAGCAGAGGAAGTGGAGGTCAGGCTTGTCAGACATCAGGTACGGGCGCGTGCTGCTCAAGCTCTCCGGCGAGGCGCTCATGGGTCAGCAGTCCTTCGGGATAGACCCCTCGGTGCCGCAGCACCTGGCCGAGGAGATCAGGCCGGTCTGGGAGGCGGGCGTCCAGGTCGCCATCGTCGTCGGCGGGGGCAACATCTTCCGCGGGCTGTCGGGCGCCGCCGCCGGCATGGACCGTGCCCAGGGTGACAACATGGGCATGCTCGCCACGGTCATAAACTCCCTCTCCCTCCAGGACTGCTTCGAGCGCAACGGCATGGAGTGCCGCGTCATGAGCGCCATCGAGATGCGCCAGATCGCCGAGCCCTACATCCGCCGCCGCGCGATCCGCCACCTGGAGAAGGGGCGCATCACCATCTACGCGGCAGGCACCGGCAACCCCTACTTCACCACGGACACCGCCGCCGCGCTGCGCGCCTGCGAGGTCAACGCCGAGATCCTCATGAAGGCGACCAACGTCGACGGCATCTACACCGCCGATCCCAAGACCGACCCTGACGCCGTCCGCTTCGACACCATCAGCTACCACGAGGTCCTCAACCGCGACCTCAGGGTCATGGACGCGACGGCCACCGCCCTGTGCCAGGACAACCACATGCCCATCATGGTCTTTGACATCAACCAGCCTGGCGTCTTCATGAGGGCTGTGTGCGGTGAGAACGTCGGAACCACCGTCGTCGAGGAGGATTAGGTCATGAGCCAGTACACAGACAAGGCCCAGAGGTCCATGGAGAAGTGCGTGGAGGCCCTCAAGGCAAACTTCGCGCGCGTGCGCACGGGCCGTGCCAACCCGCACATTCTCGACTCCATCAAGGTTGACTACTACGGCCAGCCCACGCCCATCACCCAGCTTGCCGGCGTGAAGGTCCCCGAGGCCTCGATGCTCGTCGTCGAGCCGTGGGACAAGAGCGCCCTCAGGGCCATCGAGAAGGCCATCGAGGGATCTGATCTCGGCATCACCCCCTCAAACGACGGCGTGTGCATCCGGCTGCCCTTCCCCAAGCCCACCGAGGAGCGTCGCCGTGAGCTCGCCAAGGAGTGCAGCCAGCTGGCCGAGGACGCGCGCGTGGCCATCCGCAACGTGCGCCGGGACGCCAACGGCAGGGTCGAGCGCGACGAGGAGCTGCCCGAGGACCAGCAGACGCGCGAGAGGAAGGCCATCCAGAAGCTCACCGACACCTACGTCGCCAAGGTCGATGAGCTCCTCAAGACCAAGACAGCCGAGGTGATGGAGATCTAGTGACGCCTGACACGGAGAAGCTGGCGGCCTACTTCGCCGACCCGCCCACAGGTACGTCCTTGGACGAGCTCGACCTCTCGCGCATCCCGCGCCACGTCTCCATCATCATGGACGGCAACGGGCGCTGGGCACAGGCGCGAGGCCTCGATCGCTCCCGCGGGCACGTGGCCGGCGTCGACGCCCTGCGCGAGGCGGTGACCACGAGCGTGCGCCTCGGTCTTGACGTGCTCTCCGTCTATGCCTTCTCGACGGAGAACTGGCGCCGCCCGCAGCACGAGGTT
Source organism: uncultured Atopobium sp. (assembly GCA_964621975.1). Taxonomy (GTDB): domain Bacteria; phylum Actinomycetota; class Coriobacteriia; order Coriobacteriales; family Atopobiaceae; genus Thermophilibacter. The sequence continues at coordinate 2,354 of CAZUOD010000065.1, forward strand.
GACCTGCTCATGCACCTGTTCGCCACGACCCTCGTCAACGAGCTGCCGCTCTTCCACGAGCAGAACGTGCGCTTGCGCTTCCTCGGTGACCTCTCGGCGCTCCCCGCGCGCACGAAGCGGGTGTTCGACGAGGGCCTCGCCGAGACGGCCGATCACACCGGCATGACGTTCGCCCTCGCCGTGAACTACGGGTCACGCTCGGAGATCGTGCGTGCCGCGCGTCTCATCGCCGAGGATGTCGCCGCGGGCAGGATGGACCTGTCGGAGGTCGACGAGCGCGCCCTCGAGAGCCACCTCTACACGGAGGGCCTGCCCGACCCTGACCTGCTCATCCGCACCTCCGGTGAGCTCAGGCTCTCAAACTACCTGCTCTGGCAGCTCGCCTACACCGAGTTCTACGTCACCGACACGCTCTGGCCCGACTTCTCGCGCTGGGACTTCCTGCGTGCGATCGTGTCCTACCAGGGCCGTTCGAGGCGCTTTGGGGGTGTGGTCGGATCGTGAGCGAACGCCATCCCAGCGCGACGGGTCCCAGGCGGCGCGGCGCGGGTCTCGACCGCCCGATCGAGCTCCTGGAGAACCGGCGTGAGTCCAAGGAGGACGCGCGCGTGGCGGGTGACCTCACCGGTCAGCGGGCGCGCGGCACCGTGGAGCGCCTTCTCACGAGAAGCACCTCAGGCGCCATCTACGCCATCGTGACGCTCGTCTGCCTCTTCCTGGGTCCCTTGGCGACGATGCTGCTCATCGCCTCGCAGTCCTGGCTCTGCTGCTCGGAGTTCTTCCGCATCTGCCGCATGGGCGGGCGCATGCCCAACGAGACGATCGGGCTCATCGCGGCCCTGGTCTTTCCCCTCGCGGCATGGGCCGAGGGTCTCCTCGCCCTCACGCTCGCCATATTCCTCCTGCTCATGGCTTGCGCGTGCTGGTACGTCTTCGCCCCGCGGGCGAGCATCGCCGATGTCGCGGCAACGGCCTTCGGGCCGCTCTACACGTCGCTCGCGTTCTCGAGCATCGTGCTCATCCGCATGTCGGACGACGGCCTGACCGGGGCCCTCCTGACCCTGGGCGTCATGATCTCGGTCTGGGGAAACGACGCCATCGCCTACTTCGTGGGCTCTGCCATCGGGGCGCACAGCCTCGCCCCGCGGATCTCCCCGAACAAGAGCGTCGAGGGCTTCGTGGGAGGCATCATCGGCTCGGTCATCATCTGGGTGCTGCTCGGCCTCTTCGTCATCCCGAGGCTGGGCCTTGGCATGGCCGTCCTGTGCGGCCTGGTCGTGGGGATCGCCGGCGTGATAGGGGACCTCTTCGAGTCTCGCCTCAAGCGCGGCGCGGGCGTCAAGGACTCCGGAAACGTCATCCCCGGGCACGGGGGGCTCCTCGACCGCTCCGACTCGCTGCTCTTTGGCGGCATGGCCGCGTTCTTCCTCTTGCTCTTCGGAGGCATTCTGTGACGATCTTTGATGATGTGGCGCCCCGTCGGGAGCGCAGGCTCCCGATTCGCGTGGCCATTCTCGGCTGCTCTGGCTCGATCGGTACCCAGACGCTCGACGTCTGCCGCCATCATGCCGACAAGATCCAGGTGGTGGCCCTCTCCGTGGCTCGCTCGACCGAGTCCCTCGTGCGCGCAGCGCGCGAGTTCGGCTGCGCGCACGTGGCGGTGGCGGACCCCACGCACGGGGACGACCCCGTCCTTCAGGAGCTCCCCTCCGGCTGCGACCTCTCCTCGGGCGCCGAGGCCGTCACGGCGCTCGCCGAGCTTCCCGACGTCGACGTCGTGGTGAACGCCCTCGTGGGCTTCGCCGGCATCCACGCCGGCTTCGCGGCGCTTCGCGCGGGCAAGGCCCTCGCCTATGCCAACAAGGAGTCGATCGTGGTGGGTGGCGACCTCCTGATGCCGATGGCCCTCCCCGGCAGGCTCCTTCCCGTCGACTCCGAGCACAGCGCCATCTACCAGTGCCTGGTGGGGGAGCGCCCCGAGAGCGTCCGGCGCATCTGGCTCACCTGCTCCGGCGGGCCCTTCTACGGGCGTGGCCGCGCCGAGCTCGCAGGCGTCACCGCGGCCGACGCGCTCGCGCACCCCACCTGGCGCATGGGCGCCAAGATCACCGTGGACAGCGCGACCCTCATGAACAAGGGGCTCGAGGTGATTGAGGCGCACCACCTCTTCCAGCAGCCCATGGACGCCATCCGCGTGCTCGTGCACTCGCAGAGCAAGATCCACTCGATGGTCGAGTTCTCCGACGGCGTGGTGAAGGCGCAGCTCGGGGGCACCGACATGCGGGCGCCCATCCAGTACGCGCTCAGCTACCCCGAGCGCTGGGAGTCAAGCGTCGAGCGGGTGGACTGGTGCTCGGCGGACCCCCTCACCTTCGGCGAGGCCGACGAGCGCTCCTTTGGGTGCCTCGCGCTCGCCCGAGAGGCCGGGCGCGTCGGCGGCACGCTGCCGTGCGCCCTCAACGCCGCCAACGAGGTGGCCAACGAGGGCTTCCGGCGCGGCCTGTGCGGCTTCCTCGACATCGAGCGCACGGTCGGTGCCGTGATGGAGCGCACGACGGTCGAGCGGGTGGAGAGCCTGTCCCAGCTCGTCGAGGTCGACGCGCGCTCGAGGGACCTCGCCGCCCATGTCCTCTCGGAGGTGCGCCCATGAACATCCCGTTCGTCATCTCAGCGATCTTCTGGGGCGTCGTCGTCCTCTCCGCCCTCGTCTTCGTCCACGAGGGCGGCCACTACCTCGCCGCCCGGGCCTTCCGCGTGCGCGCCACCGAGTTCTTCCTGGGGCTCCCGTGCCGCTGGAAGCTCTCGCGCAAGAGCCGTAAGGTGGGCACGGAGTTCGGCGTGACCCCGCTTCTCCTCGGCGGGTACACGCGCATCTGCGGCATGGAGGGCGAGACGGACGAGCTTCTCGCCCCGGCGCTTGCGTATGTGATGGAGCGCGGCCGCGCGAAGGCCGACGACGTCGCCCGTGAGCTGGGCGTCGACATCGATCGCGCCTACGCCATCCTGGCCACCCTCTCCGACTGGGCCTCGATCAGGCCCTACTATGACCCGGCGCTCGGCGAGCAGCCCTCGCAGAGCACCTATCCGGCCTCGTTCGAGACGCTCGCCCGTGACGCGCACCTGCTCACCGAGTACGACCGTGACCACGACTTCTCGCTCGACGGCTTCACGTCCGCCGGCGAGCCTCGGCCGTTGGGCGACATCGCGCCCGAGGAGTTCCTCGAGCGTGAGCGCAGGCGCACCTTCCAGGGTGCGGGGTTCGTCAGGCGCTGCGTGATGCTGCTCGCCGGCCCGCTCGTGAATATCGTGCTCGCGTTTCTCATCGTCACCTGCGCCCTCATGGTGCGTGGCGTGGACTACGTTCCCAACGTGAGCGTCATCGGCAGCGTCACCGAGGGGATGCCGGCCGCCGAGGCGGGGCTTGAGGCCGGCGACGTGATCGTGGCCGTGGGGGACACGGAGGTCGAGACCTGGACCGAGCTCGTCGAGGCGCTCGCGCCCTACCTCGAGGAGGGCCTGGACTTCGAGGTCACCTACGAGCGTGACGGCGTGGAGTCCGTGACGACGATCGACCTCGTGGACGGGGAGGAGACCGACGCCATAGGCATCACCTCGAGCGTGGCAACCTACCACCCGACGTTTGCCGAGGCGGCCGAGACGACGCTCTCCTACGTGGGGCAGGTGGCCGCCACCGTCGGGCAGATCCTCATGCCGTCCCACACGATGGAGATCCTCGACCAGTCATCCTCGATCGTGGGCATCGCGGCCATGACGGCAGAGGCCGCCTCCTCCGGGGCGTATGACCTCGCGGTCATCGCGGCCGCCATCTCGCTGTCGCTCGGCTTCATGAACCTGCTCCCCATCCCCCCGTTCGACGGGGGCAAGATCCTCATCGAGATCATCCAGCTCGTCATCCGCCGGCCGCTCTCCGTGCGCGCCCAGACGGTGCTGAACTACGTGGGGCTGGCGTTCATCGTCTTCGTCTTCGTCGTCGTCCTCAAGAACGACATCGTCCGCTACGTGATTGGCTAGGTGGCTCATGCCGACGACCTCACACGCGCCGCTCCCGCGAGAGCTCACGCACCCCGTCTCCGTGGGGAGCGTCACCGTGGGGGGTGGTGCGCCGGTCAGCGTGCAGTCGATGTGCACGACAAAGACCTCCGACGCCCCCGCGACCCTGGCGCAGATCGCCAGGCTCGCCGAGGCCGGCTGCGAGATCGTGCGTGTGGCGGTTCCCAACGCCGCCGCGCTCGACGGCTTTCGTCAGGTGTGCGAGGGCTCGCCTTTGCCCGTGGTGGCAGACATCCACTTCGACCATCGCCTGGCGATCGAGGCCTGCCGCCGCGGCGCGGCCGCCCTGCGCGTGAACCCGGGCAACATCGGCGACTGGGCGCGCGTGGACGCCGTCATCGACGAGGCCGGCGCCGCGGGGATACCCATCCGCATCGGCGTGAACGCGGGCTCGCTCGACGGGCGCCTCGCTGAGCGACGGGATCTCACCCTCACCGAGAAGCTCGTGGCCTCGGCCGTCTCGTTCGTGGCCCACTTCGACGAGCGCGGCTTTCGCGACGTCGTGCTCTCGGCCAAGGCGCACGGGGTCGTGACGACCGTGGAGGTGTGCCGCGCGCTCTCGGCCGAGCTTCCCCAGGTGCCCCTCCACATCGGCGTCACCGAGGCGGGCACCCTGCGTCAGGGCACCGTCAAGAACGCCGCCGCCATCGGGACCCTGCTCATGGAGGGCATCGGTGACACCATGCGACTCTCGCTCACGGCTGATCCCGTCGAGGAGGTCAACGTGGCCTGGGACCTGCTCTCGGCGGTGGGCCTGAGGCGCCTTCGTCCCGAGCTCGTGAGCTGTCCCACGTGCGGCCGCTGCCAGGTGGACCTCATCCCCGTCGCCGAGGAGGTCTCACGGCGCTTGGCCGAGGTCCGCGCCCCCATCTCGGTGGCCGTCATGGGATGTGTGGTCAACGGGCCTGGCGAGGCCCGTGACGCCGACATCGGCATCGCCTGCGGACGTGGGCAGGCGCTCCTCTTCGCGAGCGGTGAGCCCGTCAGGAAGGTCGCCGAGGCGCGCATCGTCGACGAGCTCTTCGAGGAGATAGAGGCGCGCTTCTCGTGAGGGGAGGCCCTGCTCGGCCCGAGCGCG
>CAZUOD010000066.1:0-7388 GCA_964621975.1 uncultured Atopobium sp.
GAAGCCGCCGGGGATCATGACGATCTGGCTCTCGCGGATGCGTCGCGCGAGCTCGCGGGTGCTCTCGGCCACGGCCGCGGGCGTGAGGTTGTTGATCACCATGACGCTCGGCTCGGCGCCGGCGCGCTCGAAGGCGCGGGCGGTGTCGTACTCGCAGTTGGTGCCCGGGAAGACCGGGATGACGACGCGCGGGCGAGCCACGTGGATGGGGCACGTCGCGCGCTTGATGCCGGCCGCGGCGGCGTCGAACGAGACGGGCTCGACCGTCTCGCCGTCGGCGCGATACGGGAAGACGGACTCGATGGCGCCCTCCCAGGCCTCCTGCAGCTCGGTGAGGTCGATGGTCTCGGAGCAGGCCGCGAGCTCGTAGGCCTCGGTCGTGGTGCCGAAGCAAGAGAGGATGACGCCGTCCGCGGGCTCGGGCAGCGCAGCGCCGTCTGCGAGCTCCACGAGGAAGCTGCCGTAGGAGGGGCAGAGGAGCGACTCGCAGCCAAAGGGCGACTCGACCCTCAGGCCGATGCGGTTGCCCACGCACATCTTGAAGGCGGCCTCGGCGACCCCGCCGTAGCCGGGGGTGGAGACCGCGAGGGCGTCCCCGCGGGCGATGAGCTCCTCGACCAGCGAGAAGGTGTTGAGCAGGGGCTGGGCGCCCGGCGTGAGGCCGTCGCTTGTGTACTCGGGCACCACCACGAGCACGCGGTGGCCGGCGCCCTTGAACTCCGGCGACGTCACGCGGTCCACGGTCCCGAGCCCGGTCGCGAACGAGACGAGCGTGGGCGGCACGTCCAGGTCCTCGAAGCTGCCGGACATGGAGTCCTTGCCGCCGATGGCCCCGATGCCGAGGTCGACCTGCGCCATGAGCGCGCCGAGCAGGGCCGCCGTGGGCTTGCCCCAGCGGTAGGGGTTGTCGCGGAGCCGCTCGAAGTACTCCTGGAACGTGAGGTAGAGCCGCTCGTGCTCGAAGCCCGCCGCCACCATGCGCGAGACGGACTCGACGACCGCGAGGTAGGCGCCGGTGTACTGGTTGTCGCTCATGAGGTAGGGGTTGAAGCCCCACGCCATGCCCGAGCACGTGGTGGTCTCCCCGTCCACGGGGAGCTTGGCCACCATCGCCATGCTCGGCGTGAGCTGGGTGCGGCCGCCGAAGGGCATGAGCACCGTGGCCGCGCCGATGGTGGAGTCAAAGCGCTCGGAGAGGCCCTTGTTGGAGGCCACGTTGAGGTCGGTCACGAGCGAGCGCATCTTCTCGGCGAAGGTGTTCCCCTCCCACGAGCGCTCGTACTCGCGGGGCCGCCTCACGTGCACGGAGGTGGCCTTGGGCGCCCCGTTCGAGGAGAGGAACTCGCGGCTCACGTCGACGATGGTCCTCCCGCGCCAGCTCATGCGCAGGCGGGGCTCGGCGGTGACGGTCGCCACGACGGTGGCCTCGAGGTTCTCCTCGTGGGCGTAGCGCATGAACTCCTCGACGTCGTCCGGCGCGAGGGCCACGGCCATGCGCTCCTGGCTCTCGGAGATGGCGAGCTCGGTGCCGTCGAGGCCCTCGTACTTCTTGGGCACGAGGTCGAGGTTGATGTCGAGGCCGTCCGCCAGCTCGCCGATGGCGACAGAGACGCCGCCGGCGCCGAAGTCGTTGCAGCGCTTGATGAGGCGGCACGCGTCCTCGCGGCGGAACAGGCGCTGGAGCTTGCGCTCGATGGGCGCGTTGCCCTTCTGGACCTCGGCCCCGTCCTGCTCGAGGGACTCCACGTTGTGGGCCTTGGAGGAGCCGGTGGCCCCGCCGATGCCGTCCCGTCCGGTGCGTCCGCCCAAGAGCACGATCGCGTCACCGGGGGCGGGGCACTCGCGGCGCACGTGACTGGCCGGCGTGGCGCCCACCACGGCGCCGATCTCCATGCGCTTGGCGGCGTAGCCGGGGTGGTAGAGCTCCGAGACCTGCCCGGTGGCGAGGCCGACCTGGTTGCCGTAGCTCGAGTAGCCGGCCGCCGCGGTGGTCACGATCTTGCGCTGCGGGAGCTTGCCGGCCATGGTCTCGCCGACCGCGACGGTGGGGTCGGCCGCGCCCGTGACGCGCATGGCCTGGTAGACGTAGCTGCGACCGGAGAGCGGGTCTCGGATGGCGCCGCCGATGCAGGTGGCCGCGCCGCCGAAGGGCTCGATCTCGGTGGGGTGGTTGTGGGTCTCGTTCTTGAAGAGGAAGAGCCAGTCCTCGTCATGCCCGTTGACGTCCACCTGTGCGCGCACGGTGCAGGCGTTGATCTCGTCGGACTCGTCGAGGTCCGTGAGCTGGCCGGTGTGCTTGAGCCACTTCGCCCCGATGGTGCCCATGTCCATGAGGCAGACGGGCCTGTCGTCGCGGCCGAGCTCGTGGCGCATCTCCAGGTAGCGGTCAAAGGCTTCGCGCACCGTGGCGTCATCGATCTGCAGGTGCTCGAGGGCCGTGCCGAAGGTGGTGTGGCGGCAGTGGTCAGACCAGTAGGTGTCGATCATCTTGATCTCGGTGATCGTGGGCACGCGCCCCTCGCCGGCGAAGTAGGTCTGGCAGAAGGTGATGTCCGCGAGGTCCATGGCCAGGCCGCGCTCGTCGATGAAGGCCTGGAGCTGGGTCGCGTCGAGGTCGAGGAAGTCCTCGAGCACCTCGACGTCGTCAGGCTCGGGGTAGCTCTGGGAGAGGGTCTCGCGCGGCTCGAGCGAGGCCTCGCGCGCCTCGACCGGGTTGATCACGTAGTGCTTGACGGCGGCCACGTCCTCGTCCGTGAGGGCGCCCTCGAGCACGTAGACCTTGGCGGAGCGCACGATGGGGCGCTCGCCCTGGGAGATGAGCTGGATGCACTCGCTCGCGGAGTCGGCGCGCTGGTCGAACTGGCCGGGGAGGTACTCCACGGCAAAGACCGCGGCGCCCTCGGGCACGGCGGGCATCTCGGTCGTGGCGATGTCCGTCTGCGGCTCCGAGAAGACCGTCGGGACGCATGCCCCAAAGAGCTCGTCCGAGAGGCCCTCCACGTCGTAGCGGTTGATGAGCCGCAGGTTGGAGACGGAGCCTATGCCGAGGAGCGTCTTGAGCTCGCGCTCGAGGGCGCGCGCCTCACCGTCAAAGCCGGGCTTCTTCTCCACGTAGATGCGAGAGACCATGTGCTGCTACCTCCTGGGCTGCTCTGAAGGCGGTGTCCACCCGGACCATTCTACGGCAAAAGCCCACCGTTCGCCGGCCTTGGGGCCGCATGGGCCATCGTTGCCGCAGGTACCGCTCAGCCCAGCAGCGAGAGGGCGACGAGAAGGGCGAGGAGCGCCGCGGTGACGAGCACGGCCAGCGCGTCGCGCGTGCCCAGGCGCTGCTCGTGGAGGTGTGTGCGCCCCGCCCCGCCCTCGTAGCAGCGGGCGTCGAGCGCGCGTGAGAGGCCCTCGGCATGGCGCAGGCCGCTCGCGAGCAGGGCCACCACCACGGAGCAGACCGAGCGGAGGCGCTGGACGAGGCCGCCCTCGTCGAGGGCGCCGCCCCTGAGGGACTGCGCGTCGATGATGGCCGAGGCCTCGTCGGCGAGCGTTGGCACGAAGCGCAGCATGAGCGAGAAGACCATCGCGAGCTCATGGCCGGGCAGGCCCACGCGGGAGAGCGGGGAGAGCATGCGGTCGAGCGCGTCGGAGAGCTGCGTGGGCGTGGTGGTGAGCAGGATGAGCGAGCCCACCACGAGCGCGATGGCGAAGCGGAGCGTGTAGAGCGCCGCCGCGGCGAGGCCCCCCGTGGTGACGGTGAGGGCGCCGAGCTCGATGATCGGCTCGCCCGTCTGCACGAAGACGAGGTTGAAGAGCGACAGCACGGCGAGCAGCGCCACGAGCGGGCGAACGGACGCGAGCACGCGCCCGGCCGGGACCCGCGCGAGGGCGGGAAGCGCCGCGGCCACGGCGACACCGACCGCGAGCTGGGCGGGGTTGGTGATGCAGAAGATGGCGACGAGCAGCGCCACGGCGCAGCAGAGCTTGACGCGGGCGTCGAGCGCATGGATGGGGGAGTCGGCGGGGTAGTACTGGCCGATGTTGAGGCGAAACGCCATCAGCGACCGCCCCTCTCGCCCGACGCGAGCGGCCCGAGCGAGGCGACGAGCTCGTCGGTGGTGAGGGGGTCGCCGAGCGGTCCGGTGCCGTGACGCTCCAGCTCACGGGCCACGCGCAGAGAGCGGGGGAGACCGAGCCCCGCGGCGGCGAGGCGCCCCGCGCCCTCCCGCGAGAAGACCTCGGCCGGCGTGCCTGTGGCCATGAGTCGGGAGCGGTCGAGCACGACCACGCGATCGGCGCGGGCGGCGTCCTCCATCGAGTGCGTGACCTGGACGAGCGTGATGCCCCGCTCGCGCAGCCGGGCGAGCACGTCTCGCAGCATGGCCCGTCCGCGCGGGTCGAGCCCTGCCGTCGGCTCGTCGAGCAGGAGCACCTCGGGCTGCATGGCGAGCACCCCCGCGAGCGCGCAGAGGCGCCGCTGCCCGCCGGAGAGCTTGAACGGGGAGGCCTCGCGCCTGTCGGCGAGCCCCACGATCTCAAGGGCGCGCCCCACGCGCCGCTCGACCTCCTCGCTGGGGAGGTGCAGGTTGCGAGGCCCGAACGCCACGTCCCTCTCGACGGTCTCGGCGAAGAGCTGTCGCTCGGGGTGCTGCATCACGTAGCCGATGGACGCCCGCGCGACCCTGCGCCCACGCCGCGTCGAGGTGTCCTCGCCGCCGATGAGCACGCGGCCCTCGTCGGGGCGCTCGAGCGAGGCGAGGAGCCGCAGGATCGTGGACTTGCCGGAGCCCGTCTGGCCGACGATGGCCGTGGAGGTTGCCGGGGCTATGTCGAGCGAGACGTCGCGGAGCGCCTGGGCGCGCGCGCCGTACGAGAAGCTCACGTGCTCGACGCCGATGGCACGTCCCGCGTGCGGCGACGCCTTCCGGGTGGTCGCAGGGACGGGGCCGCTTGGGGGGCGCGGGGGCAGACCCGTCCCAAACCGCTCGGAGATCTCACGGATCAGGGTCTGCTCGTCGCAGGTCCACGGGAGGCCGAGCCGTCGCGAGAGCGTGGCGGCGAAGGGCTCCTCAAGGCCGATCTGACGGATCGCCTCGCCGTGCGAGAAGACCTCCGTCGGGGTGCCCTCCAGGAGCACCCGCCCATGGTCGAGCACGATCACGCGGTCTGCCCCGAGGGCCTCCTCCATGAAGTGGGTCACATGCACGAGCGTGGTGCCGGCCTCGGCGAGGCGGCCCATCACGCGCAGGATGGCCGCCCTCCCGCGCACGTCCAGAAGCGACGACGGCTCGTCGAGCACGAGGACCTCGGGCTCCATGGCCAGGGCCCCCGCGATGGCGACGCGCTGCTTCTGCCCGCCCGAGAGGCGCGTGGGGTCGGCGCGGGCATAGTCGTCAAGGGCAACGCGGTGCAGCTCGCGGGCTACGCGGGCGGCGATCTCGTCTCGTGGCAGGCCGAGGTTCTCCGGGCCGAAGGCCACGTCGTCCTCCACGACGCTCGTGACGATCTGGTCGTCCGGGCTCTGGAACACCAGGCCCAGCGAGCGTCGGGCCCGCCGGTACGCCGCGAGGTCGGCCTTGCCGCCCGCGCACACGCGCTCGCCCGCGAGCTCGACCTCGCCCTCGTCCGGGGCGAGAAGACCGGCGATGACCGAGGCGAGCGTGGACTTGCCCGACCCGTTGGCCCCGAGGACGCACACGCGCTCGCCGGGCGCGATTTCGAGGGAGACATCGTCGAGGGCGGTGACGCCGCCCTCGTAGAAGAGGCTCACGTGGGAGAGCCTGACCGGCATGTTTGCACCTGGGACTCGCGCCATGTGCGCCCCTATGCGGAGACGACCTGTGCGACCGGCTTGCGGATGAGGGCGGTGACCGCGCAGTTGATCACGATCTTGATGATGTTGAACGGCAGGAGGATGGGCACGACCATGGCGAGCACGTCAGCGGTCGAGACCGCCGTGTAGAGCGGGGTGATGACGATGTTGCACAGGACGCACGCCGCGAGCGCCACGGCCGACCCCACGACCATCCCGAGGGCGAGCCCGCGGCCGCCCGTGACGCGACGGGCGATGAGCGACGCCGGGATGACGAGCGCGAGGTTGGCGACAATGGCCATGAGGTGGCCGTACACGTTGAAGCTGAAGAGGGTCTTGAGCACCCACGGCAGCACGACCACGACGGCGCCCGTGCTGGGCCCGAAGACCAGGGCGGCGACGAAGGCCACGATGCCGGAGGGGTCGTACTCGAGCCACGGCGCCAGCGGGAAGATGGGGATCTCCACGAAGGTGAGGATGAACGCGAGCGCGCAGAAGAGCGCGGTCACCGCGATGCGCCGGGTCGACCAGGGGCCGCTCGCGGTGGTCGAGTGCGTGTCGTGCGAGAGGTGTGCGAATGCGGCCATGAGGCCTCCGTTTCTTCCGTCCGGACTGTCACCGTTGGTCCTGGACTCTCACCAGGTCAGCCGCCATGCGCGGGTCGCGGACTTCGGGCGCACTGCCCGTCACCGCCAGTGGGGAGTTGCACCCCGCCCTGAAACTGCATTCGCCAGTGTAGCACGCGGCGCGACCCTCTGCGCTGCTATACTCAGGTGATTCTGTTTCCGGCGAAGGGACGCGTGGACCCGAGCATGTCCGAGAGCACTGCCGGCCAAGAGCCGCTTGAGTGGCGCCTGCGCTCCATCGTGGGCGAGCAGAACGTACTTGCCAACGAGCCCATGAGCGAGCACACCACGTTCAAAGTGGGGGGTCCGGCCGACCTCTACGTGGTCCCCAGGGACTTCGACGAGGTGCGAGACGTGCTGCGGGCGTGCGACGAGGCGGGCGTCAGGCGCTTTGTCCTGGGCCGCGGGTCTGACCTCCTCGTCTCTGACGAGGGGTACCGAGGCGTCGTGGTGGCCATCGCTGACGGCCTGGTGGGAGTCTCGGTCGATGGCACGGAGATGTGCTGTCAGGCGGGCGTCGGCCTGCGCGAGGCCTCGGAGATGGCCTGCGAGCTGGGGCTCACGGGGCTGGAGTTTGCCTGCGGAATCCCTGGCTCCGTGGGCGGAGCGTGCTTCATGAACGCCGGGGCCTACGGCGGGTGCATGGCGGACGTGCTCAAGTGCGTGCGCGTGCTCATGCCCGACGGCTCGCAGGAAACCCTGGGCGTCGACGAGCTCGACCTGGGGTACCGTAGGAGCCGCGTGGCGAGCGAGGGCCTCGTGGTGCTCTCGGCCACCTTCTCCCTCGAGAAGGGCGATCCCGAGAAGATCCGCGCCACGATGGACGACCTCACGCGCCGCCGCGAGGAGAAGCAACCGCTCGAGCTGCCCAGCGCCGGCTCAACCTTCAAGCGGCCCGAGGGGCACTTCGCCGGCAAGCTCATCATGGACGCCGGGCTCATGGGCTACCAGGTGGGCGG
>CAZUOD010000067.1:0-7035 GCA_964621975.1 uncultured Atopobium sp.
ACCATCTTGGCGTTGACGCCGCCGTTGACGATGACGGTGTTGCCCACCTTGGCGATCTCCTCGCCCTGGAGGAAGTAGCAGCCGCGGCGCTGGAACTCGGCCTTGACGGCGTCGTAGATCGCGTCGAGCACGATGACGTTCTGCTCGGTGGCGCAGATCATGCCGTTGTCGAAGGTCTTGGAGTGGATGAGGGAGTTGACGGAGAGCTCCACGTCCGCCGTGTCGTCGATGATGGCGGGGTTATTGCCGGGGCCCACGCCCAGGGCGGGCTTGCCGGAGGAGTAGGCGGCGCTCACCATGCCCGGGCCACCGGTGGCGAGGATGATGTCGGCCGCGCGCATGAGCTCGTTGGTCATGTCGAGGGAGGGGACGTCGATCCAGTCGATGATGCCCTTGGGGGCGCCGGCGGCCTCGGCGGCGTCGCGCACGATGCGGGCGGCCTCGGCGGTGCAGGCCTTGGCGCGCGGGTGCGGCGAGATGATGATGGCGTTTCTCGTCTTGAGGGAGATGAGGCACTTGAAGATGGCCGTGGAGGTGGGGTTGGTCGTGGGGATGACCGCCGCCACGATGCCGATGGGCTCGGCGATCTGCTTGTAGCCGAAGGCCTCGTCATCGGAGATGACGCCGCAGGTCCTCATGTCCTTGTACTTGTTGTAGACGTACTCGGAGGCGTAGTGGTTCTTGATGACCTTGTCCTCCATGATGCCGTAGCCGGTCTCCTCGACGGCCATCTTGGCCAGCGGGATGCGGGCCTTGTTGGCGGCCATGGCGGCCTCGTAGAAGATCCTGTCCACCTGCTCCTGGGTGAACGTGGCGAACTCGGCCTGCGCGGCGCGCATCTGCTCGATGCGTTCCTGCAGCGCCTCGACGCCGTCGATCGGGGTTCGGACATTGTCTGCCATGCGTTCCTCCTATTGCTCGGACCACGCAGGCGACCGTTCGCGAGCGCGGTCGTACAGAAGACTGAGTTACAGCCCCGTTTCAGATTGGGAACCCAACGGATGAGTATAGCAGACGCCTCCCCGTGCGTTCCGCACATGGGTGACGCTACCTACCAAGAAGCACACCGAGCACCCAGTCGACGTCATCTGTCACCTTCATCCTCTCGAGGACCGCCTCGTCCTCGAGGATGCGGCAGATGTTGGCGAGCACCTCGAGGTGCTCCTCCCCCTTGCCGGCGATGCCGAAGACGAGCTGGGCGCGCTCGCCGTCGAACTCGACGCCCTCGGGGTACTGCTGCAGCACCACGCCGGTCCTGATGACGCTGTCCTTGGCCTCGTTGGTGCCGTGCGGGATGGCGATGCCCATGCCGATGTAGACGCTCGTGAGGCGGTCGCGCTCCACCATGGCGTCCACGTAGGCCTCGTCGACGCAGCCCCTGCTCACGAGCAGGGCCCCGGAGTCGCGGATGGCCTGCTCGCGCCCAACGGGGGCAAGCCCCAGGCAGATGGCGTCGCGCTCGATCTCGAGGCGCGGGCGCCCCTCCTCGGCGGGCGGCTCGGGCGCGGCCACGACGGGCTCGATGAGCTCGGCGGCGCGGGTCAGCCTGGTGAGCGCGTCGTAGAGCGAGTCGAGCGCGGGGTCGTCGAGGAAGTTGTCGATGGTGACGATCTGGGCCTGTGGGGCGCTCTTGCGGGCACGCTCCGAGAGCACGCGCTGGCAGACCACGATGTCCGCCTCGGCGGGCACGGTGTCCACGCTCGAGTGCCGCACGGTGAGGTCCGGGCGCTCGGCCTTGATGCGGTTGCGGAAGCGCGTGGCCCCCATGGCAGACGAGCCCATGCCGGCGTCGCAGGCAAAGACAACGAGGCCGTTCTCGGTGTCGGAGATCACGGCCGCCTCGGCGGTGCCCTTCATCTCGCGCACCCGCTCACCGGCCCGCTCGATGTCCCGCGCGCTCGAGGCGCGCACGATGGGGGCGGCCACGAGCAGCGAGACGCCCGCCGCGATGGCCACGCCCGCGATGTTGGAGAACATGCACTCGGGCGGGGTCATGCTGATGAAGGCGATGATCGAGCCGGGCGAGGCCGGCGCCACCATGCCCGACCCCATGAGGCCGAACCACGCGATGGCGGCCATGTTGCCCAGGATGGGGGCGATGATGATCTTGGGGTTCATGAGCACGTAGGGGAAGTAGATCTCATGGATGCCGCCGAAGAAGTGGATGATCACCGCGCCGGGAGCGGACTGGCGGGTCTTCCTGTCCCTGCAGAAGAGGCAGTACGCGAGAAGCACGCCGAGGCCGGGACCGGGGTTGGCCTCGAGCATGTACATGATCGAGCGGCCGGTCTCCTGGACCTGCGTGAGGCCGATGGGGGTGAAGATGCCGTGGTTGATGGCGTTGTTGAGGAAGAGCACCTTGGCGGGCTCGATGAAGATCGCGAGCAGGGGCATGAGGCCGTGGTCTATGAGCACCTGCACGCCGACCGTGAGCAGCGCGAGGATGGTCGACATGACAGGGCCTATGACCACGTAGCCGAACATCGCGAGCAGCATGCCGATGATGCCGAGCGAGAAGTTCTCGACGAGCATCTCGAAGCCCGAG
Source organism: uncultured Atopobium sp. (assembly GCA_964621975.1). GTDB lineage: Bacteria > Actinomycetota > Coriobacteriia > Coriobacteriales > Atopobiaceae > Thermophilibacter. The sequence goes on from CAZUOD010000067.1 coordinate 2,546, forward strand.
GGCGTGCGATCCTGCATGACGCGGTCGAACATCTTGATGACCCAGCCGGCGAAGGGACCCATGAGCATGGCGCCCATGAGCATGGGGTAGTCGGGCGCGCCGACGATGCAGCCGATGACGGCGATGGGCCCGACGATGCGCCCGCGGTCACCGCCGACGAGGTATCCCCCTTGGGCGGCGATGAGGATGGGGAGCAGGTAGTTGAGCATGGGGGTCGTCATCTCGGCGAAGGACTCGTTGGGGAACCAGCCGCTCGCCGAGAAGATGGCCGTGAGGAAGCCCCAGGCGATGAAGGCGCCGATGTTGGGCATCACCATGCCGCTGAGGAACTTGCCGAACCTCGAGAGACCGTCTCGCAGTGACATTGGTCCCTCCTTTCCTGGCCCGCGCACGGGCCGTGGGCGTTGAACGGGATGGCCGAGGCCATGTGACTTTCGTTTCAACGATTCCGATACTAAGCTGTTGTTTCGATAGCTTCGATTGTTACGGCGATAATCAGGATGAACGGTAGGATTCTTGCCGCAGACGGTCTTTTGTGGCACCAATCTTGCGGCTTCGTTGACAGGTTCTTTCTCGTCGTTATGATAACCATGACTTTCGTTTCAACAGTATCGAGAGAACCAAGCGACACAGAGGAGAGGAGTGCCGATGATATACACCGTCACGCTCAACCCGGCGCTCGACAAGACGGTCACGGTCCCGAGGTTTGAGGTGGACGCGGTGAACCGCGTTGCCGAGCTCAGGCAGGATGCCGGCGGCAAGGGCATCAACGTCTCCAAGGTGCTGGCCAAGCTCGGCGGGAAGAGCCGCGCGCTCGCGCTTCTCGGCGGGCAGACGGGCCAGCAGGTCGAGGGGATGCTCGCGGAGGCCGGCATCGACGTGTGGCCCTTCGCGGCCGCAGGCGAGACGCGCACCAACCTCAAGGTCGTGGACCCGGTGCTCGACACGCACACCGACATCAACGAGCCCGGGCCGAAGGCCTCGCCCGAGACGCTCGCGCAGATGCTCGATGCGCTCGTGGCCGCGCTCTCCCCCAGCGACATCGTGGTCCTCTCGGGAAGCCTGCCCGCGGGCGCGGCGACAGACACCTACGCCACCTGGGCGCGGGCCTGCACGGCGACCGGGGCGCGGGTCTTTCTCGACGCCGACGGCGAGCCGCTCGCAAGGGGCCTCGAGGCGCTCCCCTACCTCGCCAAGCCCAACGAGGTCGAGCTCGGGCGCATCTGCGGCCGCGAGCTCGCCGACGAGCAGGACGTCATCGCCGAGGCTCGCAGGCTCGTCGGACGCGGCGTGGGGCTCGTCGTGGTCTCGATGGGCGGCCGGGGCGCCGTGGCCGTCGACGCCGAGCACGTCCTCTGCGCCCGCTCGCCCAAGGTCGAGGTCGGCTCCACGGTGGGTGCGGGCGACTCCGTCGTGGCCGCGCTCGCCCTCGCCCTCGAGGAGGGGCTGTCCCTCGAGGAGACGATGCGCCTCGCCATGGCGACGGGCGCGGCCAACGTCATGCAGGCAGGCACCCAAGCGGCCGAGCGCTCCCTCGTGGACTCGCTGCTCGACCAGGTGACGGTCTTCGAGCCCTAGGTCCCGGTGCCAGACGTTCGGCACCACACCCGGCAAGCCCCAAGCCAGCACGTCAAACCAGCACATGAAAGGATGAGTCATGAAGGCAAAGGCGGTCCGCCTCCACGCAGCAGGCGACCTTCGTCTCGACGAGTTCGAGCTTCCCCCGATCAAGGACGACGAGGTGCTCGTGAAGGTCGTCTCGGACAGCATCTGCATGTCAACCTACAAGTGCGCCACCCTTGGCGTGGAGCACAAGCGCGTCCATGACGACGTGGCCGAGCACCCCGCGATCATGGGCCACGAGTTCGCCGGCGACATCGTGGAGGTGGGCTCCGCGTGGGCCGACCGCTTCCGCCCCGGCATGAAGTTCACCATCCAGCCGGCGCTCAACTACAAGGGCACCATGTGGAGCCCGGGCTACTCCTACGAGTTCTGCGGCGGCGACGCCACCTACTGCATCCTGCCGGCCGAGGTCATGGAGTGCGGCTGCCTGCTCGAGTACACCGGCGAGGCCTACTACCAGGCGTCGCTTGCCGAGCCCATGAGCTGCTCGATCGGCGCCTTCCACGCCGCCTACCACACCCAGATGGGCGTCTACACCCACGAGATGGGCATCCGCGAGGGCGGCAAGCTCGCCATCGTGGCCGGCGCGGGCCCCATGGGCCTGGGCGCGCTCACCTACGCGCTGCACTGCGACCGCCGCCCCTCGCTCGTGATGGTGGCCGACATCGACCAGGACCGCCTCGACCGCGCCGCGGTGCTCTTCCCACCCGAGGAGGTCAAGGCCGAGACGGGCATCGACCTCGTCTTCATCAACAACGGGCTCTACGAGGACCAGGTGGCCGCCCTGCGCGAGGTCTCCGGTGGCACGGGCTTTGACGACGTGCTCTGCTACGCGCCGGTGGCCCCCGTGGTGACGCTCTCGGCCGCCATCCTCGGCCGCGACGGCTGCCTCAACTTCTTCGCCGGCCCCACCGACAAGGACTTCTCGGCACCCATGAACTTCTACGACGTGCACTACAACTCCACGCACGTCATGGGCACCACCGGCGGCAACACCGCCGACGAGATCGAGTCGCTCGAGCTCACGGCGGCGGGAAGGATCGACCCGGCCGTCATGGTGACCCACGTGGGCGGCCTTGACGCCGCGGCCGAGACCACGCTCGCGCTGCCGAAGATCCCGGGCGGCAAGAAGCTCATCTACACGCACGTGAGCATGCCGCTCGTCGCCCTCTCCGACCTGCGCGCGCACGCCGCCGAGGACGAGCGCTTCGCCGGGCTGGCCGACATCGTCGAGGCCAACCGCGGCCTGTGGTGCCCCGCCGCCGAGCGCTACCTCCTCGAGAACTGGGCCTAGCCAGCACGCACGACCAGGCCGTCATGCCCCGTCCGCGCATGGGCACGGACGGGGCCTTCGCGCTAAGATGGCAGGAAGGGCAAGGGAAGGCAGGGCCATGACCACCAACATGAGGCAGCGCCGCGAGGCCGTGGCGCAGTTCGTCACCGCCGAGGGCAACGTGACCTTCGGCCAGCTCAAGAAGGCCTTCCCGGACGTCTCCGAGATGACGCTGCGCACCGACCTCAAGGCCCTCGACGAGGCCCGGCGCATCGTGCGCACCCATGGCGGCGCGCGCTCGGTCGAGTTCGTGGTGGGAACGGACGACCTCCTGCTCAACCGCTCGACGAGAAACGTCGAGGCCAAGACCGTCATCGCCCGCAAGGCCCTGGGCCTCGTGCGCCCGGACAGCACGCTCTTTCTCGACTCCGGCTCCACCACCACCCTGCTCGCCCGCGAGCTCGCCGACGACCGGCTGATCGTCTTCACCAACAGCCTCACCTGCGCGGCCGAGCTCGCGCGGCTCGAGCGGGCGCGCTGCATCATGGTGGGCGGGAACCTCAACCGCTACAGCATGAGCCTCAACGGGTCCAAGACGATCGAGGACGTGGGCTCGCTGAGCTTTGACCTGCTCTTCCTGGGCGTGACCTCCTACCAGTCCGCCACAGGCTTCGCCTGCGGCTCGGATGAGGAGGCGGCCCTCAAGCGCGCCCTCATCGCGCGTGCCGAGAAGACCGTGGTGCTCATGGACTCCTCCAAGGCCGGGCGGCGCAGCACCTTCCGCGTGTGCGGCCTGTCCGACGTGGACGTGGTGGTGTCCGACGGCGAGCTGCCCGAGCACTTCCTCAAGAACTGCGCCGATGCCTCGGTGGAGGTCCTGTAGGTCGACCCGACACCAGACCCCGACATGACAGAGCCGGCGCCCGGCTGGCATCCGGCGCCAAACGTGCTGGTTCCGGACGGTTCTTCTCGCCAAAGCGTCCGGAACCAGCATATTTGCCAGAGCCTGGTTCGAGCAACGGGCGCGGGGCCTACAGCAGGGTCGTCTCCAGCTCCATGACCTGGTCGCGGGCGTCGCGTCCGTCGGCCTCCCAGAGGCGCCAGTCGCGCTCGGCCGCGACCCGGTACGCCACGCGCGGGCCGAAGCCGCCCACGAGCGTGCGAGCGGCGAGGTCGAAGTCGGGGTCATCCCTGAGGCCCGGGTAGCGGACCTGCGCGACCCGTGGGTGGCACGCGAGGTAGCAGGCCACGACCTGCGCCGCATCCGACACGGCGCGCCAGCGCTCCCGCCCCAGCCGAGACGAGAGCCCGAGCAGCGCGTCCATGCCGAGGGCGCCCGCGACCTCGGCCGCTGACGCTCCCTGTAGGTGCGGCTCCCCCTCGCCCATCGCTAGCGGCGCTCGGCGATCTCCGCGCGGACGTCGGCGATGAACTCGTCGAGGTCGCGAGCGTGCGTCTCGTTGGTGCGGTCGCGCACGGAGACGTTGCCCGCCTCGACCTCCTTCTCGCCGAGGATGAGCATGTAGGGCGGGCGGTCCTTGGAGCGCGCCTCGCGGATCTTGTAGCCGATCTTCTCGTCGCGCTCGTCGAGCAC
>CAZUOD010000068.1:0-7020 GCA_964621975.1 uncultured Atopobium sp.
ACGGCCGAGTGCGCGAAGATCGTGGACCTCTCGGGGTCCATCCCGCAGGCGAGGTAGTCGATGACCATGTTGTAGGTGTTGTCACGGATGTGCTCGGTGGTGTCGCGGTCGGTGATGACCTGGTAGTCGGCGATGAGGACGTTGGTGCGCACGCCCATGTCCTGGAGGCGCACGCGCTCGACGAGCGTGCCGAAGTAATGCCCGAGGTGCAGGCGGCCCGTCGGCCGGTCGCCGGTGAGCATCGTGTAGGCCTCGGGGTTGACCGTGAGGTCGGCCCGGACCTCGTCGCTGCGCCTGAGCGCCGCCTCGTAGCTTCCCTCGTTGGGCATGGTGTCCCCGCTTTCTGTCACCGCGCGCCCGCGCGTCCTATCGTCAGTCGGTCTCCCATGGTACGGCAAAGCGGCCGAGCGTGGGTGGGGACTGCCGTGAAACCCTGTTAAGATAGGGCGAGCCCGCACAGTCGATGGGAGGCCCGGTGGCAAGCTCATACGGTACGGACGCCGACAAGTCCTCCCTCAGGAGCAACTACCTTCGCGTCCGGCGCACCCTGGCGCCCGCGTCCCGCGCAGTCTCCGACGCGGCCATCCGTCGCTCCCTTCTGGCCCTCGACGTCGTGCGGGAGGCCCCGGTCGTGCTCAGCTACGTCTCGTGCGGCGCCGAGGTGGACACCCGCTCGATCATCGAGACGCTGCTCGCCGAGGGCCGTCGCGTGGCGGTGCCGCGCTGTGACCCCGAGCTCAAGGTGATGTGCTTCTGCGAGATCTCCTCGCTCTCCGAGCTGGCGCCCGGTGCGCACGGGCTTCCCGAGCCACCCGACAGCGCGCCCGAGCTTCCCGTCGTCCCTGATCTCGTGGGCTCGGTCTGCCTCGTCCCGGGGCTCGTCTTCGATGCGGAGGGGCACCGCGTGGGGTACGGCGGCGGCTACTACGACCGCTTCCTCGCGTTCTATCCGGGGGAGAAGATCGGCCTCGCGCGCGTCTCGCAGCTCTCCTCGAACCCGCTCCCGCACGATGCCCACGACGTCGCCGTCGACCTCATCTGCACCGAGGGAGCCGTCTGGAGCTGTCGGTAGCGCAGGGCTCGCGTGGCGTGAGGGGCGGCCTCACATGCCGAGATGCGCCGCGAGGTCGTGGATGGCCTTGCGGTAGCCCTCGACGCCCATGCCGCTGATCGTCTCGAAGCAGGCGGCTCGGATGTAGGAGACCTGTCGGAAGCCCTCGCGCTCGTCCACCTTGGAGATGTGCACCTCGACCATGGGTAGCTCCACGGCCCGTGCCGCGTCGAGGATGGCGATCGAGGTGTGCGTGTAGGCGCCGGGATTGAAGACGATGCCCGCGTAGCTGCCGTAGGCGTCCTGGATGGCGTCTATGAGGTCACCCTCGTGGTTCGACTGGAAGCACGTGCAGGCGTCGAAGCCCGCCTCGCGCGCCGCCTCGTGACAGGTGCGCAGGAGCGACTGGTAGGAGTCGTGACCGTAGATGTCGGGCTCGCGGATGCCGAGCATGTTGATGTTGGGCCCGTTGAGCACGAGCACGCGCCGCCCGGCCCCGTCCTGTGTCTCGGCGTCCTCCTCGGGCGCGGCGGCGTCCTCCTGGTCCATGTCGTCGAGCAGGCTCACGAGGTCCTCGACGCTCGCGCGCTCCTCGTCGTCCCGCGCGCCCTCGCTCGCCCCGTGCTGGGAGAGGGCGGCGGCGCGCAGCGGGTTGGGGGTGATGTGCACGTGGAGCGAGGTGCCCCTCGAGAGGCCGAGCGTGCCGTCGAAGGCATCCTCGGAGGAGTCGATGCCCGTGAGCTCGACGAGCTCCTCGTGGACGCCCTCGACCTTCCCGGGCCCGAAGACGACCTCGATGCCGTTCGTCCCGCGCTGCACGAATCCGAGCACGCCGTGGGCCGAGGAGAGCTGCTCCGTATCGATGAGGGAGGGGTTCTCGGTGATGATCCTCAGACGGGTCATGCAGATGTCGTTTCCCGTGACGTTGTCCCGACCGCCGACCGCGGCGAGGACCTCCTCCGCTATCTGTCTTCTGTCCACAACGCGATCCCCTTCGTCATCGAATCGCGAGCCAGGGCCCCGTCCCACTCAGCCATCTCACGCTATAACCTCTGATTGTCTGGATGGACAGTATACGTAGCGGGTGGGCGCGCCCGACGCTCACCGCCGAACGGAGCGGCGAAAGGCGCCCGGCGCAGGGCCTCAGAGGCCGAGCAGCCTGCGCACGAGGGCGGCGTCGCTCGCTGCGGATCCTGTCGTGCGCACGACCACGTCGGCCCAGGCGCGGTAGAGCCCCATGCGCTCCCGCGCGAGGCGCTCCACGCCGCGCTCCTGGGACACCGGGCGGCCCGTGACGCTCAGCTCCTCGAGCGGGCGGTCGAGAAGGACGATGCGGCCGTTCTGGTGGATGAGGTCGTAGTTCTCGGGGCGGGTGACCACGCCGCCGCCACAGGCGACGACCGCCCCTGAGAGCGAGCCGCAGGTGGCCGTGACCTCGGTCTCCACGGCGCGGAAGGCCTCCTCGCCCTCCTCGCGGATGATCTGGGCGGCGTCCCTGCCGAGCGTGGCGCGGATCTCGTCGTCGACGTCCATGAAGGGGCGGCCCAGGAGCCGGGCGAGCTCTTGCCCGCAGCTCGTCTTGCCGGCCCCGGGCATGCCGATGAGGACGACGTTCTCGGTCTGTGCGGCCAGCTCCGCCTCCGTCTCGGCGATGAGGGACTCGTCGAGCTTGCGGCCCTGGAAGAGCTCGCTCGAGCGCAGCCCCTGGGCGACGAGCATGGCAAGGCCGCTCTCGGAGGGCACGCCGAGGCGCTCTGCGGCCAGGCAGATGCCGGTGCGGCGGGGGTTGTAGACGACGTCGAGCACGCCGAGGAGCTCGCCCAGCCCCTCGAGCGTCTCGTCGGCGAGCGGGCTTGCCGGGCACGCGGGGTACATCCCCACGGGCGTGGTGTTGACCACGAGCGCCGCGTCCGCATGGCGCTCGACCAGGCCCTCGTAGGTCTCCTCCCCGCTGCGCGAGATGGTGACGACGTGCGCCCCGGCCTCGTCCTCGAGCGCGCAGCGCACGGCCCTCGAGGCGCCGCCGCTCCCCAGCACGAGGGCCTTCCTGCCGCTGAGCGCCGCCCGGGCGTCGCGCCCGAGCTCGCGCGCGCAGAAGCGCTGGAGCATCCAGGCAAAGCCGAGCACGTCGGTGTTCTCGGCAAAGATCGTGCCGTCGGGGCGGCGCACGAGCGTGTTGGCCACGCCGAGGCGCTCGACGCGCGAGCTCCTCTCGTCGGCGAGCTCGGCGGCGTCTCGCTTGTAGGGGATGGTGACGTTGAGGCCGCGCCAGGAGCCCTCGCGCACGAAGGGGGCCACCTCATCGGGCTCGAGCTCGATGAGCTCGAAGGGGGCCGACCCCATCCTCTCATGGATCTTGGGGGACCAGCTGTGCGCGAGGTGGCGCCCGAGCAGGCCGAAGGGCGCCTCGTGCTGCCGACCCGCCATCAGAGCACCTCCGCGTAGCTGCCGAGGTAGCGCGAGCTCTGGCACAGGCTCGAGAGGGTGCCCATGAGCGAGGAGAACTCCGGCGCCGCCACGGGGCAGTCGATGTCGAAGTAGAACATGAACTCGAAGTCGCGCTCGGGGATGGGGCGGCTCTCGAGCTTCAGGATGTTGATGTCGAGGGCGTAGAACTTGGAGAGCAGCTTGTAGAGGGCGCCGGGGGAGTGGGGCAGGACGATCATGAGCGAGGTCCTGTCAGCGCCGGGAAAGACCTGGAGGTCCTTGGAGATGCAGGCGAATCGCGTGTAGTTGTTGTCACGGTCCTGGACGCTCGTGCAGAGCACCTCGAGCCCGTAGAGCGAGGCGCAGGGGCGAGACGAGAGGGCCGCCACGTCGGGGCGACCGGACTCGGCCACGCGCTTGGCCGCCACGGCCGTGTTCTCGCAGACGTGCACGCGCACGTCGGGAAGCCCCGAGAGGAACTCGGCGCACTGGTTGATGGCCTGCTCGTGGCTGTAGATGTCGCGGACCCCCGCGAGGGAGGCGCCGGGCCTGGCGAGCAGGTTGTGGTCGATCTTGACGCGCGTCGTGCGCACCACGTAGAAGGAGTGCTCCATCATGAGGTCGAACATCTGGTTGACCGAGCCGGCGGTGGAGTTCTCGAGGGGCAGCACGCCGTAGTCGGCCAGGCCCTGCTCGACGGAGGAGAAGACCCCGTCGAAGGTGGTCGAGTAGCTGATCTGGGGGTGGCGGAAGATCCTCTCGGCGGCGATCTGCGAGTAGGCGCCCTCCACGCCCTGGCAGGCCACGCGCGCCGCGCGCGGGAAGAGCTCGGGCGTGGTGGCGCGTGCCCGAGCGATCTGGGCGAGCGTGGCGTCATCGGCCGTGTCGCCGAGAAGCGCGTGCTGGCGCGAGCGCGAGGCCTCCATGAGGAGCTCCATGAGCACCTGGGCGTAGGTGGCGAGGTCGTCGGGCACGCGGGCGGCGGCGTCCGCCACCTTGGCGCGCTCGCGGGCGGGGTCAAAGACGGCGAGCCCGTGGTCGCGCTTGTAGGCGGCCACGCCCTCGGCCAGACCGGCGCGCTCGGCGAAGAGCCGGAACACCTCGGCGTCTATGGCGTCTATCTGCTGTCTCAGCTCGGAAAGCTCAGGCATGTGACCTCCTTCACCCAGACGTTCGCTCAGGCTCCTGCGGCCACGAGAGCAGGGCGTCCGCGACGGCGAGGGCGCAGACGGCCTCCACCACGGGGACGGCGCGCAGGACCGCCGTCGTGTCGTGGCGGCCGTGGACCGTGAGGCGGGCGGGCTCCATCGTGGTGAGGTCCACGGAGTCCTGCTCGACCATCACGCTCGAGATCGGCTTGACCGCGCAGCGCACGAGCACGGGCGCGCCCGTGGTGATGCCGCCCAGGATGCCGCCGGCGTTGTTCGTGCGCGGCACGCAGGCGCCGTCGCGCACCTCGTAGGGGTCGTTGTTCTCGGTGCCGCGCATGCGCGCGACGGCGAAGCCGCGCCCGAACTCCACGCCCTTGACGGCCGGTATGCCGAAGAGCGCGCGGGCCATGACGTTCTCGATGCCGTCGAACATCGGCGCGCCCACGCCGGCGGGAAGCCCGGTGGCGACGCACTCCACGACGCCCCCCACGGTGTCGCGCTCGGCGCGGGCGGCCATGACGGCCTCGACCATGCGCTCGCCGGCCTCCTCGTCGATGGCGGGCACGGACCGGCCGTCGGCGAGGGCGTCCATCTGCCGGGCGAGCTCGCGAAGCGACTCCGGCGAGTTGTCGAGCGCCGAGAGCGGCACGTCCCTCACGCCCGCGACCTCGGCCACGTGGGCGGCCACGCGCACGCCCTGGCCGGCGAGCCACTGCAGGGCGAGCGCGCCGGCGACGCACAGCGGCGCCGTGAGCCGCCCCGAGAAGTGCCCGCCGCCCGGCACGTCCTGGGCGCCGTGCCACTTGGCCCAGGCGGTGAGGTCGGCGTGGCCGGGGCGGGGCACGGCACGGAGGTTGTCGTAGTCGCGCGAGCGCGTGTTGGTGTTCTCGATGATCGCGGCGAGCGGCGCCCCGCAGGTCTCCCCGCGCGGGTTGAGGCCGCTCACGATGCGCGGGATGTCCGCCTCGGCGCGCGGCGTCGACCAGGGGTCGCGCCCGGGGGCCCGGCGCGCGACGAAGGCGGCGAGGGCCTCCTGGTCGACGGGCATGCCGGCGGGAAGGCCCTCCACCACGCACCCCACGGCGGGGGAGTGGGACTGGCCGAAGACGGTGACCCTGAGCGTGGTCCCGAGGGTCGAGGGCATCAGCTCTCCTTCCTGAGCGTCCCGCCGAGCGAGGAGAGGTCCTCGAAGAAGGCGGGGTATGACTTGGCCACGCACTCGGCGCCCACGATGGTGGTGGGCCCGGCGCACCGGGTGGCGAGGACGGCGGCCATCATGGCGATGCGGTGGTCCCCGGCCGCGTCGACGGTGCCCCCGGGAAGTCCCGGGCGGCCCTCGATGACGAGGCCGTCGGGGGTCTCCTCGGCGCTGCCGCCGAGCGCGCGGACGGCGGCCGAGACGGTGGCGAGGCGGTCGGACTCCTTGATCCTCAGGCGTGCGGCTCCCGTGAAGCGCGTGGCCCCCTCGGCCACGGCCGCCACGGCCGCGAGCGGGGGCACGAGGTCAGGGCAGGAGCTCACGTCGACGTCGCGGCCGCGCAGGCGATCCGGCGCGCACGAGGCGCCGTCGGCGGAGCGTCCCACGCGGGCCCCCATCAGCGAGAGCGCGCCGAGGACCTGGCGGTCCCCCTGGGCGCTCGACGGGTCGAGGCCCGAGACGCGCACGCCCGCGCCGCCGATCGCGCCCGCCGCGAGCCAGAAGGCGGCGTTTGACCAGTCGCCGCCCACGCTGAGCCTGCCGGGGCCGGCAAGGCCGCGCGGCGAGGAGACCACGAGGGAGCGCGCGGGGCCGCCCGCGGGCGTCGCCGAGCCCGACTCTGTGACCTCCACCCCGAAGCGGCCGAGCACAGAGACGGTGAGGTCGATGTAGGGGCGGGACTCCACGGGCTCGGCCACCACGACCTCGACGGGCCCGCCCATGAGGGGGGCCGCCATGAGAAGGCCGCTCACGAACTGCGAGGAGACGTCGCCCGGCAGCGAGAAGCGCCCCGGGCGCAGCCGCCCTGAGACCTCGAGCGGCATCCGGCCCTGCGGCGAGAGGGACACCCCATGGGCGACGAGCTCCTCGTAGAGCGGGGAGAGCGGCCGCTCGGGCAGCCGACCGCGCCCCGTGAGGCTGGCGCCGCGGCCGAGGGCGGCCACGACGGGCAGCAGGAAGCGCAGGGTGGAGCCGGACTCCCCGCAGTCGAGCAGCGCGCCCGCGGACGGCTCGGGCACGTTGCCCGAGGCAGAGGTGCCGCGCACGGGCACCACGCGAAAGCCCCGCCTCGTGCGCGCGATGCGCGCGCCGAGCGCCTCGAGGCAGCCGATGGTGGCGTCGATGTCCTCCGAGGAGGTCGAGCAGTCGATGTCGGTCGTCCCCGGCGCGAAGGCCGCGCAGATGAGCAGGCG
>CAZUOD010000069.1:0-6853 GCA_964621975.1 uncultured Atopobium sp.
GGTACCCGTGTAGTAGTTGCTCACGACCTCCGTGTGCGCGGGAATCGTGATCGTCTGGGCATCGCCCGATCCCTCAAGCGTGGCCACGATCGAGTCGCTGCCGTTGACGCTGAGCGTGAGGGAGCCGTCGCCCACCTCGACGATGGTCCCGGTGACCGATGCCGAGCCGTCTGCCGCGGTTATGGTCACGGTCATATGGGAGTAGTCCACCACGAGGCTGACCTCGGTCTCCGTGACCGCGTCCCCGCTGACGAGGCCATAGGTCCCCGTGTAGGTGTCCGCGACGAGCTCCTCCACGTCAATCTCGAAAGTCGTCGAGGCGCCGAGGAAGGAGGCCGTCAGCGTCTGGGTGCCCGAGACGTTCGTGTCATAGCCGCTGAAGCTCACACGGCCTCCCCAGATGGTCTCGGTGGAGCCGCTCGCGCGGACCACGGTGATGGTGAGCGCGGCGGGGTCGAAGGAGTCCCCGGTGTAGAGGGTCGAGAGTCCCGAGGCGTCGACCTCGATGCTCTGGGCAGGCGAGTAGACCTGACCGTAGATGTTTATGTTGCGGGTCATGTAGCCGCCGTAGAGGCCCAGGCTAAAGCTCGCCTCCCAGCTGTAGTCACCGTGGTCGGTATCGAAGATGTGGATGTCCGCATCCTCGCCGCCGTCGGTGTTGGTGGCGCGGGTGGAGCCGTCAGAGCCCTGGGTTCCCGTGAGGTGGATGACGAAGTTCTCCTCACCGCTCTCGTCGACGGTGTACCAGTACCCGTAGACGTAGGTGACGCCAGAGGCGACGGAGGTGTCGGGGCCGCTCAGCGAGCCGTACATGGAGCCGTCCGCGCAGAGGTACATGTCCAGGCACGCCGGGTCGACGATCGTGCCGAAGCCCTCGGTGTACTGGCCCTCGAAGAAGTAGACGACATCACCTGCGGTCTCCTTCGCCTCCCAATCGGTGCGCGAGGTGGCGACAAGCTCGTCAATGGTCATGTCGACGAACTCGTTGTCCGCATAGGACATCGAGGCCGGCTCGGAGGAGTCCACCTGGCTGCCGTCGGAACCCGTGTCCTGGGAGCCGGACTCAAGGGCCACGTAGCCGATGCCAGCCGCCAGGACCGCCACCAGTATGACCACGACGGGCAGACGGCGCCTGGAGGCCCTACGCTCCTCCGCGCTCACCGGCCGCTCGAAGAAGCAGGCCACCGCGCACAGCACGCAGCTCAGGAGGGCGCCTGCCATGTAGAAGACGCACAGGCCCGCGTTGCCGCCGGCATAGGTCACCTGGTTGATCACGTCGGCAAACACCAGGTAGAGCTGCGTCACGAAGAGGTAGAGCGCGACGCAGTACACCACGGTCTGCACGAGGGCCCCGAAGCGCACCGGGACCAGCCGGAGCGCCACCGAGACCACGACGCCTGCCACGAGCGCGACGCCGGGCACGATGCCCGTGTGGCCGAGCGGCGCGGCGTCGGCCTGCGTCACGAAGAACACCACGGCCGTCACGAGCGCCACGAGCGCCGCGATCAGGCAGAGCAGGCCGTCGAGCCCCCTGCCCGTCTTACGTTCATTCAGCATCTGCCGCACCTCCGCTAGTTCTTCTCGACAAGGTCACCGCTGCCGCTTGAGCCTCGGCCGGGGTCGCCCTTGTCCCTATCAAGCACGCTCGTGTAGGCGTGCAGCCCGTACATGGCGGCCGCACCCACGGTGAGGGCCGCGAGCACGCCGTCGACCCCGTAGAGCGCCGCCTTCCACCACGAGATGGAGTCCGAGACCACCGTGTCGGACGAGAGGGTGCCCATGGAGGACTGGAGCATGACGTAGTAGATGTAGTGGTTGGACTCGATGACCTTCTCGAGCAGGTCGCCGTCGTCGGTCGAGGTGATGAGCTCGCCCACCTCGGTGGGGCGTGCCGTGTCGAGGCAGAAGATGTTGTTTCCGGCCATGAGCATCTCGGCCGCGGAGGAGTACTCCGACGCGGTGAGGGCGTCGTCGATGATGAAGCCGCCGTAGGCCCACTCGTCACGCAGGATGTGCTGGATTCCCTGGCTCGCGGCCGCGTACATGAGGCCGATGCGGTTGTAGGCGGTCATGACGCCCAGCGACTCGCCCGCGGCGAGCGTGCCCTCGAAGGCGCGGATGTATATCTCGCGGATGGACTGCTCGTTGGCGAAGGTCGCGATGCCCTGCCTTCCCGCCTCCTGCTCGTTGAGGAAGAAGTGCTTGATCGTGCCGATGAGGCCCTTGCTGCGCATGCCCGAGATGACGCTCTTGGATGCGTGGTAGCTCAGCATCGGGTCCTCCGAGAAATACTCGGAGGTGCGTCCCGAGTAGGGGGAGCGCAGGATGTCGGTTGCGGGGGCGTAGGCGATGGGGATCGAGGCGTAGAGCGCGTCCTCGCCGTACATCTGGCCAAAGCGGTACTGCAGGTCGGGGTCCCAGCTCGCCGCGACCACCGAGAGGGTCGCCCAGCCGGTGCAGTTGCGTCGGTCGCCATACTTGAACTGGCCGTTCATGCCCTCCGGCCCGTCGACGATGGTGCAGCCGGGCTTGTTGACCGCCTTGACGGTCTTGATGCCCTTGGAATCGCCCATGTTGAGCAGCAGGTCGTCCATGGTGAGCTGCGAGAGGAACTCGTCCCACTTGGGGTCGTCGAACTCCACGTCCTTCATGTCGAGGAAGTCGATCTTCTCGTCGAGCTCCACGCCCAGCTCGAAGTCGGAGACGCTCTTGGCGTCGGCGGCCTTCTCGTAGAACTGCATGTCCAGACCCTCGTACATCTCGTCGCTGACGGTGAGGGTGGAGACGGTCGTGGGGTAGGTGGCCTCCCAGTCGCTGCGCGAGAGGTAGGTGATCTGCTCGTCGGAGTTCGCCCAGTAGTTGAGGTCGGCGTCGTCGAAGGTGTTGGTGACCTCCACCTCGGCGCTGTAGGGGGACTGGCGGTAGGTCTCGGTGTCCGCCTCGTCGTTCTCGGATACCCAGACCTGGGCCGCGCCGACGTTGGTGGTGGCCGGGTCGCCGTTGTGGTCCACGAGCAGGCCCTCGACCTCCTCGCCGCACTTGAGCGCGAGGATGTTGTTCAGGGCCTCGTGGGCACCGTTGCCCACGGCGAAGTAGTAGTCGCCTGCGTCCAGGACGTAGCCGCGGGCGCCCTTCGAGTCATAGGTGGCGAGCAGGTAGCCGTCGAACTCGAGCTCCACGGTCTCGGTGTCGCCGGCCGCCACGTCCACCTTGGCATAGGTGATGAGCTGCACCGCGGACTTCTCGATGCCGTTCTGGCGGTCGTAGTCCGTGTAGGGGGACTGCACGTAGAGCTGCACGCTCGCCTTGCCGTCCACGCTGCCGGTGTTGGTCACGCTCACCGTGGCGGTGAAGGTGTCGGTCGCGGAGTCATGGGAGAGCTCGTCGAGCGCGTACTCGAAGGTGGTGTAGGAGAGACCGAAGCCGAACGGGAAGCAGACCTCCTCGGCATAGCTCCAGCCGGAGGAGGAGGCGCGCACGCCGGCCTGGGAGTCTGCGTTGCCCTGGCCGAGGACGCAGTCCTCGTAGCGGGTCTCGTAGTAGCGGTAGCCAACGTAGATGCCCTCGTTGTAGCTGACGAAGCTGTCGCCCGCCGCCCGGGCCTCCCGGCCTTGGTAGTCAAAGGAGTGCAGGCCGAAGTTCTCCGCCGAGGGCGCGGAGAGCGAGTGGGCCACGAAGGTGGCCTGCGCGTGCCCGGAGGGGTTGACCTCGCCGGTGAGCACGCGCACGGCGCCCGGCATCCCGTAGAAGCCGGGGTTTCCCACCCAGAGCACCGCGTCCACGCCGTACTCCTCGAGCCAGCCCAGCTCGAAGGCAAAGACCGAGTTGAGCAGCACGACCACCTTGCCGAAGGCCCCGGAGTCCTGGATGGCCTCGAAGATGGCGCGCTCGTTGTCGTCGAGCTCCAGCATGCGCTTGCCGGAGTCGTTGGACATGGCGAGGTCCTGCCCCTCGGTGGCAAAGCGCGAGAGGGTGACTATGGCAACGTCGGAGTGGTCGGAGAAGGAGGCGATGACCTCGTCGCTGAAGACGGACGGGTCGTACTCGCCCACGCTGCTCACGGTCCTGTCCGCAGGGGCCGAGGCGCTCTCGTATGCGCTGATCAGGGTCTCGTTCACGCTGAAGCCTGCGTCCCTGAGCGCGTCGACCGGCGTCTTCTGGTAGTCGAGGTTCGTGGACGAGCCTCCCGCGGTGCTCCTGAAGACGGGATCGATGCTGCCGCGGCCAAAGGCCGTGACGCTTCGCTCGCCCTCGGCGAGGGGCAGCGCGCCCTCCCTGTTGTAGAGCAGGATGCTGCCCTCCTCCTCCTCACGCTCGCAGAACTCGTAGGCGGCCTCGATGTAGCGCGAGAACCCCTCGTCGCTGAGGGAGCCGTCATCGGTGAACTCGGACCCGCCGTATGTGGACGCCGAGTCCCCCACGCCGAGCGCGTGGTCGATCTCGCCCTCCTGCTCCAGGGCGATCGTGGTGCCCGATGCCGCCAGGCTCGTGAGCACGGCCCCGATGCCTGCCGCGCCGAGCCAGCGTCGCGTCACGTTTCGTGGCGCTCTTCGTTCGGTCATGTGACCTCCTTCTTCCCAGATTCCTTGCGTTCGCCCCAGCCGTCGCCGCTCGTGCGACGCGACGGGCGCTCGTGGGGGAACGGTATGGCTCCGGGATCCGGAGGGTCAACGAGGGTGGCACAGATGTCAGAAAGCGCGGCCCAATCCGCACATCAGGGGGTGCCCTCGACGCTCTTGAGGGGCAGCGTCACCACGAGCCGGAAGACGTGGTCCTCGACGAAGAACTCGGCGGAGCCCCCGTACATCTCCGCGACGTTGCGGATGCTCTTCATGCCGTAGCCATGTCCCTCGGGCTCGCGCTTGGTGGTGAGCAGCGCGCCGTCTCGCACCATGGGCTCTGCGGGGGTGTAGTTCTCCACCCGTATGACGACCATGTCGCGGATGCGCCCCATGTCGAGGCGGACCACACGGCGGGTCTCGTCTTCCACCGCCGACAGGCACTCGATGGCGTTGTCGAGCGCGTTGCCGAAGAGGGAGTAGACATGGTAGCTCCGCATGCCGGCGAGCGCTGACCCATCGACCGAGCACACGAGCTGGATGCCCACGGCCTCGCAGGCCTCCGTCTTCTGGGACAGCACGACATCGAGGGCCTTGTTGCCGGTGTGGTAGAGGGGGCGCAGCTCTCTCATCTCGCTCTCGAGCTCGTCTCGCTCCTCGGCAAGGGCATGGGCGTACTGCTGCTTGAGGTCGTGGTAGCGGATGTTTATCCGCTCCATGTTCTGCCGCTCGCGCTCGTAGCTCGCGCGGTCCTCCTCGAGCAGGCGCTCCAGCACGCTGTTCTCGGTCTCGAGGCGCTTGACGCTGCAGTTGGTCACCTCAAGGCAGAGGACGGTGACGGCCAGCAGCACGCAGAGGCTGCTCAGGCACAGGTAGCTGACGAGGTAGGTGGGGGAGGCCATGTCGAAGGTCTCCTCGAGAAGCGAGCTCAGGTAGATGGCGGCCACGAGGAAGAGGGCGGCGAGCAGGACCGTCCGGACGCGGTTGAACGTGAGCTCCCCCTCGCGCAGGAAGGGGCGCGTGAAGCCTCGATAGAGGGGGGCGCACACGACGAGGTTCGCCACGACG
This sequence comes from uncultured Atopobium sp., assembly GCA_964621975.1. Taxonomy (GTDB): domain Bacteria; phylum Actinomycetota; class Coriobacteriia; order Coriobacteriales; family Atopobiaceae; genus Thermophilibacter. The sequence continues at coordinate 5,628 of CAZUOD010000069.1, forward strand.
AGCAGAAGAAGCGTCTCCGGGTTGCCTGGGAAGCCTCTGGTGTACCCGAGGTACATGACCACCATGTAGACGAGCTTGCTCGTGATGTGCTGCACCGTGTAGCCGCAGGTGAGCGTGAAGATCGTTCGGACGGCGTCACACTCGAAGCAGAGGAGCACCCACAGGAACACGAGAAACGTCATGATCGCGAGGGCCGTCCAAGAGAGGATGGGTCCCTCGCCCAGGAGCCCGGAGGCGCCGACGAGGCAGGCGAGGCCCGTGGCCGCACGGAGGGCAAAGCGCCTGCGGCGGGCGTGCCATGGGGCGAAGAGGAGAGATCCCACGACCAGCCCGAGGACGAACTGGCACGAGAGGATCGCGCTGACCATCAGCATGGTCCCTCCCATCCCCTCGTGGCGAGATGATGGGCAAAGTCCCGCTTGAACTGCGCCTTGAAGGTCCGCCCGATGGGCAGGACCTCGTCACCCACGTACACGTTCATGCGCTCGACCATCGTGACGTGGCTGAGGTTCACGAGATAGCTCGCGCTGCAGCGCGAAAAGCCGCAGGGCGAGAGCTCTTCCACAGCGGCCTGCATGGTCCCCCGCGTGCGAAGGACGGTCCGCGCACCCGTGTCTCGGCTCCTCACGCTGTAGAGGAGGGTGTGCCTGCGGACCTCCACGAACTCGAGGTCCGAGACGTCGACGACCCGGGACACGGCCCCGTCCCTCACTGCTATGCGCTTGGCCGAGCCCGCCCTTCGCATGGCCGAGCGCAGGGCAACGGCCCTGAGGGCGCGCCTCAGGAAGAGCTCGAAGGTGTACCACTCGATGGGCTTCACAATGAACCCGAGCGCCGAGACCTGGTAGCCGTTGACGGCGAACTGCTGGAGGTTCGTGCAGAAGATGATGACCACGCCCGAATCCGACTGGCGGATGACCTCGGCAAGTTCCATGCCTGACATCCCTGGCATGTCTATGTCGAGGTAGAGGATGTCGAACAGGGTCCCCTTCTCGGCGAGGTAGGCGCCGGCGCTCTCGAACTCGCGCACGTCGAGCGCCACGCCCGACTCCCGCTCGAAGCGCGCCAGGGCCTCGCAGAGCCGCCTGCGGTCGGCGGGAGCGTCGTCAACGACGCCTACTCGTACCATTCCATCCCCTCGCGCGCGACGTCCGGCTGGAACAGCCCCTCGTGCAAGGACGTGCGTCTTCTTGTCGGTGACATCGCAAAAGGGCCGCCGGAGCAAG
>CAZUOD010000070.1:0-6699 GCA_964621975.1 uncultured Atopobium sp.
TGTCGTTGTAGACCTTGTAGCCGTTGTAGGGCGCGGGGTTGTGCGAGGCCGTGAGCACGATGCCGGCGGAGGTGCCCAGGTGGCGCACGGCAAAGGAGAGCGTGGGCACCGGCTCGATGCGCGGGTACACGTAGACGTGCACGCCGTTGGCCGCCAGGACGCCGGCGACCACGCGCTGGAAGTCCTCGCCCTTGAGGCGGGAGTCGCGCGCGAGGGCGAGGGTGGGGTTGTCGTAGTGGGCATTGAGGTAGTCCGCCACGCCCTGGGTCGCCTGGGCCACCACGTAGACGTTCATGCGGTTGGTGCCCACGCCGAGCACGCCACGCAGGCCGGCCGTGCCAAAGGCGAGATCGCGATAGAACGCGTCGTTGAGCCTCTCCTCGTTGCCGGGCTTCATGAGCTCGGCCAGCTCCTCGGCGAGGTCGGCCTCCCTGACGCTCTCCTGCCAGGCCCTGACCTTCGCTTCCGTTGTTGCGTCCATAGCGTATCCCCCATTTTCGACTCGAGGCGCGTGGTTCCGGCGCCGACAAACACATAAGGAGATTCTATCCTCGCCGCGCCGCGCCGCCGCCCTGCTCTACGCGGACGGGGCACGCACGGCGGCGGGCGGGCCCGTGCGCGTCACCACGTAGGCATGGTGGACCTTGCGGTTGCGCGAGAAGTCCTCGGGGATGGTCTCGGCCGTGATGTCCTCGAGCGCCACGCCGGCGCGCGCGAGCCTCTCCACGTCCGGCCTGAAGGAGCGCAGGTTGCACGAGAAGATCGCACGTCCCCCGCGCACCAGCAGCCGGGAGACGCCGATGACCAGCTCCACGTGGTCGCGCTGCACGTCGAAGGACGCCTTGCGCATGCGCGCCGAGTTGGAGAACGTGGGCACGTCGCAGAAGACGAGGTCCCAGCGGTTCTTGGTGTGGCGCTGCTCGCCCACCCAGCTCAGGACGTCGGCCTGCACGAACTCGTGCTCGGGACCGTCGAAGCCGTTCCGGGCCATGTTGCGCCGCGCCCAGTCCAGGCTCGGGCGGCTGAGGTCCACCGTGGTGGTGTGGCGCGCACCGCCGTCGGCCGCGTAGACCGTGGCCGTGCCCGTGTAGGCGAAGAGGTTGAGGAAGCGCTTGGAGCCGCGGGTCTGCTTCATCATCTCGCGTATGCGCGCGCGGGTCTCGCGATGGTCGAGGAAGATCCCGCAGTCCAGGCGTGCCGAGAAGTTCACCTCAAAGGTGAGGCCGCCCTCGTCCACGAGGTGCGCGCCGGCAGGCAGCGTGGCGTCGGCACGTCGGCGGGGGCCGCGCTCGGGGGTGCGGGCCTCGTGCGCGTACTGCGAGCCGCCCCGGGCGCGCGTGCGCACGCGCAGGCTCACGTCCTCGGGCGCCACGCCCATCACGCGCGGCGCGATGGCGAGCACGTCGAGCAGGCGGCGGCGAGCGAGCGCCGCGTCCACGCCGCGCGGCGGCGCGTACTCGCTCACCTGCAGCCAGCGGCCCGGGGTCTCGGAGCCCTCGTAGAGCTCGACGGACACCGCATAGTCCGGCAGGTCGGCGTCATAGACGCGATAGCAGGTCACGTCCTCGCGCCTGGCCCACCTGGCGCGCAGGCGGGCAACCTTGGCCAGGCGCGCGGCGAACTGGTCGGACGCGGGCACGAGCACCGGCACGCGCTCGCCGCCGGGAAGCGTCACGCACGCGGGAGGCTCCACGTCATCGCGCGCGGCGTAGGCGCGGATGAACGCTGGGTCGCGCCCCACGATGACCTCGGTCACCTGCGCGGGCTCGGCACGCAGCGCGGCATCGAGGGAGTCGTCGCGGGCGAGCGCCGCCAGACGGAGCCCCGCCGCGGCAGACGCCTCCGAGAGCGCGGTCGCCTCGCTCGCGAGCTCCTCCTCGCCCACCCATGAGAGGTCGCAGACCACGAGCGCGTCTCGCCCCGCGGCACGCGCCTCCTGGATCGCCTCGCCCACCGAGACGAGGCGCGGCTCTGCGTCGAGCCCCGCCGCGCGCAGGGCCTGGCGGCACGCGGCCTCGGCGCCGCGACGGGGATCCGCCGCGAGCAGCTCGGGCTCGCGCGCCGCACCCGCCTGCGCGCGGGCGTCCGCCTCGTCCAGGAGGGCCTGCCAGGCCGCGTCGTCGTGACCCGCCCAGCCGGCAAAGCCCCACCGCGCGCGCAGCAGGCCCGGCGCGCGGTCGGCCGCGGCGCACGCCGCCTCCACGAGCACGCTGCCCTGTCCGGCCCAGAGCGCCGCCAGCGCGCACCCCTCGCGACGTGCGAGCTGGGACCAGCCGCCCTGGGCGAGCAGGGCCGCCGCGTAGTCCGCCCGCAGCGGGGGCACGTGCGCCGCCGTGCGCGAGCCGTAGCCCCTGTGGAAGAGCGGCTCGCCCGCGAGGTCCACCGAGAGCGTCGCGCGCGACCCCGAGAGGCGCACGCCCACCGTGACGTCGGCGCGCCCCACGTCCACGAGCGGCCGGGACCCCCGCACGGCGGTCACGCGGTCCACAATTGCGTCCTTGGCACGCACGGCCACGAACTGGGTGTTCCTCAGCTGGGCGTTGGTGCCGTGCGCATCCACGGCGAAGGTGGCCCCGGGCGCGATGTGGTCCTCCCACGCCACCGAGCGGACGCCCTCGTAGAGCGCGTCGGAGTCGTCCGCGTCCACGCGGCAGAGCACCAGCAGCACCCGCGACGCCAGGCGTGACCACAGGCATGCCCGGTACGCGTCGGCCAGCTCGCCGCCAAAGGAGACCTGTCCCCGGAGCGGACGCACCTGCGGCACCCGCAGCCCCGCCAGCTCGTCCGCCAGCATCCGCTCGAAGCCCTTGGGGCACGTCGCAACAAACTCCATCGGGTCACCTCTCGCCCGTCGCTCGGTCCTGCGCCCCATTCTCACACAACGGCGCGCGGCTGCCTGGCACCGCCGCGGCGGCGTCAGGGCCTATCTCTTCGCGTAGAACTCATGCAGGTCACGGCCCATCGCGGCCAGCGTGGGCTCGTCGACGTAGGCCATGTGCCCGCACCCGTAGAGGTGCCAGCTCACGCGCTCCTTGAGCTCGGGCGAGAGGAACTGGCAGCTCATGTCGTGCACCACGTTCCACCACGTCGTGGCCGCGTCGTAGCGCCCGCCGAGGATGGCCAGCTTGCACGTGGGGTTTCTCCGCAGCGCCACGGCCACGTCCAGCGAGACGTCCGGCGTGGCCACGTCCCCCAGCCCCGGCTCCTCGTGACCCCACTTCCAGCCGGTGTTGACCTTGCCGTAGTTGTTCGAGAGGTAGCGGGCCGGGCCCTCGTAGCCCAGCGTGTCGGCGCAGAACGCCCGGAACGCCCGCACCCACGCGCCCTCCACGGCGTCGTCGGCGGCGTCCTCGCCAGCCACCCACATGTCATAGCTCTGCATGGGCGAGCGCGCGTCCGAGACGAAGCGCGTGTCGAGCCGCCCGCACACGCGCCCCTCCCCCGCGAGCAGGTGCGTGCGGAAGTCGAGGAGGTCGATGCGCAGCCGGCGCTCGAGGACGTGCTCGGCGGGAAGCCCTATGAGGCCCGACATCGCCTCCGCCACGGCGCGCATGCGCCCCTCCCCCAGGCGGTCCCCCCGCAGGAGCGCCGGCGCGAGCTCGTCCTCGGCGAAGTCCATGGCCCGCCCGAACCACTCGTCCTCGCCCGTGCCGGCCCCCGCCTTGCCAAAGAAGCGCGCCGTCGCGGCGTAGGTGGGAAGCATCCCCACGTAGTAGAGGTCGCTCCCGGGGTTGAGCAGGGGCGCGACGTTGAAGACGGCGGAGAGCATGACCACGCCCGTGACCTGCACGCCCCGCTCGCCGAGCAGGCGCATGAGCACGGCGTTTCTCACCGTGCCGTAGGACTCGCCGAAGAGGTAGAGCGGACTCGACCACCGGCCGTTCTCCGTGAGCCATGCGCAGATCGCACGCGCGAAGGCGTCCGCGTCGCCGTCCGTGCAGAAGATCGCCTTGGGATCCGCGTCCTCGGCAAGGACCGACCAGCCGGTGCCGAGCGCGTCGAGGAACACCACGTCGGACTCGGCAAGCAGCGTGTGCGGGTTGTCCTCGACGGGGGCATCCGCGCGCAGGTGGCCCGTGCCGCACGTGGCCACGCGCCTGGGTCCGATGCCGCCGAAGTTGATGGGCACCGAGCTCGACCCCGGACCGCCGTTGTAGGCAAAGGTCACCGGGCGCCCCAGGTCCGCGCGACCCTCATCGTCCACGGCCACGTACGAGAGCGAGAACATCCGGCCGAGAAGCGCACCGGCGTCGTCGCGCACGTCCAGATGCGCCGCGCGGGCCTCGTACGCGAGCGTGCGCTCACCGTCAGACCACGAGAGGCGCGCCGAGGCCGACTCTGCGACCTCCGTCGAGCGCTGTGCGCCCACGATCGCAAAGTCCTTCGTCTGCTGCGTCTTACCTGCGCAAGCCCTCTCTTCCTCAGCCATGTGCCCTCCCGGTTCCCTCGTCTTTTGCGAGCCCTATTCTAGCCTTGTCCAAAGTGTTACGCTGAGGCATCAGTCCGAAGGGCTTCTGCAGGCACTCGAGTTTGGAGCACCATGGCAGCTCAGGTCAGCCAGCTCAAGCGCAAGCCGCACGGGACACGAGGCGGCGGCATCCCGCTCTCGGCTGGGATGATCCTCGTGACGCTGGGCGTCGTGTACGGGGACATCGGCACGAGTCCCATGTACACCCTCAAGGCGATCATCTCCGGAAACGGCGGGCTCCCCACCATGTCCCAGGACGTGGTCCTGGGCGCGCTCTCCCTCATCATCTGGACCCTCGCGCTCATCACCACGGTCAAGTACGTGCTCGTGGCCATGAGGGCCGACAACCACGGCGAGGGCGGCATCTTCGCGCTCCTCAGCCTCGTGCGGCGCTGCGGCAAGTGGCTCATCATCCCCGCCATGGTGGGAGGCGCGGCCCTGCTCGCCGACGGCATCCTCACGCCGGCCGTCACCGTGACCACGGCCATCGAGGGCCTGCGCACGGTGGACGTCCTCTACGAGCTCATCGGGGACAACCAGGACGTCGTCGTCGCTGTCACGGTATGCATCCTGTGCGCGTTCTTCGCCCTGCAGAAGGCCGGGACCTCGCGCATCGGCAAGGCGTTCGGCATCGTCATGACGATGTGGTTCTGCTTCCTGGGCATCTCGGGCGCGGCCAGCGTGCTCGGGGACCTCTCCGTGCTGCGCGCGCTCAACCCCCTGCGCGGCATCCAGTTCCTCTTTGACGGCAACCTCAACGCCACCGGCATCATGGTGCTCGGAAACGTGTTCCTCTGCACCACCGGCGCCGAGGCCCTCTACTCGGACATGGGCCACGTGGGCAAGGCCAACATCTACGCCAGCTGGCCGTTCGTGAAGGCCTGCCTCATCCTCAACTACCTCGGCCAGGGCGCCTGGGTCATCGCCAACCACACGAACCCGGACCTCGCCGCCATGACCGACGTCAACCCGTTCTTCCAGATGCTGCCCGAGCAGCTGCGCGTCTTCGCGATCGTGCTCTCGACCTTCGCGGCGGTCATCGCCTCGCAGGCGCTCATCACCGGCTCCTTCTCCATCATCTCCGAGGCCGTCCGCCTGGACCTCATGCCGCACATGCGCATCAACTACCCCTCTGAGACCAAGGGGCAGATCTACATCCCGCTCGTGAACAACATCATGTGGGTCGGCTGCATCGGGGTGGTCCTTTTCTTCCGGACCTCCGAGCACATGGAGGCCGCCTACGGCCTGGCCATCACGGTCGCCATGCTCATGACCACCGTCCTGCTGTTCATCTACCTCTCGCGCGTGCGGCACAGGACGGCCCTCGCCGTGCTGTTCGCCGCGTTCTTCGGGGCCATCGAGCTCACGTTCTTCGTCTCGAGCCTCACGAAGTTCCTCCACGGCGGCTACGTCACCGTCCTCATGGCGGCGGCGCTGTTCGTGGTCATGTACGTCTGGCGGCGCGGCACGGCAATCGAGCGGACCCAGACGGTCTACCTTCCCGTGAACCAGTACCTCGACCAGCTCTTCGACCTCTCACATGACGAGAGCTACCCGCTGCTCGCCGACAACCTGGTCTTCCTCACCAACGACTCCTCGTTCGACAAGCTCGACCGGGACATCCTCTACTCGATCCTGGACAAGCGGCCCAAGCGCGCAAAGGCGTACTACTTCCTCAACGTCCAGGTGACCGACGAGCCCTACACGCATGACTACATCGTCAACAACTTCGACACGGATTTCCTCTTCAAGGTGCAGCTGCGCCTGGGCTTCCGCGTGCACCAGCGCGTCAACACGTACCTCTATCAGATCGTCGCCGACCTCGTGGACAGCAAGCAGATAGCCCCCCAGAACCACCGCTACTCGATCTACCGCGAGCGCAGCAGCGTGGGCGACTTCCGCTTCTGCCTCATCCGCAAGATGCTCTCCCCCGAGACGGACATCTCCGGCTTCAACCAGCACTGCATGGAGCTCAAGTACTTCATCCGCGGACTGTGCGGCTCACCGGCACGCTGGTACGGCCTGGAGAACTCCACGATCATCTTCGAGTACGTGCCGCTGTTCTCCAAGACCAAGCGCCCTGAGAGGCTCACGCGCGTGCCGCTCGCGGACGTCGCCCCCACCATGGCCGCACAGCCTGCCTCAGCCGCAGTCGACAGCGAGGAGGACGAGGACATCTTCTCCGTCACGATGCGAGACGAGCGCATCCTCAACGCCGAGGAGGCCAAGGG
>CAZUOD010000071.1:0-6495 GCA_964621975.1 uncultured Atopobium sp.
TACGGGAACATCTCGAGGACGTACTTCTTGGGCCTGCCCGAGTGCTCCTCGGTCTTGTAGAGCTCCTCCTCGTCCCACCTGGCCTGCCACGAGGTCTCTATGGCCTCGGCGTCATACGCTGGCACCTCGAAGGCGTCGGTCTTCTTCTCGCACATCGCTTGCGCTCCTTCATCCATAACGGTAACCGCGCCATCTTAGCAGACGGGAGCGCGCGAGACGTGGCAGGCCGACGCCGAGGGGTGACGCGTGCGCCGGCTACGAGCGGAAGTTCACGCTCACGCCCTGGTTCTGGTCCTTGAGCACGACGTCGTGCGCGCCGCCCTCCACCAGAGACGTCGCCGAGACGAGCGTGATCTTGGCCTTCTCGCGGAGCTCCGGCAGGTCGAGCGCGCCGCAGTTGCACATCGTGGAGACGACCTTGGCGAGCGAGCTCTCGACGTTCTCCTTGAGCGGGCCCGCGTAGGGCACGTAGGAGTCCACGCCCTCCACGAAGGTGAGGCCCTTCTTGTCCCCGCCGAGGTCGTAGCGCTGCCAGTTGCGGGCGCGCGCCGACCCCTCGCCCCAGTACTCCTTCATGTAGGTGCCGTTCACGCTCACCCGACGGGTGGGGCTCTCGTCGAAGCGCGCGAAGTAGCGCCCGAGCATGAGGAAGTCGGCGCCCATGGCGAGCGCGAGCGTCATGTGGTAGTCGTAGACGATGCCGCCGTCCGAGCACACGGGCACGTAGACGCCGGTCTCCTCGAAGTACGCGTCGCGCGCGCGGCAGACGTCGATCACCGCGGAGGCCTGGCCGCGGCCGATGCCCTTCGTCTCGCGCGTGATGCAGATGGAGCCGCCGCCGATGCCCACCTTCACGAAGTCCGCCCCGCAGTCGGCCAGGAAGCGGAAGCCCTCGGCGTCGACCACGTTGCCGGCGCCCACGCGCACCGAGTCGCCGTAGTTCTCGCGTATCCAGGCGAGCGTGCGGCTCTGCCACTCGGAGTAGCCCTCCGAGGAGTCGATGCACAAGACGTCGGCCCCGGCCTCCACGAGCAGGGGCACGCGCTCGGCGTAGTCGCGGGTGTTGATGCCGGCGCCCACGAGGTAGCGCTTGTGCTCGTCGAGCAGCTCGTGCGGGCGGGACTTGTGGGAGTCGTAGTCCTTGCGGAAGACCAGCGCCACGAGGTGCCGCTCGCCGTCGACGATGGGCAGCGCGTTGAGCTTGTGCTCCCAGATGATGTCATTGGCGGCCTTGAGGGAGGTCGTCTCGTCGGCCACGACGAGCTTCTCGAAGGGGGTCATGAACTCGCGGACGCGCCTGTCGCGCGGGTCACGGGAGAGGCGGTAGTCGCGGGAGGTGACGATGCCGCAGAGCCGGCCGTGGGGCGAGCCGTCCTCGGTGACGGGCATCGTGGAGTGGCCCGTGCGCTCGAGCAGCTCCACCACCTCGTCGAGGGTCATGTCGGGCGTGAGGGTCGAGTCGGAGACCACGAACCCGGCCTTGTAGGACTTGACCTCGCGCACCATGGCGGCCTCGTCCTCGGGGCTCTGGGAGCCGTAGATGAACGAGAGGCCCCCCTGCCGGGCGAGGGCGATGGCCAGGCGCGGTCCCGAGACGGACTGCATGATGGCCGAGACCATGGGGATGTTGAGGCTGATCTGGGGCTCCTCGCCGCGCGCGAACCTCACGAGCGGGGTCTTGAGCGAGACGTTGGCGGGAACGTTCTCCGCCGAGGAGTATCCGGGGACGAGCAGGTACTCAGAAAAGGTGTGGGACTCCCCCTCGAAGAACGTTGCCATGTAGGGTGGCTCCTCTCCCCGCGCTCGGCGGCTCATCTGCTGAGGTCCCGGTCATTGTAGCATCCGGCCCGGTAGCTGAGGTGCCATTCGCCGACGCGCGCGCCGTGCCCTCCAAATTCCTAGAGCTCGAGCCACCCCTCATGCACCGCACGCCTGAAGTCCCATGCAGGACGGTCGGGGTCGTCCACGCGATAGGTGAAGTACGCCCAGCCGGCACAGGCCGAAAACGCGGCCTGCTGCACCTCGGCGATGGCGCGCCAGTAGCGCCGCGCGCGCTCGGGCGAGAGCCCCGCGAGGTCGGCCGGGCGATGGGCGAGCGTCCATTCGCCCACGAGCACGGGATGGTGCCGCGCCGCCTCGTCAAGCTCCGGCGCGAAGTGGTCCCAGGCATAGGCGAGGTAGTTCCGGCAGAGGTTGCGCTCCCCCAGCTCGTAGCGAGCAAAGTTGAGGTACCGGTGCGCGTCGAGCATGACGGCGGGGTACGCGTCGCGGGGCAGCAGGTCGGCCCATGCCCCCAGGCGGAAGCCGTCCTGCAGCACCACCCAGCGGCCCGGGCCCATGAGGGGAGCGAGAAGGGCGTAGGCGCGCCTGTAGAAGTCCTCGAGAAACCCCGTGGGGACGGGGGACGACACAGCCAGCCGCTCGTCGTAGCGGCCGCGGTACCCGCGCGTGACGATGGCGAGGAACGCCGCGTCGCGCAGTGAACCACCTTGGCGACGTTGCCCGCTCCGCCCACCGCACCCACGATGTCGAGCGCCGACTTCTGATAGTCCATACACACACCTTCCACTACACACCGGACGCGGGCCACTCCCGTGTCGTCCCAACCGTCGTAGGCATGTATAGACCACGAGAAGGCGCAGCTACGGCCCCATCAGCACGCAAGCGATTCGTTTTGGGGAAAGCGACGTGTTATTTGCGAGAAATGAGGGTGATTCTCCGCACGAGCGCAAGCGGCTGAAGTGGCCCGGCGAACGGTCGCGCGTCATGCCCCCGCAGACGGGCCCTTGTCGAGCAGGCGCTGGCCGAGCTGCTCGACCAGATAGAGGATGGGCACCTGCGTGGTCAGATCGAGCGTGCCCCTCTTCACCTGCGTGAGGTAGCAGCTCAGATGATGGTCGGCCAAGCGCGCGAGCGTGCAGTTCTCGCTCATGGTGATGCTCACCACGGGGCAGCCGCTGAACTTGAACTTGTTGACGATGTCGAGCGTCTCCGGCGTCTCGCCCGAGACCGAGATCGCGACGACCATGACGGACAGGCCGCGCGATATGTCCGTCGGGTGGAACGGGTCGGTGACGCTCACGCTGAAGACGCCGGCATTGGAGAAGTAGCGCGCGGCGTACTGCGCCGTGTAGGCGGAGTTGCCCACCCCGACGAAGACGATGCAGGGGGCCTCGTGAAGGACCTCGGCGACGCGATCGATCTCCCGCTGGTACGCAGGACCCTCGGCGCGCTGAAAGAAGTGGCTGATCTCGCTCGCGTCAGAGCGCTGCCGCCTGCCGGCGAGCTCGCGACGATAGTCACGGAACCGCAGGCGAAACTCCGAGAACCCCTCGCACCCCATCTTCTTGCAGAAGTGCATGACCGTGGTGGTCGAGACGTGAGCGGCGTCGGCGAGGTCGCGGATCTTCATGTAGCAGGCGTCATCCTGATGCGTGGCCACATAGCGATACACGCAGAGCTCGAGCTCGTTCAGACTCCTGATCTCGTCGGCGGTGAACACGGCCTACACGTTGTTGGCCATGACGTCATCGACGTCCACGACGATGTCGTGCTTGGTGGGGACCCACTCGACCCGCTTGAACAGGGCCGCCACCGTGATGGGAATGTAGGTCATCATGAAGAGCGGGAACGTGAAGATGTTGGTCACGATGCGCCAGCGCTTCTTGGCGTGGATCTTCTTGCGCTCGGAGATGGTGGTGATGAGGGCGATGATGAAGAAGACCACGTACATGGAGGCGAAGGTCATCACGAGCGACCCCACGCACATGGAGAGCTCCGAGTCCGTGGCGAAGAAGCCGTGCGAGAGCGTGCCCACGATGAGGTAGGTGGCGTTCACGAAAAACGACAGCAGCGTCAAGATCATGCCCGGCGCGACCGTCATGAGCATGTCGTAGCTCGCGAAGCGCCCCTTGGAGATGCCCTTGAGAAGGTCGCGGCCGTACGAGAAGAACACCTGGTAGAAGCCCTTCGTCCAGCGCATGCGCTGCGTCCAGGAGGCCTTGAAGGTCACAGGCTGCTCGTCGAAGAACTCCGCCGGCGCGTAGCCGATCTGCACGTTGTTGGCGCAGCAGAAGGTCGAGAACTGGATGTCCTCGGTGAGGGTGTGGAAGTCCCAGCCGTGCATGCCGCGCACGATGTGCTCGGACACGAGCCAGCCGGAGCCGGAGATCGCGCAGCTCGTGCCCATCATCATGCGGGCGTTGTTGAGGAACTTGGCCTCGCGCATGAACCAGAGGGCGTAGGCCGAGCTCACCCAGCTGGAGTCGAAGTTCTTGGAGTTGCGGTAGCCCGTGCAGACGAGGTAGCCCGCGTCGAAGGCCTGGTTCATGACGGAGATGAAGTCCCTCGAGACGAGGTTGTCCGCGTCGAGGACCACGAAGGCCTCGTAGGTGTCGCCGTACTCGTTGAGGATGCGGTCGAAGCCGTAGTCGAGCGCCCAGCTCTTGCCGCGGCGCGCGAGGTCGTTGCGGTCCCACACGATCGCGCCGGCCTCCTCGGCCACGGCGTGGGTGTTGTCGGTGCAGGCGTCGCAGACCACGAAGACGTCCATGAGCTCGCGCGGGTAGTCCTGATCGAAGATCGAGCGCACGAGGTTGCCGATGACGAGCTCCTCGTTGTGGGCAGAGATGAAGAAGGCGTAGCGGTGCTGCCGCTTCGCCTCGGGCAGGCAGACGGTGCCCCGCGCGATGACCCGCAGGATGTAGACGATCTGGTAGAAGTAGGCGAGCGTGAAGAAGAGCCAGATCACCACGTTGAAGATGACGATCGGCGTGAGGCCGAACCTGTTGAACTCCATCAGCGACATGTCGGATACCCCTTGCGAAGCCGTCGTGTCCCCTACCCCTGCGCGCCCAGCGCAGGGCAGATCCGCTCGCCCGCCTCCGTGCGCCCCATGGACCTGCTCCCCAGAGATTCTAGTACATGGAGCAGGTCGGGGGGCAGGGTGTCGCGAAGGCCTATCGGCTCGCCCGTGGCCGGGTGGTCGAAGCTGATCCGCCACGAGTGGAGGAACTGCCGGGTGAGGCCGAGGTTCTGGCGCCCGTCCCCGCGCCCGTAGAGCTGGTCGCCCACGACCTGGTGGCCGATGTGGCGCATGTGCACGCGGATCTGGTGCGTGCGCCCGGTGTAGAGGTGGCACTCGAGCAGCGTGTAGCCCTCGTCCCTGCGGCCGGCCTCGAAGCGCTCGAGCACCCGGAAGGTGGTGATGGCCTCGCGCGCCCCGGGGGCGTCTGAGACGGCCATGCGCACGCGGTCCCTCGTGGAGCGCGCGATGCCCGTCTCCACGGTCCCCTCGTCATGGGCCACGTAGCCGTGCACGAGCGTCACGTAGCGCCGGTCGAGCACGCGCAGACGGATGAGGTCCTGCAGCGCGCGCTGGGTCTCGTCGTCCTTGGCGCACACCATGAGCCCCGAGGTGTCCATGTCGAGCCGGTGCACGATCCCGGGGCGCTCCTCCCCCTGGAGCATCCCCAGGTTGGAATAGCCGCAGCGGGCGACGAGCGCGTTCGCGAGCGTGTCGTCCACATGCCCGGGGCTCGGGTGGCACACGAGCCCCGCCTGCTTCGAGAGCACGATGAGGTGCTCGTCCTCGAGGCGCACGTCGAGGTCTATGTAGGGGTTGGGCGCGAGGGGCCCGCTCGCCTCCGTGGGCTCCGGCCACTCCAGGGCGGCGCCCACGCGGTCCCCCAGCACGACCCGCTCCGACTTGCTCGTGGCGGCGGTCCCGTTGATCGTGACCGCGCCCTGGGCGACGAGCCGCGCGCATGCCGAGCGCGAGGGCATCCCCTCGCCTGCGGCGAGAAACGCGTCGAGGCGCATCCCGTCCGCCTCGGGGCCCACGAGCAGGCTCACGACCCGCCCGGTCATGCGACGGGCCTCAGGCACGGGCGACGCGGCCTCACGAGGCGTCCTCGCGGGCGCTGTCCCAGCGCCACCACAGGACGAACGCCACCACGATCCCGCAGGTCACGAAGGCGTCCGCCACGTTGAAGACGGCGAAGTCCACGAAGGTGGTGGCGAAGAAGTCCGTCACGGCCCCCAGCGCCACGCGGTCGATGGCGTTGCCCAGGCCGCCGCCGGCCACGCAGGCCACGCTCAGGAGCAGGGGCAGCGGCACGTCGGGCCGGCGCCAGGCGGCCCAGGCGCCCGCGAGCGCGACGGCCACGGCGATGGCCACGAAGACGGGGCCTGCCCCCTTGCCGAGCGAGAAGGCCGCCCCGGTGTTGTAGACGAGGCGCAGATCCATCACGCCCGGGATGAGCGTGACGGCCTCGCCGGTGTCGAGAAGCGCCCGCACGGCCGCCTTGCTCGCCTGGTCGAGCGCCACCACGATGGCGACGACCAGGCAGAACAGGGCGAGCCGACGGATTGTGGAAGGTGTGCGGCCCGCGCCCACCGGCTACTCCCCGAGCGCCGCCACGGCGTGCCCGCAGCGCTCGCAGAGGCCGTCCTCGCCGAGCTCGCGGAAGTTCCAGCAGCGCGGGCACTTCTCGC
>CAZUOD010000072.1:0-6469 GCA_964621975.1 uncultured Atopobium sp.
GGGAGCTCAAGCGCGACTACGACCGCCTCAAGGACGCCCGCGCCAACGTGGCCTTCGGGGCCATCTCGGGCGCGGTGGGCACCTACTCCTCGATCGACCCGTTCGTCGAGGAGTACGTCTGCGAGCACCTCGGCCTCTCCCACGACCCGCTCTCCACGCAGGTCATCTCCCGCGACCACCACGCCTATCTCGCCGGCGTGCTCGCCACCACGGCGGCCACCTGCGAGCGCATCGCCACGGAGATCCGCAACCTCCAGAAGACCGACACGCTGGAGGCGGAGGAGCCGTTCCGCAAGGGGCAGAAGGGCTCCTCGGCGATGCCGCACAAGCGCAACCCCATCACGGTCGAGAAGGTCTGCGGGCTCTCGCGCGTGGTGAAGGCCAACGCGCAGGTGGCCTTTGACAACGTGGCCCTCTGGCACGAGCGTGACATCTCCCACAGCTCCGCCGAGCGCGTCGCGCAGGCCGACAGCTTCATCGCGCTCGACCACATGTTCCAGTGCCTCATCCGCATCGTGGACGGGCTCATCCTCTACCCGGCGCAGATGCTCGCGAACCTCAACAAGACGCGCGGCCTGATCTTCTCCTCCAAGGTGCTGCTCGCCCTCGTGGAGACGGGCATCACGCGCGAGGAGGCCTACGCAATCGTCCAGGAGAACGCCATGGCCACCTGGCGGGAGGTCCAGCGCTGCGAGCAGGGCCCGACGTTCCGCGAGAGGCTCGAGGCCGACCAGCGCTGCACCGTTTCTGCCGAGGAGCTCGACGCCATCTTCGACCCGCGCGCCTTCCTCACGCGCACGGGCGTGGTCTTCGACCGTCTGGAGCAGCTCGAGTTCTGATTGAGTGCGCCGGGGCCCCGGTGCCTGCCGGGTATACTTCAGGGGTAACCGGACTGAGGGGGTTCACATGCGCCACTATGACTACACGCCGCGCGGCGTCTGCTCGCGTGCCATCCACATCGACCTCTCCGACGACGGCGGGACCATCGAGGCCGTGTCGTTCGAGGGGGGCTGCAACGGCAACCTCAAGGCCATCGGCAAGCTCGTGGCCGGCCGTCCCGTCGACGAGGTCGTGAGCGTCCTTGCCGGCAACACCTGTGGTCCCCGGAAGACCTCCTGCGCAGACCAGCTCTCCCGCGCGCTCGCCGAGGCGTCCCGGCTCTCGGCCCTCTAGGGGAGCCGTGCGCGCTCCCAAGCTGACACGACGCTCGTTCTTCAAGGGCGCGGCCGCAGGGGGTGCGGTCGCGACCGTGGCGAGCGCGCTCGCCGGGTGCTCCGAGTCGTCCGAGGAGGAGGACTCCGATCCCGTGGTGGTCGACGAGGACTCCGCCGAGAGCATCCTCGATACCTTCACCGCCGAGGACTCGCAGCTCTCCGTCGAGAGCACGTGGACCATCCCGCTCGGCAACGTCCTGCACCCGTCCGAGGGCTCGTGGATCGCCGTGACCACGGCAGGCTCCTCGGCCACCCCCATGGTCAAGGCCTCCGCGTTCTCGATCGAGTCCGGGGAGCTCGTGGAGGTCGTCTCCGAGCCGGTGGGCCAGGCCACCACGACGGTCATATACGACGCGCGCTGCTCGGACTCGGCCTTTGCGTGGGTCGAGCTCGACCTCATCAGCCGTGACTGGGTCCTCTATGGCGCGTCCTTCTCAGAAGGCGTGCTCGCGGACGAGGTCACGACCCTCTGGGAGGGGACCTCGGACTACGATCCCGCCCCGCTCGCGGTCTCCGGCTCCTCCGTGATCTGGCAGGTGCAGCCCTCCACGAGCGGCAGCCGCACCTCCGAGAGCTCCCATTGCTACGTTTGGCACACCGGCGAGGCCAGCGCCCAGGCCGTGGTGGAGTCACCCGGGCGCTTTGCCACGAGACCCACCGTCTCGGGCGATGTCGTGGTGCTGACGCCCCGCGTGCGGGCGAGCGAGGGGACCTACTACGGTGTCACGGCCTACTCCATCTCTGATGACCTCTCCACCAAGCTCGACCAGCTCGTGATGCCCGCGTCGGTCCGCCCGTTCAGGGCCGCGCGCGTGGGCGACCGCTTCCTCGTCTCGGTGGAGGCGAGCTACAGCTCCGGTGGGCTTCTCGGCCAGATGGGGACCTACATGGGCACGGAGTCGATGGGGTTCTTCCGGCTCTACCGCGAGCCCTCGGAGTGCGGGTGCGGCAACGGTGACGTCTTCATCGTCAAGAGCAACGCCTCGTACCTGGTGATGGACCTCGCCAACAAGACCTACTCGAGCCTGCCCTCGGCCGACCGCATCGTGGACTACGGCGAGTACCCGGCGCGTGTGGGGGAGTGCGACCTCTTCGTGACCTTCTCGACGGTCAAGGACTCGGACACCGGATACCCCGCCTCCGTGACCGTGCGCACCTTCCGCCTTTAACTCGGTTCCGTTCGGGTGCCCCTGGGGTACACTAAGAGCACTCCGGCCGGTTTCCGGCAACGACCTATGCCAACGCAAGGAGGCCAAGATGGCTTCGGACGAGAAGAAGATTCTGCTGGTTGAGGACGAGAAGGCCATCCGCGACGCCGTTGCGGCCTACCTCGAGCGCGAGAGCTACATCGTGCGCGGCGTCGGTGATGGCCAGAGCGCCGTCGAGGAGTTCGAGAAGCACAGCTTCGACCTCGTGATCTTGGACCTCATGCTCCCCAAGCTCTCGGGCGAGCGCGTGTGCCGCGCCATCCGCGAGACCTCCAACGTGCCCATCATCATGCTCACGGCCAAGGGGGAGGTCGAGGACCGCATCATTGGCCTTGAGCTCGGCGCCGATGACTACCTCATCAAGCCCTTCTCGCCGCGCGAGCTCGTCGCGCGCGTGCGCGCCCTGCTGCGCCGCGCCCACACCGAGGCCGAGCCCGCCCTCGAGGTCCTGGACTTCGGGGATCTGGTGATAGACATCTCCGGGCACAAGGTGCTGGTGGAGGGCAGGGAGGTCGACCTCACGGCCTCGGAGTTCAAGCTGCTCACCACCCTCGCGCGCTATCCGGGCCGCGTCTACACGCGCATGGAGCTCGTCGAGAAGGTCCTCGGCTATGACTTCGAGGGCTACGAGCGCACCATAGACTCCCACGTCAAGAACCTGCGCGCCAAGCTCGGTGACGACCCGCGCAACCCGCGCTGGCTCTACACCGTGCATGGGGTTGGCTACAGGTTCGAGGCCCCGGATAAGGCGGCCGACGCCAGCTCGAAGTAGGCCTGCGTGTCCATCCGTCTCGTCGTTGGCAAGAGGGGTCGCTCGGATGATGACGGCACCAGGCGCTCCTCGACCAGCTCGTGGAACACCATCAAGCCGAGGCCCAAGAGCGGGTATCCCTATGCCACGAGCCTGACCCTTGCCTTCGCCCTCACGGCGGTGATGACCGCGCTCGTGTTGGTGGTGGTCCTCGGCGTGGTCTGGAGCGGCCAGTTCATGGCCTACACCAGGCAGAGCATGCAGGACGTCGCGGACTCGATGGCCGAGGCCATATCGGGGGCCTATTCCCTCACCGGCGAGCTTGACGAGGAGGCGGCCTCAGCGGTGGCCGGCGCGGCCGCGCTCTCCTCCGAGATCGCGGTGCAGGTGGTCGATGTCGACGGCACCGTGGTCTATGACGGCACCTGGGAGGACCTGCCCGATGACGAGCAGGGCGCCGATGCCTCCGAACGGGTGCCGGCTACGGCACCGACCTCGCAGGAGGCCCTCGTCACCTCGGACATCACGGATGAGGACGGGAGGGTCGTGGGCATGGTGCGCCTGTGGGCCCTCGGCTCCGACGTCCTTCTCACGAGGAGTGACGAGACGTTCCGTACCAACTCCTACGGCGCCATCGCGACGGCGGCCGCGCTCGCCGCGGTGCTAGCCTGTGTGATCGGCTACTTCGTCTCGCGTTCCATCGCCCGCCCGATCCAGCTGATCACCTCGACGGCGAAGCAGATCAGGAACGGAGACCTCACGGCACGCTCGGGGGTCACGGGCGCCGATGAGATCGGCCAGCTCGGGGAGACGTTCGACGACATGGCGAGCACCATCGAGCGCGACCTCAAGCTCGAGCACCGCCTCACGGGCGACGTCGCCCACGAGCTCAGGACCCCGCTCATGGCCATGCAGGCCACGGTTGAGGCAATGCAGGACGGCGTGCTGCCCGCGGACGACGAGCATCTGGAGACCGTGGGCTCCGAGGTGCGCCGGCTCTCGCGCCTCATCGACGCCATGCTCCGGCTCTCGCGTCTGGAGAACGGAACCACGGAGGTCAAGGCCGAGCGCACCGACATGGTCTACCTCGTGCGGGGGCTCGTCTCGGCGCAGCACCAGCTCTTCCACGAGCGGGGCCTGCATCTGCGCTTCGTGGACGAGACGCCTCACGGGGAGCTCTACGCCGACGTCGACCCCGACCTCATCCGCGAGGCCATCGTGAACCTCATGAGCAACGCCATGCGCTACAGCAACCCGGACGGCTGGGTGAAGGTCTCCCTCAGGCAGGACAAGTCCGACGTGCTGGTCTCCGTGCAGGACACGGGCATCGGCATCGCGAAGGAGGACATCCCGCAGACCTTCTCGCGCTTCTGGCGCTCGGACGTGAGTCGAGAGCGCGTCTCCGGTGGCCTGGGTGTGGGCCTTGCCATAACGAAGGAGATCGTGGACAGGCACAACGGCACCATCCAGGTGGAGTCGGAGCTTGGGAAGGGCTCCACCTTCACGCTGCGCATCCCCCAGAGGCGTCCGCGCAAGGGCCAGGGGAAGTAGCCGCACGGTCCTGCGGGGCACTTGGGAAGATGCAGGATGAGTCGCGTGGCGTCGCCCGACGTCCGGCCTGCCTGCGGGCGGTATACTCAGTGGTTGGGAAACGACGTCAAGGAGGGACTGAGCCTATGGCCGAGATGGAGCTGCGTCCGGACTCTCACGGGAAGGTCCGTGACATCTACGATTGCGGGGACAGCCTGCTCATGGTCGCGTCCGACCGCATCAGCGCGTACGACTTCATCCTGCCCGACGAGATTCCGCACAAGGGAGAGATCCTCACGCGCATCTCGGCGTTTTGGTTCGAGCGGTTCTCCGACCTCATCCCCAACCACATGATCAGCTGCGACGTGGCGGAGCTCCCGGAGGAGTTCTCCCCTTACGCCGGTTACCTCGCCGGGCGCTCCATGCTGGTGCGCAAGGCGCAGACGGTGCCCATCGAGTGCATCGTGCGCGGCTACCTCACCGGGTCGGGCAAGAAGACCTACGACGAGGACGGCACCGTCTGCGGCATCAAGCTGCCCGACGGCCTGACCGAGGCCTCCAAGCTCCCCGAGCCCATCTTCACGCCGTCCACGAAGGCCGAGCTGGGCGACCACGACGAGAACATCTCCTACGAGCGCTGCTGTGAGATCGTGGGGAGCGAGATGGCAGAGCAGCTGCGTGACGCCTCGCTCGCCATCTATCGCGCCGCAGCCGACTATGCGGCCACCCGAGGCATCATCATCGCAGACACCAAGTTCGAGTTCGGCCTCATCGACGGCGAGCTCACCCTCATCGACGAGTGCCTCACGCCGGACTCCAGCCGCTTCTGGCCCGCCGAGGGCTATGCCGAGGGGCATGTCCAGCCGAGCTACGACAAGCAGTACGTGCGCGACTGGCTGCGTGCCAACTGGGACATGACCGGGGAGCCGCCGCGCATCCCCCAGGAGGTCATCGAGGGGACGTCCGGTCGCTACCAGGAGGCGTTCCAGATCATTACCGGCACCGAGTTCGAGCCCGTGGGAGCGTGAGGGAGAGCATGTCGCTTCGAGACACCATTGACGGCGCGCGCAAGGAGGCGCTGGAGAACGCCGTCGGCCTGCCCAAGAAGGAGGCCGAGGCCCTGGGGGATGATGACAAGCGGGGATTCTCCCGCAAGTCTGCCGCTCATGCAAAGCCAGTGCGCGAGGCGGCGGCCTCCGTGCGCGTTGCCTCCAAGCCCAAGCCGACCAACCCGCTCACCGGAGGCAAGAAGGAGACCAAGGAGGAGAAGCGCGAGCGCAAGCGTCGCGAGCGCGAGGAGGAGGACGTGCGCAACCGCGCCTTCGACATCGTGATTCGCAGCATGCCGGGCTACCAGAAGACCGAGAAGATCTTCTGGGGCGTGCTGGCGGCAGGTATGGTGATGGCCGTCCTCTCCCTCATCGCGGCGAACATCCTCGGCGAGCAGACTGACCTCACCACCTGGGAGGGCGCCCTCTCGGTGGGGCTGATCGTGGTCGCCTACGCCTGCATCATCGGGGCGTTCATCTTCGACCTGGTGAAGCGCCGTCCCTTCCGCAAGCAGGCTGAGGCCATCGTGCGCGGCCTCTCCGAGAAGAAGCTCGCGAGCCTCTTCGCAAAGGACCAGGCCGCCTTGGCCGAGGAGCAGGAGAAGAGGAAGAAGAAGTAGCCTTTGTCGCCTTGGGCGATGGGTGGTAGAATCACAGTCCATGCCTTCGTAGCTCAGGGGATAGAGCACCGCTCTCCTAAAGCGGGTGTCGGCCGTT
>CAZUOD010000073.1:0-6351 GCA_964621975.1 uncultured Atopobium sp.
TGGGGTTGGATGGTGTACTGGGTCGGCGGCAGGCAGTTCGCCTGCGAGCTCTTTGCGGCGCCCAGCGCCAAGGCGCCCTATGCGGGACGGCACCTCCTCTCGCTCAAGTGCGAGCCCGGCCGCGTCTTGGAGCTTCTGGCCGAGTGGCCGGACGCGGTGCTGCCCGGCTACTACTCCGACGGCCGCACCTGGATCTCCATCGACCTTGACTCCGATCTTCCAGAAAACCTCGTACTTGAGCTCTGCGACCTGAGCTACCAGCTCGTCTTTGCCAAGCTTCCGAAGCGCGTCCAGCGTGGGATTGCCGACTGAGCCGCCATCCTCGAAGGCCGCCGACCGGTGCCGGTTGGGCTGCGGCGTCCCCAAGCGCCTCCGGTGGCAGAAATCGCGCGGTCTGGGTGCCTGAAATCGATGACTCGCTCCGGCGGCCTGCCGCGCTCCGGCTCAACTGGGAAAACGTTCATGCAGACAGAGCCCTAGGAGCGCCGCGCCGCAAGGAGCCACCCAGACTAGGAGATTTCTGCCACAAGACACCGCCCAGAGCAACGCAGACCCAACCGCGCCCCCGCAAGTCCTGTCAGACGCCTGAGGTTCATGTGCAGCGTTTCGGTGAAGAAACCCTCGTGGGCTATGATGAGAGAGCTGTCCCTCACGTCACCAGTGGAGAAATCGTGCCCCTCAAGACCAAGAGCCCCGTTCCGCATCTTGTCATCGCCGCGTCCAGCGCGGTCGCGCTCTAGGTGGGGAGGCCCATGGCTCGCAAGGAGAGGCCCGGCAAGACCAATGCCATGCGGGAGCTCGAGGCCGCGGGCATCCCCTTCACGTGGGAGACCTACGAGGTGGACGAGACGGACACCTCGAGCGAGCTCGGCCTGCACATCGCGCTCGCGCTGGGGGAGGACCCGGACTCCAGCTTCAAGACGCTCGTCTGCGTGGCGCCGTCCGGCGACCACGTGGTCTGCTGCATCCCCGTGGCAGACGAGCTCGACCTCAAGAAGGCGGCCGCGGCGGCGGGGGAGAAGTCGCTCTCGCTCATGCACGTGCGCGACCTCGAGCCCACGACGGGCTACGTGCGCGGGGGCTGCTCGCCGGTGGGCATGAGGAGGCGCTTTCCCACGCTCATCGACGAGACCGCCCAGCTCTTCGACGAGATCCGCGTCTCGGGCGGGCGCCGCGGGCTCAGCCTGGCCATCGCCCCGGATGACCTCGCGCGCTTCTGCGGGGCCGCCTTCGCCGACATCGTGAGCCAAGGGGCCCGTCCCCCGCGGCACAGAGGATAGGAGCCACACGGTGAGCTATCAGCCCAAGCACATGAGGGTCGCCACGGCGCCGGCCGAGCAGACGGACACGCAGGAGCAGGTGGGCAGAAGCGCCGCCCTCATGAGCGCGCTCGTGGTGGTGAGCCGGCTCACGGGGTTCCTCCGCACGTGGGGCCAGGCCTACGCCATCGGCGTCACGGTGATGGCGAGCTGCTACTCAATCGCCAACAACCTTCCCAACCAGCTCTACGAGCTCGTTGTGGCCGGCATGCTCACCACCGCCTTCCTGCCGGTCTACATGTCGGTCAAGAGGCGCGCGGGCACCGAGGGCGCAAGCGAGTACACCTCGAACCTCGTGTCGATCGTCCTCGTGGTCATGGGGGCCGTGACGGTCTTGGGCTTCGTCTTCGCGGCCCAGATGGTCTACACGCAGTCGTTCACGGCAACCTCGGAGTTCGACTTCGACCTCGCCGTCTACTTCTTCCGCTTCTTCGTCATCGAGGTCGTGCTCTACGCGCTCTCGTCCATCTTCTCGGGCGTGCTCAACGCCGAGCGCGACTACTTCTGGGGCCAGGCCGCGCCCATCTTCAACAACTTCGTCACCATGGGATCGTTTCTGCTCTACGCCGTCCTCGCCGACACGAACCCGAGCCTCGCGCTCGTGGTCCTTGCCGTGGGCAACCCCCTCGGCGTGGCGGTGCAGACCTTCCTGCAGCTACCTCCCTTGCTCAAGCACGGCATCCGCCTGCGCTTCCGCATCGACCTGCGCGACCCGCTCCTCAAGGAGACCCTCAGGATCGGCGTCCCGTCCTTCGTGGTCATGATCACCTCCGTCGCGACCACCTCGGTCCAGTCCACGGCCTCGCTCACCGTCGTGGCCACGGGCGCCTCGATCACCTACTACGCGCGCCTGTGGTACACGCTGCCCTACGCCATCCTCACGGTCCCCATCACCACGGCCATGTTCACGGAGCTCTCGGAGAGCTGGGCGCGCCAGGATCGCGGCTCCTTCAAGCGCGGCATCTCGTCGGGCGTGAGCCAGGTGCTCTTCTTCATGGTCCCGTTCATGCTCTACCTCATGGTGTTCTCGGTGCCGCTCGTCTCGGTGATCGCGGCCGGCAACTTCTCGGCCGACGCGCTCGAGGCCACCGCGTCCTACCTCACGGTCTATGCCGGCGCGCTGCCGTTCTACGCGGTCTGCATGTACCTCCAGAAGGTGACCTCGGCCATGCGGCGCATGGCGCTCTACGCCTGGGCGAGCGTGATCGCCTCCGTCATTCAGATCGTGATGCTGCTCACCCTCACCGAGAGCCTCGGCCTCAACTTCGTGGCCCTCTCCTCGGTGCTGTTCTTCCTGCTCATAGACGTCGTCATGTTCGTGAGCCTGCGCCGCGAGCTCGGGCCGCTCGGCCTGGGGTCCGTGCTCGCCTCGCTCGTCAGGACCGTGGGCCTGGGTCTTGCGGGCGCCTTCGTGGGCGGGCTCGTCCTCAACGCCCTCAACGTCTTCGTGGGCGACTGCTCCGGGCTCGCCTTCCGCTCGGTCCTCTACTGCGTGGCCGGCGGCATCCCCGCGCTCGTGGTCACCTACGGGGGCGCCATGCTCCTGGGGATGCCCGAGGCGGCCATGATCAGCCGCCTCGGGTCCCGGCTCCTGCGCAGGTAGGTCGCCGTCGCGCCGCTATCCCAGCCCCTCGCAGCCGCGCTCGTGCCTGGCTGTGGTGGGAAGCCCCGCCCGCGCGTTGGCGGCGTCGCAGCGAAGCGTCAGCACCACGGCCAGCACGCCGGAGAGCAGGGCGGCCATGGGCACGTTCAGCCATAGCCCGAGAAGCCCGAGCGGCTCGAGCAGCACGATGAGCGTGAGCGGGAACGCGAGCGAGGAACACACCGACAGCACCGATGCGGCCCGGCTGTGCTCGGTCGCCATCAGGTAGGTCTGCGCGGTGAAGGCGATCCAGTTCGCGAGGTAGCCGATGCAGGCGATGCGCATGGCGGGCACCGCCATGGCGATGAGCGCCGCGTCTGACTCGTCCATGAAGATCTGTATGAAGAACTCGGGCAGCGCGAAGACGATCGCGAAGAACGCCAGCGAGCACAGCGCCGACGAGACGAAGCTCCAGTGCTTGAGCGAGCGGACGCGCGCGAGCAGGCGCGCCCCCCAGTTGTAGCTCATGGCGGGCTGCAGCGCGTCACTCATGCCGTAGAGCAGGCTCCAGAAGAACTCGTCGACGTTCATGATGATGCCGTAGACCGACACCGCCATCTCGCCACCTATCGCGAGCAGGAAGAAGTTCATGACGATGGACAGCGCCCTCCCCGAGATGTTGTTGAGGAAGACCGGCGTGCCCGAGGCGACGATCTGCCTCGTCAGGGCCACGCTGAAGCGCGGCCGGCAGAACCTGAGCTGCATCTTGCCCCTGAAGAAGGGGGCGAAGGCGATGAGGGAGCAGATGAGCAGCGACAGGGTGAACCCCAGGGCCGCCTCCCGGATGCCCAGGCCAAAGACGGCGAGGGCCACGAACTCGAAGATGCCGCCGAGCGTGGCCATGAGGATGTTGAGGCCCAGGCTCCTGTGGGTCTTGCCGCAGATGCGCATGTAGTTGTCGACGGCGTAGAAGATTGCCGTCACCGGGAGGCTCGCGGCATAGACGCGCAGGTAGGTGACTGCGAGCGAGGCGAGCTCGCCCTCGGCGCCGCTCAGCTGCATGAGCGCGGGCGAGGCGAACCACATGACGGCGCCCAGGACGACGCTCACGAGCTCGATCATGAGGCAGCCGACGCTGAAGGCGTTGTTGGCCGTGCGCTCGTCGCGCCGCCCGAGGGCGATGGCGATGGGCACCGAGGAGCCGACGCCGATGAGGTCGGAGACGGCGAACATGATGTAGGTGTAGGGCGAGGCGAGGTTCACCGCCGCGAAGGCGGTGCTGCCGAGGAAGCGCCCGATGATGGCGGCATCGATCGAGGCGTAGAGCGACGAGGCGATCATCGAGAGCGCACCGGGTATGGCGGCGCGGAAGAACAGGCGCGAGATGGGTGCCGTCTCGAAAAGGAGGGCGTCAGAGGGCCTGTCGGCGCCATCGGTCGCGGCGACGCCCTCGCGTGGGGCCCGGTCGGGCAGGGAGGGCCCCTCGTCCTGAGTGACCATCTCCTTGAACCGGGCTCTCCAGTCACGCATGGGCGGCGACCTCCC
This sequence comes from uncultured Atopobium sp., assembly GCA_964621975.1. Lineage (GTDB taxonomy): Bacteria > Actinomycetota > Coriobacteriia > Coriobacteriales > Atopobiaceae > Thermophilibacter. The sequence continues at coordinate 4,447 of CAZUOD010000073.1, forward strand.
TGGGTGATGTCGCGTGACACGGCGCGGCATGCCAGAGAGCGAGCGTCGGGGCGTGGAGCACGCACACGTCTGGCGCTCTAGCGGACGAAGAACAACTGCGGGCGGCACGGCCGCCTGTTGGACCCCATCAACCACAGGTTGGCAGTCTCGCGGGCACGGGGTACGCCCGTGCCCGGTCTGACGTGCCACACGAACGATTGACTTATAGGAAGTTGTTACCCAGCTGGTGGAGATTCTATGCACAAAAGGCAAAAAAGCCCCCACTTTGGACGGCCGACGGGTGCGGACGGTCGCATCCGTCCCAGGCTGGGCTAGCGACGCACGAGCATGGTGTCACAGTGGTGCACCACAATCTGGCAGCCGAGCCCCGCCTCCCCGACGCAGACGCCGCCCAGAGGCCCAAGCTCCTCGTCGGGCAGCCCGTCGAGCGGGCCTGTGGCCGGGTCATCATCGAGCAGGGCCTCCATGAGCGCGCGCTCGGCCCGTGCCTCCGGGGAGGCGCCCTCATCGCGCACCGAGTCGCGCTCGGGCACGGGGAGCTCGGCTCCGCGGTCGAGAAGCTCGGCGAGAAGCTCGTCTCTTCTTGTGAGCGCGCGCCCCATGACGATGTCGCGCACCGTCTCCACGAACTCGGGGTCCTCTGCCTGCTCGGCGGTCATGGTGACGAGAAGGACGTCCGACGGCCACGCCCGCTCGCTCGGCCCGCATGTGACCACCACTCGCTCGTCCGGCCAGTACAGTGCCATGGCTGCTCCCTTCCTTGGGTCCTGTGGGCCTGGCACCGTAGCAGCGCGTGCGCCCGGCCGTCCTCGCGCCCTGCTCCCGTCTCGCTGACGGCGCTGGCAGGCGCTGCGCGGGGCCCGCCGGCACCTGCGGGCGTCCCGGCCGGCGGCACTGGCGCGTCGGCAGGCGGCGGCCGTGCGCAGCGGGCCGCAAGCGGGAGGGAGGGCCCAGGCGCGTGCGGGCTCTCTTGCGGCCGGTGCTTGCGCATGCACTTTAGTGTGATAAAGTAGGGCGGCACAGACCCACGTACGGCGCCGAGCGCCCGGAAAGGACCAGACGTGATAGCAGGAACGCCCCGCGGATTCCGTGACATCCTCCCGAGGGAGGCGCTCGCCCGCGAGCGCATCACCGACGTCGTGCGGGAGTGCTTCTCGTCCTTTGGGTACCTGCCGGTGGAGACCCCGCTTCTGGAGGACCGGGCGGCCCTCGAGCGCGGCGGCCGCATCAAGGACTCGGCCTTCCAGCTCTTTGACTCGGACGGCAGCCTCCTCATGCTGCGCCCTGACCTCACGCTGCCCGTGGCGCGCCTCGTGGCGGGCCGCGTGGCCGCGGGCGACCTGCCGGCGCGCTTTCGCTACAGCGCGCCGGTGGTGCGCGAGGAGCCGAGCCTGCGCGGCCAGCCGCGCCAGTTCACGCAGCTCGGCGTCGAGATCGTGGGCGAGGACGGCACGCGCTCCGAGGCCGAGGTCGTGCGCCTGCTCGTGGAGGTGCTCTCCACGCTCGAGGTCCCAGCCTGGCACGTCGTCTTCGGGTCGGTCACGCCGCTCAAGTCCCTGGTCGACGCCTGCGCGTCCGCGCCGGACCTGCGCGAGCGCGTGCTCTCGCTCGTGCACGACTCGGACCTCGTGACCCTCGACGAGCTCATCGACGCGACGGACGGCCTCACGCCGGCCCAGGCCCGGGCCCTGCACGAGGTCCCGCGGATGGGTGGCGGCGCCGAGGTCGTGGGGCGGCTGGACGAGCTGCTCTCCGAGGCGGGCGTGGACGAGGCGCAGCGCGGCACGGCCGAGCTCGCGGCCCTGGTGGACGAGCTCTCGGACCTCTTCTCGCAGGGGCGCGTCTCCTTCGACTTCTCGATCATCAACTCCTTTGACTACTACACGGGCATCATCTTCAAGGGCT
>CAZUOD010000074.1:0-6274 GCA_964621975.1 uncultured Atopobium sp.
ATTTCGAGGGGCGCATAAGCTCCGTCTTTGGCGCGGCGCCGCAGGGGTACACGGAGCCCTTCTCGTTCAAGAAGCTCGCCAAGCGCGCCGCACGCGAGATGGAGAACGAGACGTACGAGATCGACGGTGTGGAGACCGCACCTGCGCTCTACACCGTGCTGGTCTCGGCCTCAGACGACTCCCTCATGCGCCCGCTCTACGAGCAGATCACCTATGAGACGTCGGCCTTCGTGACGTCCCAGGCACAGAAGAAGGGCTATGCCTTCGTGGGCAACCCCCTCGTGCGCTTCATGGTTGACCCCTCGCTCAGGTCGGGCAAGTTCGCCGTCTTCGCCGAGAACGTCGACGCCCGGACCCTGACGCGCCTGCGCGAGGAGGAGCGCGCCTTCCTCGCCGGCAACTCCAGCGCCGGGGGCGCCGCCGCCCAGATCCACCCGCGCAGCGGTCGGCTCCGGCAGGGACGGCCCCTCCGCGAGGGGACCCTCCTCCCGCTGACGGGCATCACGCCGGCTGCCGCGCCCCTCTCGGGCACTGACGCCGGTCTGGAGGTCATGCCGGACGACTTCGGCGGTGACTTCTCGACTCCCGCGCCCGTGGCGAGCGCCTCATCCTCCACGCCCATGCCCGTCCCCGTGGCGAGCACGCCCCTGGTGACGCCGGCCAACCAGCCCGCCGCCATCCCCGTGCCGCAGACGCAGAAGAGAAACGTCCCGCTCGTCGACGCCTTCCAGCAGGAGGGCATGGCCGCCCAGGTGCCGGCCGTCACCGCCGAGCCGGCGATTCCGCAGGTCCCGGAGCAGCGGGCGGCATCCTGCCTGCTCATCAACCGCCAGACCGGGCAGACCTTCACCGGCACGGCGCCCTCGGTCGTCATCGGCCGCGAACGCTCGCAGGCGGGAATCGTCCTGAGAGACCCCAACGTGTCGCGTCGGCACGCCGAGCTCGCCTATGACGCGCGCGGCTGGCACATCCGCGACCTCGGCTCCACCAACGGGACCCTCGTCAACGACGTCGACGTCACCGACTGCCCGCTGCGCGACGGCGACATCATCACCGTCGGACTCGTGAACCTCGAGTTCAGGGGGGATTTGCAATGATAGAGCTCGTCCTCTTCGTGGGACGGGTCCTTCTCGTCGTCGTCCTGTACATCTTCCTGTTCGCCGTCATGCGCACGGGCGTGGGCCTGGTCAAGGGCCAGCGCCGCGACTCGGCCATCTGGGCGGTGGACGTGGAGAAGGGAACCCGGTCGCTGCGAGGGCTGCACGTGGACATCCTCGGCCCGGTGGTGGTGGGGCGCTCGCCGTCCTCCGACATCGTGATCGACGAGCCGTACGTCTCGTCCACGCACGCACGCTTCACCCTCCAGGGGCCCGCGCTGGTCCTCGAGGACCTCAGGTCGACCAACGGGACCCTCGTCAACGGCCACCCCATCGACCAGCCCGTCACGCTGAGAGACTCGGACGAGGTGCAGATCGGTGACACCATCATGCGAGTGAGCCGCGGATGACGTCCGGCGAGGCCCAGATCATCCCCACCCCCGAGCCCACCAACGCGCCCGGCCGGGCCGAGATCCCCGTCGAGGGGCGTGCCGGCGCCGACGCGGTCTCGGGCTCCAACGAGTTCATCTCGTGGGGGGCGCGCAGCGATGTGGGCCTCGTCCGTGACCACAACGAGGACTCCTTCCTGCTCCGCACGCCGCTGTTTGTCGTCTCAGACGGCATGGGCGGCCACGCGGCCGGCGAGGTGGCGAGCTCCATCGCCGTGGACACCATCGGAGAGAGGGCCCCGGGCACGGCCGACGACGCGCTTCTCGGCGCCGCCGTGGAGGCGGCGAACCTCGCCGTCATCAAGGGTGCCGAGGACGGCATGGGCAAGCCCGGCATGGGCTGCACCGCGACGGCCGTGCTCGTCGAGAAGGACCGGATGGCCGTGGCGCACGTGGGTGACTCCCGCGTCTACATGCTGCACCACGGCACGCTCGTGCGCATCACCCACGACCACTCCTTCGTGGAGGAGCTCGTGGACTCGGGCCAGATCACGGCCGACGAGGCGCGCACGCACCCCTCGCGCTCGATCATCACCCGCGCCCTGGGCTCGGACCCCGACATGTACGCCGACCACTTCTCGCTTGAGGTCAACAGCGGGGACCGCATCATCCTGTGCTCGGACGGCCTCTCGAGCATGGTCCCCGACGACGAGATAGAGGCCGTGGCCGTCTCGAGCGCCACGCCGCAGCAGGCGGCGGACAACCTCGTGGCGGCGGCACTCACCGCGGGCGGCGCGGACAACGTCACCGTGGTGGTGGTCGACGTCCTGAACGACGGGATCGCCGATGCGCTCCGCCGCAGGCTCTTCCGGAGAATCCTGAGCTTCGTCGTCGTCCTCGTGACGATGACGACGCTGACCTTCGTCGCCGCGTTCGCCTTCGTGAGCAGCGAGTGGTACCTCGGGATCAACGGCACGATGGTGGCCCTCTACCGGGGCGTCCAGGGAGACCTGTTCGGAATACCACTGAACGAGCTCGTCACCACGAGCTCGGTCGACGTGGGGGACCTCCCGACCTCCGTCCAGGACCAGCTCGCGGATGGGATCCGCGTCGATGACGAGCAGACGGGCCTCGAGACGATAGACTCGTACCAGCAGCAGATCGACGAGGAGCGGGAACGCGCCGAGCAGATAGCCGAGAGCGCACGCGCCATCGAATCAACCACGTACGACGATGTCTTAGGCACGGACGACGCCACGGACGAGACCGATGCCTCTGAAGAGGATGAGGACACGACCGAGGATGCGACGCAGGATGGGGGGGAGTAGCATGCCGAGAAGGAACCGTTTCGCTGGCGCGCCGTCGCGCGCCGAGGTCGAGGCGCTGACCTCATCCGCCTCCCTGCCCTCCGAGGCCAGGCGCGGGCACTCCAGAAGGAACACGGAGCTCTTCCTGCTCTGCCTCGCGGCCGTGCCCGTCATCCTGCTCTATGCCATGTACGTCGTCAACTCCGACGCCGAGCTCAGCCTCTCGACGCTGGGGGTCCCCATCGGGCTGTTCGCGGCCTTCGCCGTTGCCCACATCGCCATACGCTTCCTCGCGCCGGCCGCCGACCCGGCCATCCTGCCCATAGTCTTCGTGCTCTCGGGCGTGGGGATAACCTTCCTCACACGCCTCTCCCCAAGCCTCGCGGTCAACCAGGTCATGTGGCTCTTCCTCTCGGTGGCCGCGATGGTCGTCGTGCTCGCAGTGGTGCGAGACCTCGACAGCCTCGCGGACTACAAGTACACCATCGGGCTCGCCGGCGTGGTCCTTCTCGTCCTGCCCATGCTCATAGGCACCGAGCGGAACGGCTCCAAGCTCTGGATCTACATCGGCGACTCCTTCAGCTTCCAGCCCGGCGAGTTCGCCAAGATCCTCATCGTTCTCTTCCTGGCGTTCTACCTTGCCATCAACCGAGAGGCGCTCTCGGCCTCGATGCGCAAGGTCGGCCCCTTCCGCCTGCCGCGCCTGCGCATGCTGCTGCCGCTCCTCATCATGTGGGGCATGAGCCTGCTCGTCGTGGTCTTCGAGCGCGACCTCGGCAGCGCCCTGCTCTTCTACGCCTTCTTCGTCATCATGATCTACGTGGCCACCGGGCGCGTGAGCTACGTCGTGGTGAGCCTGCTGCTGCTCGCCGTGGGCGGCACGGCCTGCTACTTCCTCTTCAGCCACGTCAAGACCCGCATCGACATCTGGATCGACCCGTGGACGTACGCCTCCTCGAGCGGCTACCAGATCGTCCAGGCGCTCTACTCCCTCGCAGACGGCGGGCTCGTGGGCGTGGGCATCGGCAACGGCCTCTCCACCACGATCCCCTATGTGACGAGCGACTTCATCTTCGCGACCATCGGTGAGGAGATGGGGCTTCTCGGCTCCTCCGCCGTGCTCATCCTGTTCCTGCTCCTCTGCGCGCGCGGTCTCGCCACCGCGGGTCGCGCCAAGTCCGACTGCTCGGCCTTCGCGGCCGTGGGCCTGACCTGCGCCATCTCGTTCCAGGCCTTCCTCATCGTGGGCGGCGTCACCAAGCTCCTGCCGCTCACGGGCGTCACCCTGCCCTTCATGAGCCAGGGCGGCACCTCGCTGTTCGCGAGCTTCATCATCGTGGGGCTGCTCCTGCGCGCAGGCGACGAGGGCACCGGCCGCGAGGCGCAGATGGCCTCCGGGACCGAGCGCGCCGGGAGGGGCAGGGACCCCCTCGTCGCGATCACGAGCCAGATCGGTGCCGCGGGCGCAGCCGTCGGCTCGGCCGGCGCCGTCGTGCGCGGCAGCCACGCCCGGGGCCGCTTCAAGCTGCAGACCGCGGAGTCCGGCGTGCTCGGGCGCGTGGCCCTCGGCAAGCGCCTCACCACGCTCGTCTCGGTGTTCTCGCTGCTCTTCGTGGCGCTCATCGCCAACCTCACCTACATCCAGCAGATCGACGCCGAGCGCATCCAGAACCTCTCGTCGAACACCCACACCATCACCAAGAGCGCCTACGCGCAGCGCGGCGCCATCATCACCTCGGACGGCGTGACGCTGGCCGAGAGCGTGCAGCAGGAGGACGGCACCTACCTGCGCAGCTACCCGCAGGGCACGCTCGCGCGGCACACGGTTGGCTACATCTCGACGGAGTACGGCTCCACCGGCATCGAGGCCTCCATGAACGACACGCTCACCAGCCAGGCCGACTACTCCAACTGGAGAAGCGCCCTCTACTCGCTGGCGGGCGTGGATCAGTCGGGGTCCACGGTGGTCCTGACGATCAACTCGCAGATCCAGGCCGCGGCCGAGGAGGCCCTCGAGGGCTACACGGGCGCCATCGTCGTGCTCGATCCCGAGACGGGCGCCGTCCTCGCGAAGGCGTCCTCGCCCACCTACTCGGTCGACGACCTTGCCACTGTCATATCCTCCGGCACGGACGGCGAGCTGCTCGACCGCACGACGCAGGCGCTCTACTCCCCGGGGTCCTCGTTCAAGACGGTGACCCTGGCGGCGGCGCTCGACTCCGGGGTGGCCACGCTTGACGACATCGTCTACGCCGGCCCCTCGATAGAGATCGACGGCGCCGAGGTCACCAACTACGGAAGCAACGACTACGGCTCGATCACGCTGCGCGAGGCGCTGGCGCTCTCCTCCAACACCGCCTTCGGGCAGCTGGGCCTCGACGTGGGGGCGAGCACGCTCGTCGCGTATGCCACCGCGTTCGGCTTTGGGACGGAGCTCGGCCAGGACTTCTCGACCCTCGCCTCGCTCATGCCCGACCCCTCCGAGATGACCGACTGGGAGACCGCCTGGGCCGCCTGCGGCCAGCCCGTGGGCGAGCACGAGAGCCCTGCGGGGCCGCAGGTCACGGTCATGCAGCTCGCCGTCATCGCACAGACCATCGCCAACGACGGCGTGGTCATGGACCCCTACGTCGTGAGCCACGTGCTCTCGCCCGAGGGCGTCACCACCTCCACGACCGAGCCCCGCTCCCTGGGGCAGGCCATCTCCTCCGAGACCGCAAGCGAGCTCAAGGAGGCCATGCTTGCCGTCGTCGACCACGGCACCGGCACCAACGCCCAGGTCAGCGGCGTGCTCGTGGCCGGCAAGACCGGGACGGCCCAGGTGGAGAACGACAACATCAACTCGTTCTTCCTCGGCTTCGCGCCGTACGACAGCCCGACGCTGGCCATCGCGGTCTGCGTCGAGGGGCAGGGAGAGGACGTCGAGGGCCTTGCCGCCAGCCTGGCGAGCCAGGTCATCGCAGCGACGCTCCAGATCCAGTCCGCCGGGGCGGACTCGTGATGGGGGCGTGATGGTGATGAGACGGACACAACAGCGCCGCAGGCGGGGCCTCTGCAACGCACCTCGACGATGGCGCCTCGCGGCACAGACAGGGCAAGACGCGCGGTTCGACCGCTGATGAAATAAGGAGAGAGCATGCCAGGGAAGGTTCTCGGCGGACGCTACCAGGTCCAGGACAAGATAGGCACGGGAGGCATGGCCACGGTCTACCGCGGCCTCGACGAGGTGCTCGGGCGCACCGTCGCCATCAAGACGATGCTGCCACAGTACGCCACCGACCCGTCCTTCGCGGCCCGCTTCAAGCAGGAGGCGCAGGCGGCCGCGGCCCTGCAGAGCCCCTACATCGTCTCCGTCTACGACTGGGGCAAGGACGCCGACACCTACTACATCGTCATGGAGTACCTGCGCGGCACCGACCTCAAGAGCGGCATCCGCAAGCACGGCGCGCTCGACTGCAAGAAGGTCGGTGCCGCGCAGGTA
>CAZUOD010000075.1:0-2675 GCA_964621975.1 uncultured Atopobium sp.
GCTACAAGGACGACGTCAAGAGCGTCAAGGCCGGCTTCGAGTGCGGCATCGGCCTCGAGAGCTTCCAGGACATCCACCCCGGAGACCTCATCGAGGGGTACCGCATCGACCAGGTGGCCCGGACGGAGTAGGTCAGCATGAAGCAGAACCGCAACTCGCGCCGCACCAACGAGCAGGCCCGCGAGAAGCTCGCGAGCATCCTCCTGTTCGAGGTCTCCGATCCCGACCTCGCGCTGCTCACCGTGACGGGCGTCGAGGTCTCGCTCGACAGGTCCTACCTCAGGGCGTACGTGAGCTGCGACGCGGCGCGCTACGAGGAGGTGGCCGCCGCGCTCGCGCGGGCGCGCGGGCGCATCCGCTCGCTTTTGGGCCGCGCGCTCGGCTGGCGTGTGACGCCCGAGCTGGACTTTCGCATCGACACCACGACCGACGAGGCCGAGAGGATCGCGCGGGCGCTCGATGACGTCCCGCCGACGCTCTCGGTGGAGAAGGACGAGTTCGGCTATCCCGTCGGTCCCGCGAATGACGGGGAATAGGGGTCCCACGTGCTGTACAGGGCGGCTCAGCTGATCGACCAGAAGCTGCAGTTCAACGAGATCTCGCGCCTTCTGGGCGCGGCCCGCTCCGTGGCCATCTGCGCCCACACCTCACCGGACGGCGACGCGCTCGGCTCGGAGCTCGCGCTGGCGGAGCTCATCGGGCTCATGTGGCCCGAGGCGAGCGTCACATGCCTGCTCGCGGACCCCGATGAGGTGCCCCGCACCTACCGCTTCCTGCCGGGCTCCGAGCGGCTCGTCCACGTGGGCGAGCTCGAGGCCGACCCGGACATCCTCGTCTGCGTCGACCTCTCGCAGCCGTCTCGGCTCAACGAGGCCCAGGGCCTGCTCGAGCGGGCGGGCCAGGTGGTCGTCCTGGACCACCACCCGGCGGCCGAGCGCTTCTGGGACGCGGGCGTGGTCAGGCCGGACGCCGCGGCCACGGGCGTCATCGTGGCCGAGTACGCCATGCACCTGCTCGGCTCGCTCACGCAGACCATGGCGCAGAACCTCCTGTGCGCGCTCGTCACCGACACCGGGCGCTTCCAGTACCAGAACGCCAATCCCGAGGCCTTCGAGGTGGCGAGCCTGCTCGTGGACGCCGGCGCGTCGCCCTCGGAGGTCGCGCTCAACGTCTACCAGAGCGATCGCCTCTCCTACCTGCACCTGTCGGCCACCGTCATGGGGCGCATCACGACCTTCGAGCATGGCAGGATCGCCTACAGCTACGCCACCGCGGCCGACCTCGAGGCCGCGGCGGTGCCGCTCGCCGAATGCGACGGGCTCGTGGACCTCGTGCGCTGCGTCGAGGGGTCGGAGATCGCGCTCTTCCTGAAGGAGGTGCCGGGGGGCAAGGTCCGCGGCAACCTGCGCGCCAAGTCCGACCGCGACATCTCGGGGGTGGCCCGCGAGATGGGCGGCGGCGGGCACGCGGCGGCCGCGGGGTTCACCGTGGAGGGCGACATCGACCAGGCGCTCTCCGCCGTCCTGCCCAAGCTCCGCGCGCTCTACGCGCAGGAGGAGGTCGGGCGGTGAGCCGCGGGCGGCGCGCGAGCGCCCTCTCCGCGCTCCTGGCGATCGACAAGCCCGCGGGCATGACGAGCCATGACGTGGTCAACCGCGTGCGGCGCGCGGTGGGGGAGCGTCGCGTGGGGCACGCAGGCACGCTCGACCCGGCCGCCACTGGCGTGCTCGTCGTGGGCATCGGCCAGGCGACGAAGCTCCTCGGGCTGCTCGCGCTCGACCGCAAGGGCTATCGCGCGACCTTCACGCTGGGGGCCGAGACCGCGACCGATGACGCCGAGGGCGAGATCACGCGCACGGCGGAGGTCCCGCGCGAGCTCCTCACGAACGGCTGCCTCGCCGCGAGGATCGTGGAGGGGCTCGAGGGCGAGTGCGACCAGGTCCCGCCCGCCTACTCGGCCGTCTCCGTGAGCGGTCGGCGCGCCTACGACGCGGCCCGCTCCGGCGAGGCGCTCGAGCTCGCGCCCCGTCGCGTGCGCATCTTCGGCGCGCGCCTCCTGGGCATCGACGCCGAGGGGCGGGGCTGGGCCGTCGAGCTCGACGTCTCCAAGGGGACGTACGTGCGCAGCATTGCGCGCGACCTCGGTCGCGAGCTCGGCTGCTGCGCGCATGTCTCAGGGCTCAGACGGACCTTCTCCGGCCCCGTCACCCTCGACGACTGCGTCACGCTCGAGGAGCTCGACGCGGGAGGGGCCGACCTCGCGCGGGAGCGCGCGCTCGACCCTGTCGCCACGCTCGGCCTCCCCGAGCGCCCGCTCGACGTGTCCGAGATCACCTCCGTCATGAACGGCCGTCCCATCGCCCTCGGGACGGTGCGCGACACCTACGCCGCGCACGTCCCCGCCCCCGGCGAGCGCGTCTGCCTCACGTGGGACCATGCGCTCGTGGGCATCTGGGAGCGGCGCGGCCGGGACCTCATCTGCGCCACCAACTTCCCGCAGGGCATCGTGCGCGTGGAGCCCACGCTCTCGCTCATGGGGCCCGACGACCCGGTGCGCCCCGCCGCCGTGGCGCGCCTCGCGGGGGCGTCGCTCGCGCCTGGGTGGGCGCTGGAGGGCCCGACCTGCGAGTTCTCCCTTCCCGGGCTTCCCGTCTCCGGGACCGTCCGCGTGCGAG
>CAZUOD010000075.1:2775-6175 GCA_964621975.1 uncultured Atopobium sp.
CCCCGCCTGGCCTCTGGGCGAGGACCGGCGCTTCGTCTGCGCGATAGGCGCCTTCGACGGGATGCACCGGGGGCATCGCGCCCTTCTCGCCCGCGCCCGGCGGCGCGCCCGCGACCTCGGCTGCCGCCTCGCCGCGGTGAGCTTCTCGCCCGACCCCTCGCACGTGCTCGCCCGCACGCCCTCCGCCGAGCTGCTGAGCGACGAGGACCGCGCGGCGTTTCTGCTCGGGTGCGGGGTGGACGCCCTCGTGACGCTGCGCTTCACGCCCGAGTTCGCCGCGCTGCCCCACGACCGCTTCGTCCGCGAGGTGCTCGGCGCCCTCATGGACGTCCGCGCCGTCGTGGTGGGCTCGGACTTTCGCCTCGGCGCCGGGGGTGCGGGTGACGTGGCCGCCCTCGCGCGCCTCGGCGAGCGGGACGGCTTCGAGGTCGAGGGCGTGGCGCTCGAGGACGAGGGCGGCCTGCCGATCAGCGCCTCGCGCGTGCGGGCGCTGGTCGGCGAGGGGCGCGTCGAGGACGCGGCCGCCCTCCTCGGCCGCTGCCACTACGTCACGGGCACCGTCGAGCACGGGCGCGGCGAGGGGACGGGCCTCGGGTTTCCCACGGCCAACGTGCGCGTGCGCGAGGGCGCGTGCCTGCCTGCCGAGGGGGTCTACGCCGGCCTCGTCTGCGTGGCGACCGACGGCCCCCAGCGCGCCTGGCCGGCCGCGATCAACGTGGGCATGCCCCGGACCTTCTCGCCGGGCGAGGAGGGGCAGCCCTTCCTCGAGGCGACGCTCGTGGGCTTTGAGGGCGACCTCTACGGCACGTGCGTGAGCGTGGTCCTCGCCCGGTGGCTGCGCGGGCCGCGGGCCTTCCCGTCCGTTGAGGAGCTTGTGCGCGCGGTCTCGGACAACGTGGGCTGGGTGCGCGCGACCCTGGGGGAGCGCGGTGTCGACGTGGTCTCTCCGACGCCGCGCGCGGGGGAGGCGAGCGCATGATCTCCGACGAGGACAAGGAGCGCGTGCGCCAGGCCACCGACTTCGTCCAGCTCGTGGCGGAGACCGTGGAGCTTCGCCAGCGGGGCCAGGAGTTCTGGGGGTGCTGCCCCTTCCACGGCGAGAAGAGCCCCTCGTTCAAGGTGAACCCCTCGACCGGGCTCTGGCACTGCTTCGGCTGCGGCGACGGCGGGGACGTCTTCTCCTACGTGCAGCGCCGCGAGAACCTCGACTTCCCGGACGCCATCCGCTACCTTGCGGAGCGCGCCGGGATCGAGCTGAGCGACGAGGCACGCTCTCGCGGGCCCAAGAGGTCCCGCCTCATGGAGGCACTCGGCGAGGCCGAGTCCCTCTACCACACCATGCTCATGCGCGGCAGGGGCGAGGGCCCCGACGCGGCCCGCCGCTATCTCGCCGGGCGCGGGTTCGGCTCGGACGTGTGCCGGCGCTGGGGAATCGGCTACGCCCCGGGCAGGGGCGCCCTCGTGGCGCAGCTGCGCTCCAAGGGGTTCACGCGAGACGAGCTCGTCTCGGCCGACCTCGCCGTCGAGCGCTCCGGGCGGCTCTCCGACCGCTTCTTCGAGCGCGTGATGTTTCCCATCCACGACGAGGCGGGGCGCACCATCGCCTTCGGCGGGCGGGTGGTCGGCCGGCGCGAGGGCATGGCCAAGTACGTGAACACGCGGGACACCCCGGCCTTCAACAAGGGCAAGCACCTCTTCGCCTACGACCGCGCGAAGGAGTCGATGGCCGCCACGGGCGAGGCCATCGTCTGCGAGGGCTACACCGACGTCATCGCCATGCACGAGGCGGGCCTCACCAACACGGTGGCCGCCCTCGGGACGGCCTTTCGCCTCGACCACGTGCGGCTCATCGAGCGCCAGCGCGTGGGGCGCATCATCTGCCTGTTCGACGGCGACGCCGCGGGCCAGCGCGCGGCCGAGCGCGCGGTGCGCTACCTCGACAAGACCGGCGCGGCCCTTCTGTGCGTGGTCCTTCCCGACGGCCTCGACCCGATGGAGTTCCTCGCCGAGCGTGGGGTGGACGCCCTGCGCGCGGTCCTCGACGGCGCGCGCCCGCTCATGGACTTCGTCCTCGAGCGGCGCCTCGCAGGGCTCGACCTGTCGGCCCCGGGCAGGCGCGTGCGCGCGCTCGACGACATGGCGCGGCTCCTGGCGCCGCTCAAGCGCTCCGTCCTGCTCGACGAGTACGCCACGCGCCTGGCCGACACGCTCGGCATGGACGTCGAGGTGACCAAGCGCGCCATCCGCGAGGCGCCCGAGGAGGCCCCCGCAGACGTGCGCCCCGACGCTCCCGCACGTCCCCTCGGGCCTGCGGGTGACGGGACGCTCCGAGGCGCCGACCCCCAGGCCGTGCCTGCCGCGGCCGCCGGGCGCCTGCCGCGGCCGAGCGCGCTCTCCTCCGACGAGCGCGCGCAGGTCGCGGCCGAGCGCGAGCTCCTCTGCGCCATGGCGCAGCGCCCCGACGCGCTCAGGCCCTACGCCGACCGCATCGCGGGCCTCTCGTGGGCGGACGCGCGCCACGAGGCCATGGCCTGGGCCATGCTCTCAACCCCCGAGGGGTCGTCCCCCTCCGAGGTCGTGGACGCCGCGAGCTCGGTCGTGCCCGAGGCCCCGAGGATCCTCTCGGGCGGACGCGTCCTGGGCGAGTCCGGCCTCACGGACGCCGAGAAGGTCGACCTCGTGGTCGACGCCGCCGAGCTCTGCTCGTGCAGGCGTCGCGTGCGCCAGATCAGGGCGCGCCTGTCCGGCTCCGGGGGCCTCCCCGAGGACTCCGAGCGCCTCTTCCAGGAGGCGACCGAGCTCCAGCGGCTCGCGGGCGAGCTCACGGCGCGCCTCTCGAAGGGTATCGCGGAATAGGATTTGGGTATAATCCGTAGGGTTTATGCGTCGAAGGGACTCACGTGGCATCCAAGAAGACGAAGGACGAAATCTCGCTCTCCGACGAGCTCTCCAAGGTCGTGGAGGGCCTTGCGGTCGGGGCCGGCGAGAGCGGGAGCGTCACCGAGGACGACATCCAGCTCGCCGTGCGCGACATCGACGTCGATGCGGACGAGCTCTCGGACCTCTACGACGCCCTGCGCTCCCGCGGTGTCGAGGTGAGGAGCGCACCTGTGGCCAGCGCGCCCGTGGCGGGCTTCTCGCTTGACGTCGATGCCGCTGACGAGACCTTCGACGAGGAGGATGACGACGTCCCTGCCGACGCCTTCTCTGACGACGAGGAGGGCGAGTCGGAGAGCGCCGCCGAGGCCAAGGCCGTCAAGGAGGCCCTGCGCTCCGTGCCCAAGGCCAAGACGTCCAAGCCCAAGCGCTCCTCGCGCGCCCGCGCGCGCAGGCAGGACACCTCCACCGTCATGCTCACCGGCGACCCGGTGCGCATGTACCTCAAGGAGATCGGCAAGGT
>CAZUOD010000076.1:0-5972 GCA_964621975.1 uncultured Atopobium sp.
CCCTGCGTGAGGCGGCTGCGCAGCGCCTCGTAGGAGTAGACGCCGCGGCGGCGGTCCTCTATGGACTGTGGGATGCCGCCCATGATGATGCCCAGGTGGTGCGCCTTGCCCTGGAGGGTGTCGTTGTACATGGTGAGGATCTTCTCGTAGTTGTACTGGCGCGTGATGGCGTTGGGGATCTTGTAGAGGTTCACGAGCTCGTCCACGAGCACCATGAGGCCCTGGTAGCCGGCGCCCACAAGGAACCGTGCGAACAGCTTGAGGTACTCGTACCAGGTGTCATCCGTGATGCAGGCGCCTATCCCCAGCTCGGCGCGAGCCTCGGTCTTGGTGCGGAACTCCCCGCGCAGCCAGCGTATGACGCCGGCCCTGCGCTCGTCGTCCCCCTCGAGCGAGGCGCGTCGGTAGAGCGCGAGCACGCGCGTGAAGTCGAACCCGCAGACGAGCTCCTGGATGGGGGAGAGCTGCTCGGCGAGCGCGCGCTCGGGGTCGGCCTCCTGCTGGAGCGCCGCCACCCAGCGGTCGAGCACGAGCTGGAGCGCCCCGCCCTCAGGACGCGTCTTGGTGGAGAGGTTGCGGATGAGCTCGCGATAGGTGGCAAGGCCCTGCCCCTGTCCGCCCTGGAGGCGCCGCTCGGGCGAGAGGTCCGCGTCGGCCACCACGAAGCCCCTGCCCATGGCGTGCGTGCGGATGGTCTGCAGCAGGAAGCTCTTGCCCGAGCCGTAGCGGCCCACGAGGAAGCGGAAGGAGGCGCCGCCGTCCGCCACGAGGTCGAGGTCGTGCAGGAGCGCCTGGATCTCACGCTCGCGACCGACGGTGATGTAGGGAAGCCCGATGCGCGGCACGACGCCACCCTTGAGGGAGTTGATGATGACGGCGGCTATGCGCTTGGGCACCCGGGGCGCGTCACTCATGAACGATCCTTTCGCTCGGCGGCCTCCCATGGTAGCACGGCGCCTTGCACATGGCAAACACATGTTCGAACATGCGGCTGCTGATGGAGTCTCCGTCCGGTCGGGGCCTGTCGTGGCAACCCCAGACGAGCAGGTCCTGGCATGCGGGCTCAGAGCAGGTTCCGCACCTCGTCGAGGTAGTCCTCGACGAGGTGCGGGGCACCCGTCTCGCCAAACTCGATGACGGTGTCCCCCACGAGGTCGAAGAGCTTCTCGTTGATCGAGTCGACCAGGAGGTCCGTGCCGGTTGGGGCGGGTGCCGAGGGGTCGAGGAGCCCCTGCAGGAGCGCACGCTCCTCCGCCGAGAGGGTGAGCGTGCCGTCAGGCGTCCCGGCGGGGGACTGGCTTGCCCACGGCGAGGGGTCCCCGATGGCCCCGGGGGCCTCCTCGCGCTCCTCGTCCACGAGCAGCGCCTCGCGCGTGACGGCGGCACCTCTCCGGATGCCCGCGAGCTTGGAGAGGTCGATTTCCACGCGCAGCGGCGCATGCTCGCGTCGCCAGCTGAGGTAGTCGGCTATCTCGCGGTCGATGAGGCGTGTGAGGTACTTGGGGTCCCCGCGCTCCTTGAGCGGGTGGGGATGGTCGAGCGCCTGCCTGAGCTGGCGGTCCACGGCGCGCAGCACCTGCCCGAGCTTGGCGCTGCGGCCTCCCCCGTCGTGGAGGGACTCGCAGGTCCAGATGCCGCCCCTGCACTCGTAGCGACGGCCCTCGCCCAGCTCGTAGACGCAGTCGCCATGCCGCGCGCCGGGAAGGAAGACGGCGGAGGCGAACATGAGATGCGGCATCTTCCTGCGCCCGCCGAAGAGGCTCTCCACGAGGTCCTGGGAGCGCTGGGCGTGGTAGTGGCGGACGAGCCGGTCGAAGACCGCGCATGAGACGCGACGCAGGTCGTCCGGGGCGTCCCGGTAGAGCCTCGAGGCCGTGAGGCGGTACGTGGAGAGGGCGTCGAGCGCCTCGAGGAGCCTGTGCTCCGCATCCTCGCGGGTGCCGTGGGGATAGGGTGCGCGACGGCCCTTCGTGGGCGGCGCCGAGAGCACGGAGCGCTGCTCGCGCTCGAGCATGCTGACGGCGCGGTCGTGTGCCTCGTCCGTGTGGGGGAGCGCGAGCGTCGGGTCAAGGTCGTGGTAGACCGCGTAGTCCGTGAGCCACGAGCGCACGTGACGGTCCATGGCGGCGTCGCGTGCGGGGTATGCGCGCCAGAAGGCCTCGATGTCCCGGAAGCCGCGCTCGCCGGGCTCGGTGCCCACGCCGTTGATGAGCTCGTACAGGTAGACGTAGACGAACGAGGTCGACGTCTGCTCCACGGTGCCGGCCCTCACGCGGGAGCGCCACGTGAAGTAGCCTCGCAGCTGGGCGTTGCTCATGTCCGAGTACGTGGGATAGAGGCTCATGAACGAGCCGTGGTAGGGAAAGTCGTCCTCGAAGTCCTCCATGAGGCGTGCCTGCTCGA
Organism: uncultured Atopobium sp.; assembly: GCA_964621975.1. GTDB lineage: Bacteria > Actinomycetota > Coriobacteriia > Coriobacteriales > Atopobiaceae > Thermophilibacter. Next base: position 2,404 of record CAZUOD010000076.1, read on the forward strand.
CGAACAGGCGGGCGTCAGACCACGAGCGCGCCTCGGGCGAGCTTGCGAGCGCGCGCATCTCGCGGATTCGCTCGGGGAGGTAGCCTGGCATCTGGGAGCCGCGGCGCAAGATGGGCTCGTCGTCGTAGGCCCTCCCGCTGAAGCGGGCCCGGCCGCCCTTGGCCCTGAGGGCCGCGACGACCTTCTCTATGATCGCGTCGACGTCAGCCACGAGACCTCCCTGCGTGCCAGGCCCATCATACTCGCCCATCCGCCTGTCGTTTGCGAGGCCGTGGGCTCCTTCGCTTCAGAAAACGGCCGCTCGTGATGTGCGGAGGCTCTAAATTATGGAAAATCGTCGCTCGTGATGTGTGAAGCAGAGCCTGTGCGCTCTCCTCGCCGAGCAGGGAATTGAATCATGTATTCAACCAAAGCCCTGAGCTGGGAAAACGTGGGACGTTCACGAGGGGCTCACGGGCGCGGCGAGGAAAAGTCACATCACGAGCGACCGTTTTGCGAATCGAGGGAGCTCCTCACATCACGAACGGCGTTTTTCTGCATTTGGGGCCGCGACGGCGATTCCCACAGTGACGGGACATCCGTGAATCGTAGCATCGGGGTGTCGAGAGGAGGCGCTATGGCGGTGGGCAGGAGGCTGCGCGTTGCGGGGACGGCGCTCGCGGGTATCGCCGCCGTCGCGCTCGTGCGTCGGGTCGTGGGGCTGGACCCCCACGTCGTGCGCACGATGAGCGGCCTCGCCCTCGTCTACACGACGCACGACGGCTCCGGGGCACCCCTGCGCGTGCTTCGGACCGGGGACGTCTACCAGTCGGCCACCTACCTCGGCGAGCGCAGGATGGAGCCCGCCTTCGCCTACTACCGGGCCTTCGGGCGCCTCTTCGACCTGCGGCCCACGGCGTCGCGGATTCTGGCCATAGGCGGCGGGGGCTTTGCGTTTCCCAAGCTCGTGGCCGCGACGCGCCCCGGCGTGAGGACCGACGTCGCAGAGCTCGACCCTGCCGTCATCCGTGCGGCCCGGCGCTGGTTCTTCCTCGACGAGGCCGTGGCGCTCGCCCGTGCGAACGGCGGTGACCTGCGCGTCTTCTGCGAGGATGGCCGCGCGTTCCTGGAGCGCGGCACCGGCCCCTACGACGCCGTGGTTCTCGACGCCTTCGTCGGGACCGACCCCGCGCCCTCGCTCGTCACCGTCGGGGCCATGCGCGCGGCGCGCGGGGCCCTCGCGCCCGAGGGGCTCCTGCTCGCGAACGCGGTCTCGCGCGACGGCGGCTCTGACGTGGGGTTCCTGCGCTCGCTCGTGGCCACCATGCTCGTCGTCTTCTCCCATGTCGAGGTCGTTCCCTGCACCGACGCGCAGCACGCCGAGGAGGACAACTACCTCGTCATCGCCTCGGACGCGCCGATCGGCCTGCCGGACGCCATCGGCTATGACGCCGAGTTCCTGGGCCCGGTGCTGCTCGACGACGGGTCGTGAGCGCGCATCATCTAAGCGTTGACGACTGAGGTTTTCTGAGCGTCTGGCATAGCGACCCGGTAAAACGGGTAGAGTCCCCATGTTCAATGACCTGTACGAAAGGGGAGCGCCGCATGCGCAAGTTCAAGACGGAGAGCAAGAAGCTTCTCGACCTCATGATCAACTCCATCTACACCAATCGCGAGATCTTCCTGAGGGAGCTCATCTCCAACGCCTCAGACGCCATCGACAAGCTCTACCTCAAGAGCCTCACGGACAGCTCCGTGCAGGTCGACCAGGCCAACCTCGCGATCAACGTGGCCTTTGACAAGGACGCGCGCACCATCACCGTATCGGACAACGGCATCGGCATGACCGCCGACGAGCTCGAGAAGAACCTCGGCACCATCGCGCACTCGGGCTCGGAGGAGTTCAAGGCCGCCAACGCCGAGGCCCAGGGCGACGCCGTGGACATCATCGGCCGCTTTGGCGTGGGCTTCTACTCCGCGTTCATGGTGGCCAAGGAGGTCAGCGTGGTCACGCGCGCCTGGGGCTCCGACGAGTGCAACCGCTGGACCTCCGACGGCGTCGAGGGCTACACGATCGCGGCCGTGCCCGCGGACGACCCGGCGTATCGGGACGGCTGCGGCTCCGACATCGTGCTCACCCTCAAGGACGACGCCGACGAGGCCTCCTACAGCGAGTTCCTCTCGGAGTGGAAGCTCAGGGAGCTCATCCGTCGCTACAGCAACTACGTGCGCTACCCGGTCAAGATGCTCGTCACCAAGAGCCGCGAGAAGGAGCGCCCCGAGGACGCCGGCGACGACTACAGGCCGGAGTGGGAGGAGTACACCGAGCTCGACACCATCAACTCGATGACGCCCATCTGGAAGAAGCGCGGCGCCGAGGTCACCGACGAGGAGTACGCCGAGTTCTACAAGTCCACCTTCCATGACTGGGCCGACCCGGCGCGCACGTTCTCGCTGCACGCCGAGGGCACGCTCGAGTACGACGCGCTGCTGTTCATCCCGGGGCAGGCGCCCTTTGACCTCTACAGCCGAGACTACGAGAAGGGCCTGCAGCTCTACAGCTCCAACGTCCTCATCATGGACAAGTGCGCGGACCTCCTGCCCGACCACTACAACTTCGTCCGCGGCGTGGTGGACTCCGCCGACGTGAGCCTCAACATCTCGCGCGAGACGCTGCAGCAGACCCGCCAGCTCCAGGCGATGGCCCGCCGCATCGAGAAGAAGATCACGAGCGAGCTCGAGTCCATGCGCGACAACGACCGCGAGGCCTACGAGAGGTTCTTCGAGAACTTCGGGCGCGGCCTCAAGTACGGCATCTACCAGAGCTACGGCTCCAAGAAGGGCGAGCTGGGCGGGCTGCTCATGTTCTGGAGCGCGCGCGACGAGAAGATGGTGACGCTGCAGGAGTACGTGGCCGCCATGCCCGCAGGCCAGAAGGCGATCTACTACGCCGCCGGTGACGACCGCTCGCGCCTGGCCAAGATGCCGGTGGTGCAGGCGGTCCTGGCCAAGGGCTTTGACGTGCTGCTCTGCACCCAGGACGTGGACGACTTCTGCTTCCAGACCATGCATGACTTCACCGCGACGGGCCTGCCCAAGACCTACGAGGACGACGCCGCGCGCGAGGCCGCCGAGAAGGCCCAGGCCGACGGCGCCGAGCCCGAGACCGAGGACCGCATGGTGGAGCTCAAGAACGTGACCTCCGGCGACCTCGGTCTTGCCGACGAGGACGAGAAGAAGGCCGCCGAGGAGGCCACCAAGGCAAACGAGGGCCTGTTCAACGCCATGAGCGAGGCGCTCGGCGACAAGGTCGAGAAGGTCGCGGTGTCCACGCGCCTGGCTGCCGACGGCGCGCCCTCGGTGATCACCTCCGAGGGGCCGCTCTCGCTCGAGATGGAGAAGGTCCTCGCCTCCGGCCCGGAGGTCGAGGAGGCGCCCAAGGCCACGCGCGTGCTCGAGATCAACGCCAAGCACCCCGTCTTCGAGAAGCTGCGCGCCGCGCAGGACGCCGGTGACGCCGACAAGGTCAAGCTCTACGCGGGGCTCCTCTACAACCAGGCGCTGCTCGTCGAGGGCATCCTGCCCGAGGA
>CAZUOD010000077.1:0-5923 GCA_964621975.1 uncultured Atopobium sp.
ACCGCCTGCTCGGGCGGTCCCGTTGCGGTATCGGCCTTGCCTTGGCGATGGCGGCAGGGTTGCGCTATTCTGCACGCTTTTGTCCTTGGGGTACGCCAAAACCGAACTTAAGTCTCTCAGGGCCCCTTGTTAGACTGACTTGTGAAGAGAGCGTGAAGGTGGTGTGAAGATACCGCCACAGGTCAGTCTGGAGAGGAGGTGACCCATGGGACTCTTCGCACAGGACCACGTGCTTGGTGTCGTGGATGCCCCAGACCAGTGCTCAGTTTTCCGTGCGCTTGCGGGCAGAGCCGTGAGCCTCGGTGTCGCGACCGACGTCGACGCCCTCGTTGCGGACTTCGAGGAGCGCGAGCGTGAGGCAACGACTGGCTTCGGCGGCGGGGTGGCCATCCCGCACGCAAAGACTGACAACGTCTCCGAGGCGACCCTGCTCTTTGCCAGGCTCGCGCGACCCGTCGACTGGAGGTCTCTTGATGAGACGCCCGTTGACACGGTTCTCGGCATTCTCGTCCCCACGGAAGGCAATGACCTTCACCTGCAGCTTCTAGCCAAGCTTGCCCGCAAGCTCATGCATGCGGATTTTGTCGGTGTGCTCAAGGGTGGCTCGCTCGACGAGGCGTGCGCCGCCATCCGGGATGCCATCGGCTAGGTCGGTCCGTTCGAATCAAGATTCCAAGAAGGGAGTACAGCACATGGCTGGCAAGTCCATAGTCGCGGTCACCAACTGTCCTGCGGGAATCGCGCACACCTACATGGTGGCCGAGGCCATCCAGCAGAGGGGGGAGGCGCGCGGCTACACGGTCTACGTGGAGACGCAGGGTGCCTCCGGCGTAGAGAACGCCCTCACTGCCGATCAGATCAGGGAGGCCGACTACGTTATCTTGGCGCTCGGCAAGGGCATGACCGACTCCGACCGCGTTCGCTTCAACAACAAGAAGGTCATCGAGCTTCCGGTCTCCGAGGCGCTCAAGCGTATCGACGAGATCATGGACGATCTTGAGGGAGAGGCCAAGCTCTTCCAGGCCACCAAGGTCCACATGGGAACCACTAAGGGGACGGCTGCTGAGGGCATCATGACGCATCTCATGGCTGGCGTCTCTGCGGCCCTGCCCTTCGTCATCGGTGGCGGTCTGCTCATGGCCATCGGATCGATCATGGTCCAGTTCGGCGCGGCGAACATCGAGCCCGGTGACGGTCAGATGGCCTCGCTCGCGTGGGTCCTCAACACTGTTGGAGGCCTCGGCTTCACCATCATGATTCCGGTCATGGGTGCCTACATCGCCAACTCCATTGGCGACAAGCCTGCTCTCGCTCCGGCATTCCTCTGCACCTATCTTGCCAACAGCTCCGACCTTCTCGGCACCGAGACGGGCGGGGGATTCCTCGGCGCTGTCGTCATCGGCCTGTCTGTCGGCTATTTCGTCAAGGCGTTCCGCAAGGTGAGGCTTCCCAAGGAGATTCAGTCCCTCCTGGGCTTCGTCATTATCCCGTTCGTGACGCTGCTCCTATTTGGTTTGCTCACCTACTACGTGCTCGGTCCCGTGATGGCCTGGCTCATGAACGCCCTCGTCACGCTGCTCTCGAGCATCCCGAGCGAGCTCAAGCTGTTCGCGGCGTTTCTCGTTGGGTGCATGCTCGCCTTTGACATGGGGGGTCCCGTCAACAAGGCCGCTTGGTTCTTCTCGTTCTCGCTCGTGGGATCTGGCGTGTACGATTGGTACGGCATCGTGGGCGTGGTGACGGTCATCCCGCCTATGGCCGCCGCCATCGCCTCATGGCTGCGCCCGCGGCTCTTCACTCAGGCCGAGCGTGACATGAGCGTGTCCGCATTCATCGTGGGCTGCACGGTTGCCACCGAGCCAGCTATTCCCTACGCGCTCGCCGCGCCGCTCCCCATGATCTCAGCCAACGTGATTGCGGGCGGGGTTGCTGGTGTGGTCTCGATGATGCTGGGTGTCCAGCGCATCGCTCCCGGCATTGGCATCTTCGATCCGCTGCTCGGCCTCATGTATCCCGTGTCGAGCTACTACATCGCGCTCGCCGTTGGTCTCGTCCTGAACGTCGTGCTCATCATCGTGTTCAAGGGCGCTTGGCTCAAGAGGCGTGGCGAGGGGGCCGTGTCCCGCTAGGCCTAGGCAGCGCGCGGGCCTCGTGGGACGCCCGCGCGCTGCGTTCCGACGAGACGTGGAGGAAGCACTCATGGCAGTCGACTTCAACCACATCATTGATCGCAGGGGTACCTACAGCACCCAGTGGGACTACGCTGCCGACCGCTTCGGTCGGTCGGACGTCCTGCCCTTCTCCATCTCGGACACAGACTTTCCCGTGCCCGATGAGGTTATGGAGGCGCTCCGTCATCGACTCGAGCATCCTGTCTTTGGCTACACGCGATGGGACCATGACGACTACAAGACGAGCGTGATCAAGTGGTTCCAGCGTGACGGCTCGGCTCAGCAGATGAGTCCCGAGTGGGTGGTCTACAGCCCCAGTGTCATCTTCTCTGTGGCGACTGTCATTCGCCTGCTCACTGCACCTGGCGAGCTCGTGGCCACGTTTACACCCATGTACGATGCGTTTTTCGGCGTCATCGAGGGCAACGGTCGGCGTGTCGCGCCCGTGGCTCAGCGCAACGCCATGGAAGGCTATGAGCCTGACTGGGAAACCCTCGAGCGTGTCGTGTCGGACCCTCTATGTCGCGTGTTTCTCCTCACCAATCCCCATAACCCCACGGGAAAGGTCTACACCCCGGAGGAGCTGGCTCGCATCAGCGCTGTCTGCCGCGAGCATGATGTCACTATCGTGAGCGATGACATCCACCGCGACGTCGTGTACGCTCCAGCGCGCTACACGCCCCTTCTCGATGTGTCCACAGACAACGCGCTCGTCGTGTGCTCGGCATCAAAGACGTTTAACATCCCAGGTCTCATCGGCTCGTACTGCCTTATCCCTGACGCCGTTCTGAGGGCGCGTTTTCTCCATGAGCTCAAGCAGAGAAACGCGCTCTCGAGCGTGAGCATACTCGGCATGGTGGCCCAGATGGCGGCCTACGAGCAGTGTGACGCCTATGTGCGGGACATGCTGGCTCACCTGAGGGGCAACATGGAGACCGTGGCCTCGTTTCTGCGCGAGAGCCTACCAGAGGTCTCCTTTGTCCTTCCGCAGGGCACCTATCTCGCATGGATGGACGTCTCCGGTCTCGGCATGAGCCCATCAGAGGTGCAGGATCGTCTGGTGAGCCGGGGCCATGTCGGCATCATGTCCGGCGACGCCTATGGGGATTCCCGCTGCCTGCGCATGAACGTGGCCTGTCCTCGCCCCAAGCTCGAGGACGGGCTCATTCGCATGCTCAGGGGTCTGCGACCGTAGACGGCCATGCAGTTCACGAAGCGAGAACAGAGCCTGGTGCTGCTCCTCAGGACAGGTCCGCGCACCGGCGCCGAGCTGGCAGACGCGCTTGACGTCTCCCGCCGCACGATCACGCGCGAGATTTCCGCGATCAACAGGAAGCTCAACGAGACGGGTGCTGGGAGCATCGTCTCGGAGTCGAGCTACAGGCTGCAGGTGCTCTCCGAGGAGGCCCTGAGGGCGCTTCTTGAGGACGGCATTCCCGACGAGGCCTCGGTTCTTCTCTCGGTCCTGACGTCTCCGGAGGCGAGCCTTGCGAGTGTGGTCCAAGAGACCTATCTCTCGAGACGGGCGCTCGCAGGCGTGATATCCTCCATCAACCGCGAGTATGGCGATGTTGTTCGTCTTGAGCCGCGCGCGGGTCGCGGAATCGAGGTGTCCCTTGTCGCGGCTCAGCCGGCAGACGTCCTAGCGTCGCTTGCTACTGACACGCCCATGCTTGTTCGTCGCATGGAGGAGCTCGGTGACTGGGCGCGGGTCGACGGTCGGCTTGGAGACGCCGTCAAGACATACCTCGCTGACATGGCTCCCTACCTCTCTGTTCGTCAGGCGCATCTGCAGGCTGTTGCCGCCGCGGCGACGGCGCCCATGGTGCGAGGCGCAGGCTCCCTTAGCTGCTCGGGGCGGGCAGAGGCGGTGCGGGAGTTCTTCCGGGGCAAGCGGGAGCTTCTGGTTGGCCTGATGAGACATCGAGCCCAGCTCATGGATGAGATCAGCGAGCTGCTCGGCACCTACGGCATCCGCTCGGCGCGCTCCGACCTCCGTGCGCTCATCTTTGATCACGTCGTGCGCTGCGCCCTCTTTCCCTCGCTCATGTCGCGTGAGATGCGGACGCAGATGCGGGACATGAGGCTACGCCATCCGTTCGAGTTCGACTTCGGTGATGACCTGTCAGCGCGGCTTCGCATGCGTCAGCCTCGGGTTCTCGTAGAACCGGAGTTCCTTGCGCTGTATGTGCTTGCCTCCGCGGAAGAGCAGCATTCCGAGCGGGTGTCGGTACTGGTGCTGTGCCATCGGCGATCGATGTCAGCGATCAACCAGCGTCTCATCGAGCAGAATGTCAGAAACGCGGAGGTCTTCGTCGTGAGTGACGAGACGGCCTTCGACCTTGTCCTCTCACGAGAGTGGGACCTGCTCGTGCGTGATGAGGATGGCCCCGAGTGCCCCGGGATCCCACGGTGGGACATGGTGTTTCGTGGCGTCTTGGGAACAAGCGAGCTCAGACGAATCCGGCGGTTAGCCCTCGGAGCGCTCTACTGCAAGAATCTGGCGCGGATGTTTGCGCGGGAGAACTATCTGGAGCTGCACAACGAGGGCGGCCCCACGGAATACCTTGCTGCCTTGGAGGAGGCGCTGAGGCTGTTCGTGGAAGGGGAACGCCTGAGCGAGGGCGAGGCCGCGCTCGTGCTTGCCCGTGAGCGCGCCGGCGAGCGGCTTAGCATGGGGGGAATCGCGTTCCCGCATGCGATTACCCCCGTTGTCAGCAGCACCTTTCGGGTTCTCGTGGTCATGCCCGCTCGTGCGCTTGAGGACAATGGCGAAAGCATCGGTCTCGTCGTGATTGTTCTGGCCAGCCAGGCGCAGACGGACAAGAGCAGCATCTTCGCGTACTTCCTCTCGGTCATCGAGTCCGCGCGCGCCGATGGCATACCACTTCCGAATGACTACGAGGGCACCCTTTGCTATCTCGGTCCGGATGCTGGGGACGGGCTCTCCTGATTCGTGGCCGATGCGCCCTCGGCACACTATAAACTTGTAGATATCGTGATGACAGGACTCATTATCTCTTCTAATATTCATAAACCAGATAAAAATATACAAACAGCTTTAGTTTCAAAAATAGAATACATGTTGGATAAGCTCTAACTGTGAGAGGAAAAATCGGTAAGCGGTTAGCAGATATACGTCAATACCTTGTAAAATGTGGAGCACATACCACTCACCTAATTAGACTTGCCTGCTTCTTATGAATAAGGAACGATATGTCTAGTTCGTGTACAGTAATTTACTGATATTCCTCTCTTGTTGGTATGCGAATGAAGGAGCCCTACATGCTCTCCCAGGATGCCGACTTCCCCAAGGTGACCGTGATCTTGAGAGGCTACGCCTATGAACAGTGCCGCTGCGTGGTAAGTCAGCTCGTGGGAACTAGGCTCGGTGCCGTCGAGGTCGCCATGAACACGCCAGGCGCTGCCGAGACCATCCGTCGGCTTGTTGACGAGTTCGGCTCTGAGGTTCGCATCGGGGCGGGCACCGTCACGACCGTGGGGCGCGCTCGTGCCGCGGCTGACGCCGGGGCGACCTTCATGCTCTCGCCGATTTGCTTCACACAGGAGATCTTCGACGTCGCACGCGAGGCGGGGATGGTCACGGTGCCTGCCGCGTTTACGCCCACCGAGGTCGTGCGGATGTTCGATATGGGCGCCGATATCGTGAAGATCTTCCCGGCCGCGCGCCTCGGGGCCTCGTACCTTGCCGACATTCAGGCGCCGCTCGACTGGATGCCGCTCATGGTGGT
>CAZUOD010000078.1:0-5850 GCA_964621975.1 uncultured Atopobium sp.
CCATGCTCGTGAGCAGGATCTCGCCCGCCCCGCGCCGCGCGGCCTCCTCGGCCCACGCCACGGCATCGATGCCCGTAGGTACGCGACCGCCGGCGAGGTAGACCTCCCAGCGGTCCTGCGCCCCCACGCGCTTGGCGTCGATCGCGCAGATCACGGCCTGGCTCCCAAAGGCCGTCGCGGCCGCCGAGATGAGCGAGGGGTCGCGCACCGCGGCGGAGTTGAGCGAGACCTTGTCGGCGCCTGCCGCGATCATCGTGCGGCAGGAGGCCACGTCGCGAAAGCCCCCGCCCACCGTGAAGGGGATCCTGAGCTCCGCGGCCGCGCGCGAGGCGAGGTCGATCGTCGTGGCGCGGTCGTCCGAGGTGGCCGTGATGTCGAGGAACACCACCTCGTCGGCACCCTCGGCGTCGTAGCGGCGCGCCAGCTCCACCGGGTCGCCCGCGTCGCGCAGGTCCACGAAGTTCACGCCCTTGACCACGCGCCCGTCCTTGACGTCCAGGCACGGTATGACCCGCTTCGTCAGCATGATGCGTCCCCTCCTCCCGGGCCCGCCGCCACGGCGAGCGCCTCTCTCAGCGAGAAGGACCCCTCGTAGAGGGCCCGCCCGCAGATGGCCCCCTCGATGACGCCCTCGCCGAGCGCCGCCAGGGCCCTGAGGTCGCCCAGGCCCGCGATGCCGCCCGAGGCCACCACGGGAAAGCCCGCCACCTCGGCCACGTGCGCGTAGGCCGCCGCGTCCACGCCGCAGCGCATGCCGTCGCGCGCCACGTCCGTGAAGACGAGGTGGCGATACCCCAGCTCCGCGAGGCGCGCCACGAGCTCGTCGGCTGCCATGCCCGCGCCCTCGCGCCAGCCGTTCACGCGCACCTGGCCGTCACGGGCGGCGACGTCGGCCACCACGAGCTCGCCGAACTCACGCGCGGCCTCGGCGGCGAAGGCCGGGTCGCGCACGAGCGCCGTGCCGATGGCGATGCGGCGCACGCCCAAGCCCGCCAGGCGCTCAACGGCGGCGAGGTCGCGCACGCCGCCGCCCGCGTCCACCGAGAGCCCCTCGACCGAGCAGATCGCGCGGATCGCGGCGTCGTTGGCCGCACGGGCCGCATCGTCCTCCTCGAGCGTGGCCGAGAGGTCCACCACATGCACCCAGCTCGCCCCGGCGTCACGGAAGCCCTCGGCCACGGCGGCCGGGTCGTCCGAGTAGACGTCCATGTGGGCGCGCTCGCCGCGGGCGAGGCGCACCACGCGCCCGCCCACGAGGTCGATGGCGGGAAAGAGGATCATCTCGCGCCCCCCGCCATCCCGACGAAGCTCCTCAGGATGCCCAGGCCCACCGCCGAGGACTTCTCGGGGTGGAACTGCACGCCGCAGACGTTGTCGCGCCAGACGGCCGAGGCGAAGCTCCGCGCGTAGTGTGTGCGGGCGGCCACCACCTCGGTGGGGACGTCGTCCGCAAGCGCGTAGGAGTGCGTGAAGTAGACGTTGGCCCCCTCCGGGACGTCCGCCAGAAGCGGGCAGGAGCGGCCGTGCGTCGTGAGGTGGACCTGGTCCCAGCCCACGTGGGGCACCTTGAGCCGGGAGGACTCCAGGCGCGTGGCCGAGCCGGCAAGGACCCCCAGCCCATCGGCCCATGAGCCGTCACCTGTCTCGCTCCCGCGCTCGAAGAGGAGCTGGAGTCCCAGGCAGATGCCCAAGAACGGCACGCCGCGGCCCACGGCGTCCAGGACCGCCTCGGCCTGGCCGCTCTCGCGCATGTAGGCGATGGCGTCGCCGAAGCTGCCCACGCCAGGCAGCACCACGGCCGAGGCCGCGCGGATGGCCGCCGGGTCATCCGAGGTCACGGCGTCGCCCCCTGCCTCGGCGAGGCCGCGCGTCACGGAGAGCAGGTTGCCCTTGTGGTAGTCCACGACCACGATCCGCCCGGCCATCAGAGGCTTCCCTTCGTGGAGGGGACGCCGTCGACGCGCGGGTCGGGCTCGACGGCCTCGCGCAGGGCGCGCGCCGCGGCCTTGAACGTGGCCTCGAGGATGTGGTGGGCGTTCTCGCCGCACACGAGGCGCAGGTGCAGCGTGATGCCGGCCTCGCGGGCGAGCCCGACGAAGAACTCGTGGCCGAGCTCCGTGTCGAAGGTGCCCACCTTGTCGGGGCCGATGGGCACGTCCCAGTAGAGCCCGCCGCGGCCGGAGACGTCCACGGCCGCCATCACGAGCGCCTCGTCGAGCGGCACGAGCGCACTGCCGAAGCGCCTGATGCCGCGCTTGTCGCCGAGCGCCTCGAAGAGCGCCCGGCCGAGCACGATGCCGGTGTCCTCGACGGTGTGGTGGTCGTCCACCTCGGTGTCGCCCTTCACGCGCACCGTGAGGTCCACGAGCGAGTGGCGCGCGAGCGCGCAGAGCATGTGGTCGAAGAACCCCACGCCCGTCTCCACGTCGGCGCGGCCGGTGCCGTCGAGGTCCACGGAGAGGCCGATGTCTGTCTCGGCGGTGGCGCGGACGGCCTTTGCGGTCCTGGTCATGCTTCCTCCCTCACGAGCACGGCAAGGGCATCGAGCAGGGCGTCGTTCTCCTCGCGCGTGCCCACGCTTATCCTCAGGCAATCGGTGAGCCCCGGTGCGGCAGAGAGGTCGCGCACCAGGACGGAGTGCTCGTCGCGCAGGCGCCGGCGGACCTCGGCCGCGCCGGGCACGCGCACGAGCACGAAGTTGGCGGCGGACGGCCAGACCTTGAGGCCCGACAGCTCGGCCAGGCCCGCCGAGAGGCGCCCGCGCTCGGCCACGATGTCTGCCACCACGGGCGCGAGCTCCGCGGCGCGCGTCACGGCCGCAAGGGCCGCGGCCTGCGCGAGCACGTCCACGGAGTAGATCTGGCGCACGGCGGCGAGCGCGTCCACCACGGCGGGGTCGGCCACGAGGTAGCCCACGCGCAGCCCCGCGAGCGCGAAGGCCTTGGAGAACGTGCGCAGCACCATGAGGCGCGGCTCCGTGGCGACCCACCCCACGAGGCTCGCCTCCTCACCGGCGAACTCCACGTAGGCCTCGTCCACGAGCACGAGGGCGTCCGTCTCGTCGAGGAGCCGGCGCACGAGACCCGGGTCGACGAGGTCGCCCGTGGGGTTGTTGGGCGAGGTCAGGATGACGAGCGCCGCGTCGCGCGCGGCGGCCACGAGCGCGTCGGCGTCCGGCGAGAAGTCCTCGGGGTCGCGCCACACGCGCGTCACGGGCGTCTCGGTCATGGCCGCGAAGTTGGCGTACTCGGCGAAGTCCGGCGGGCAGGTGACGAGCGCCCGCCCCGGCCCGCCGAAGGCGAAGAGCAGGTTGAAGAGCAGCTCGTCGCCGCCGTTTCCCACCACCACGTGCGCGCGGTCCGTCCCCAGGCGCCTGGCCAGCTCGTCGCGCAGGTCGTTTGCCAGCGGGTCCGGGTAGCGGTTGAGCGGCGTCGAGACCAGCGCCTCGGAGAGCGCCCGGCGCAGGCCCTCGGGCAGCTCGTGGGTGTTCTCGTTGGCCGAGAGGTTCACGCGGCACGGCGAGAAGGCCGGGTCGTACGGCTCGAAGGAGCGCAGCTGCGGCCGCAGGCGCTCGCGGACGGAGGCCCCCATGCTACTCCCCCCTCGGCTCGGGCAGGTCGCTCGGCCAGGCCACGCGGTGCGCGCCCTCGCAGGCGGCCGCGGCGTCGGCGTGGCGCTCGAGGCCCGCCTCGGCGAGCCGGCGGCGCAGGCCCACCGAGAGCGCGTGGGCCCAGAGCCCCTCGGACTGCGCGAGCACCTGCACCGACTCGGCGTCCGCGAGCAGCGCCTCGGGCGTGTAGCTGATCACGCTCGTGCGCTTCTGGAAGTCGTAGACGCCGAGCGGGTTGGAGAAGCGCGCGGTGCCGCCCGTGGGCAGCGTGTGGTTGGGCCCGGCCACGTAGTCGCCGAGGGGCTCCGAGCTCCAGGCGCCCACGAAGACGGCCCCGGCGTTTCTCACCCTGCCGAGAAGCCCCATGGCGTCGGCGCAGTGCAGCTCCAGGTGCTCCGGCGCGATGACGTTGGCCGCGTCCACGGCGGCGTCGAGCGTCTCGGCCACGACCACCACGCCGCGCCCGTCGAGCGAGGCGCGGGTGATCTCCTCGCGCGGGCTCTGCGAGACGAGGCGCCCCACGGCGTCGAGCACGGCATCGGCGAGCGCGGGCTCGCAGGTCACGAGGTAGCAGCTCGCCATGGGGTCGTGCTCGGCCTGGGCCATGAGGTCGGCGGCCACCACCACGGGGTCCGCCGTGGCATCGGCGAGCACGCAGACCTCGGAGGGGCCGGCCACCATGTCGATCCCCACGTCGCCCGAGACGTAGCGCTTGGCGGCCGCCACGTAGGCGTTGCCGGGCCCCACGATCTTGTCCACGGCGGGGATGGACTCGGTACCGTAGGCCACCGCGCCGATGGCCTGGGCGCCGCCCACGGCATACACCTCGTCCACGCCCGCGAGCGAGGCCGCGGCGAGCGTGTAGGCGCTGATCGAGCCGTCGCGCTGCGGCGGGGTCACCATGACCACCCGCTCCACGCCGGCCACCTTGGCGGGAATCGTGTCCATGAGCACGGTGGAGGGGTACTGCGCGCGGCCGCCGGGCACGTAGACCGCGGCGGACCCCACCGGGCTGACCTTCACGCCGAGGATCGCCCCGTCAGGGCGCGTCGTGAACCACGACTGCTCGCGCTCGCGCTCGTGGAAGTCCAGGATCTGGTCGCGCGCGCGCTCGAGGGCGGCCAGGAACTCGGGCGCCACCCGCCCGCGCGCCGCCGCCACGACGTCGGCCGGCACGAGGAAGCGCTCGGGGCAGGCGCCGTCGAAGCGCTCGCAGAACTCGCGCACGGCGGCGTCCCCGCGCTCGCGCACGGCGTCGACGATCCTCTCGGCGGAGGCGACGACGTCTGCCGGCAGCGCGCCTGAGCGGTTGAGGTCCGCCTGCGTGAGCCGGCGCCCCCCCTCGAGCACGACCCTCCTCATGAGCGTGACCCCCTTCCCGTGACCTCGGCGAGACGGCGCGCGAGGTCGCGAATCCTGTGGTCGCAGCGGTAGGCCGCGGGCCCGGCGAAGAAGCGCGCCGTGCACTCCATGACCTCGTCGACGATCACGAGGTCGTTCTCGGCGAGGGTGGTGCCCGTGGCCGTGATGTCCACGATCCTGTCTGCCATGCCCACGATGGGGCCGAGCTCGATGTTGCCGTGGAGCACCACGATGTCGACCTGCTGGCCCCTCCCATCGTAGTAGCGCTGGGTGACGCGCGGGTACTTGGTGGCCACGCGCACGGTGCCGCGCCACTGGTAGTTGCGCTCGGCGAGGCCCTCGTTGGCCGCGGGCTCGGCCACCACGAAGCGGCAGCCCCCGTAGCCGAGGTCCACGAGCTGCAGGAGGTCGAGGTCGGCCTCCACGAGCGAGTCCCTGCCGCAGATGCCGCAGTCGGCGCCGCCGTGGCCCACGAAGGCCGGGGCGTCCTGCGCGCGCACGATCACGTACTCGACGTCGCCGGCGCCCACCACGAGCCGACGGCCGGGGTGCTCGAGCTCGGCGGTGGGCAGGCCCGCCGCCGCGAGGACGGCCACCGAGTCCGCGAAGAGCGACCCCTTGGGCACCGCGATGCGGATGGGCCGCTCGGCCACGCGCACGCCGGGCGTCACCACGCCCGACTCGCCCGGCTCGCCGAGCACCTCCTGCAGGCGCTCGAGCGAGAGCGCGAAGCCGCAGGCGGCAAGGCCCGGTCGGCCGAGGTTGGCGAGCACCGCGTCGTAGCGCCCGCCCGAGGCGAGGCTCGCCGCGATGCCCTCCGAGTAGCCCTTGAAGATGATGCCCGTGTAGTAGTCAAAGGAGTTGATGATCGAGAAGTC
>CAZUOD010000079.1:0-1809 GCA_964621975.1 uncultured Atopobium sp.
TGCG
Source organism: uncultured Atopobium sp. (assembly GCA_964621975.1). Lineage (GTDB taxonomy): Bacteria > Actinomycetota > Coriobacteriia > Coriobacteriales > Atopobiaceae > Thermophilibacter. The sequence continues at coordinate 5 of CAZUOD010000079.1, forward strand.
CTGGACGTTGAGGCCGGCGATCTTGCCGGCGTCCTTGGTGGCCTGGCGCTGGGCGTCGTTGAAGTAGGCCGGAACCGTGATGACGGCGTCGGTAACGGGCTCGCCAAGGTACTTCTCGGCGTCCGCCTTCATCTTGGAGAGAATCATGGCGCTGATCTGCTCGGGCGTGAAGTCCTCGCCGTCGATCTCCACGACGGCGCGGCTGCCGGTGCCGCTCTTGACCTTGTACGGGACGGTCTTGAGCTCGGAGGTGACCTCGTCGTAGCGGCGGCCCATGAAGCGCTTGATGGAGAAGACGGTGTTGGTGGGGTTGGTGACGGCCTGGTTCTTGGCCGCCTTGCCGACGATGCGGTCGCCGTCGGAACGGAAGCCCACGACGGACGGGGTGGTGCGGTCGCCCTCGGCGTTCACGATGATCGTGGGCTCACCGCCCTCGAGGACCGCCATCGCGGAGTTGGTGGTGCCCAGATCGATGCCGAGAATCTTGCCCATGGTTGCTCTCCTTCGTTGTGCGCGGGCGGCTCGTGTCCGGCCCTTTCGCATGGTTCCCTTTTTGTGTCCGGTGGAGTTTATCCCCCATGCGTCACGATTCTATACATAATCTAAGTCTTCACACATGAGGTTTTTTGACGCGTGACGATGAGGGGCGTGGCATATCTGCCAGCGGGCAGAATGCGGATAGTGTTGAGCTGAGTGTCCGGAACCTTAAACCGTTGCGCCACCGCAGCTCGCCGATGCGAGCCGCGGGGAACGGCCTTTGGGGCGTAAGACATATGCTCAGGGAGCTGCATCCAGTCGAGAGGAGACACGATGGGCCGCCTGCGTCGTGCTCTGCCTCACATCGCCACCCCGCTTCTGCTGACTTTGATTCTATGGGCTCCCAACACAGTCCAGCATCTCTTCAATCCGGGGCGGCCTGTGAGCGCGTACGCATATGTCGCTGCATGCACGCTTGTATGCTCCATCCTGCTCCCCGCATATGAGAAGCGACTCCCCCGCCTCCACGAAGGTGGGTCTCACATCGAGCTGGCCGACGGGACGCAGCCCCACCCCGTCACGACGCAGGCACTCGCACTTGCGCTCGGCTTTCTCTCTCAGCCCGCCTGGCTTGCGGGCACTGCGGCTGGAGGGGAAACCCCCGCGCTGGGGTATGCGCTTTCCTGCGTCGCATCGGGCTGCGTTGCGACCGTCCTTGCATTTCTTGCCGGTCCAGTCGCGCGCGACCACACGCAAGAGGAATCCCCAACTTCGCGCTCGCGCACCGTCGTCGACACGACGCTTTGGGTCCTCGCCTCTTGCGGCGCTCTGACTTGGAACCTTCTCACACGAGTCGTTCCGCCAACGGATCTTCTAAACCTCTCATCCCCTCTGCCCTTGCTCGTCGCTCTCGCTGCGCTTTCCCTCTTTGCCGCCTTCGCGCATCGACGGCCACGCACGCGCGAGGAGGACAACGAGAGACCGGCTGCACCGCCCACGCAGACGGCACTTCCTGATTTCTCCGGACAGGGACTCACGGACCGCGAGGGGCAGGCAATCACGCTTCTTTTGCAAGGAAACAATTCTCAGAAGAGCGCCGACGTGATGGGAATCAGAGCGTCAACCGTCCGAGAGTACCTGCGACGCGCATACAAAAAGATCGGCGTCGCAAATGCGGACGAACTCCGCTCACTCTGCGAAAGCCAGTCGATTGAAGGCGCTGATTCCATGACCAGGCGGGCTGTCGGCAAGCCCGCGCCTTTCGACGGCCTGCTGGCAGGCGATGCGCCGGTCACCAATGGGCTGAATCCCTCTCTCGAAGTGGCCCT
>CAZUOD010000079.1:1909-3609 GCA_964621975.1 uncultured Atopobium sp.
TGGCAGGCGATGCGCCGGTCACCAATGGGCTGAATCCCTCTCTCGAAGTGGCCCTTATCTTCTCAAGCCTCTGCCTCCTTCTTCCCATAGGAAGCTTTCGAGGGACATGGGGCGTTGGACAAGACCATCTCTATGCCTTGGGGGCGGGATTGCTCACAGCAGCCTTTTTGAACCTCAACGCAGCGGACGTCACGCACGCAGCTTCCGACAAGCTCCTTCGTGCGTGCGCAAGAGTCGTTCCAATCGCAGCCTGCTGGCTGTCTGCCGCATCGGCACTCTTTATGCGCTCTTCTGCATTTAGTTTTGTATGTGATACATTGCTCGGCCTCTTTCTTTGTCTGTGGTGGAAGGCGGCCCTCTCCCGGTGGGGGACGGATGGACCGAGCGCCCACGCGCTTGCGCGGGCCGGAGGGCTGTATTGCACCGCGGTATTTCTGCCCCGTGAGCTGGGCATTCTTGTGACCGCAGGAGCGCTCGCGGTCGTTGCCGCCAGGATGCCCCACGCTTTAGACTCCTCGATTGAACGAGGGCGGGCAGCGCGTGACGAACACCGAGACTACGTGAAGCACCTTTTTCTCGGCGTGGTTACTGGATGTGCCCTTGAGGAGATATGGCGCGGGCTCTACTGGTTCTCGTTCATGCCCGCCGCCCTCACCTTCTTCCTGCTGGTTGGCATGGCCTCCGCCTTTGTCATGTTCAAACGTCGTCGGAATATGAGGCTCCCGATACTTCTGGCCTCGCTGGCTCTTGTCACCGTGTTCTGCGTCAATCGAGAGGTCGCTCCGATGCTGCTTGCCGGGCTCTCGCTCCTGCTGCTTTTGTCCACCCACTATTCTCGGGCAGGCGCGGCCGACGACCGCCGCGCGGCTTTCTCTGGGATGGCGCTTGGTCTCATCGGGAGCTGCATCATGTTCAACTATATTGCTGTTATTTTTACTTATGATGTGAGTATTTTCGGAGTTTATGGAACTCAGACCGGCTTCGAGCTTGCGACGGTCTTTCTCTCGGCGCTTCTGTTCTCAGCAACCGGCGGATACCTCGGTTGGGCAATTATTAAGCAGGCCCGGATGGCAGAGGTCGAAAGGCAGCAGGAGGTTGTCGTCTCCGAAGCCGGCCTCGTGAGAGACATACTGCTCGCGTATGACCTCACGCCCCTTCAGGTTGATACCGCCACCCTGCTCCTGCGGGGAAGGACGGTGGCGCAGATAAGCAGTGAGCTTCACTATGCTCCATCGACGATCAAGGCAGCGAGAAGGGTTTGTCTAGAACGGGCGCATGTCTCCGACGTGAGCGCGCTTCGCGAGCAGATAATCGCAGGTATACGCTGTAGTCAGCAAAGCTCCCAACAATAGATACCCCCTGACTACATACGCCCGAATACGCCAAGGCTACCCTCAGCGGCAGAGGGCTGAAGTTGAATCCCGGACGCGCGGGAAGGGATGGTGTAGCTGGCACGCGCCAACGAAAGCGCGGTAAACGGTCATCCGCTGTTTAGAAGGGACTACCATGAAACTCCATTTCTCACGACCGCTTCCTAGGCTTCTCGCTCATGTCGCCGCTGCCATTGGAGTATGCGTTCTGCTTAGCGCCCAGCCTGCGTATGCTGACCAGGCTTCCGTAATCCCAAGCGACTGTCCGCGAGATGAAACATCAAAGGCAGATACTACCGAATCCGCCGATAGCTCCTCGCGCCACATCGG
>CAZUOD010000079.1:3709-5727 GCA_964621975.1 uncultured Atopobium sp.
GGGATCAGAAATGGCGGGCGACGATTCGTATCGCGTGCAGAGCCGCGGCGTTCCTTCAACTATCAATCGCCGCGCTTATGCCACGGGCCGGGATTCCGCTCGTGGCTTGGGAGAACGCCCTCGCCGTCGCATTCTATGTAGCCGTGGTCATCGTGCCCATGGTTTGCATGGCTTACTGTGTTTATCGGTCAGCCAAGCATCTGGAGGAAAGGGCGGGCCTTCTCGCACAGGCAGGCCTCCAACTCATCTCCTCCCTCGCAATCCTGGCGGTCGCCCCACGACTCTTCTTGCTCATTGAGCAGGCACACGACGCGTGTGGACTCTATATTGTCCACTCCTGCCTCTCCCAGACCCCCCAGTCCTTTGTCATCCTCGGTGTCGCAAGCAGCGTTGTGACGTATTTCCTGTTTGCACGCGAGGGGCGTCCCTCGAAGTGAGTAACGTCAGACCCCCCAGCAGCCAACGGGTGGGATGCGGACAGCCTAGCTCCAGATGTGCCCGCAACCCGCCCGTTGGCCACCACGAGGTAGGCGCTACAGCAGCCGATGCGCGAAGCGCCCGTCCTCGTAGATGCCATAGCTGGCCGAGCCGTCCTTGGGAATGCCCACAGAACCCGGGTTGAAGACCCATGTGCCAGGGTGCGCAGAGCTCTCCTCGCTCACCTTGATGTGGGTGTGGCCATAGACGAGGGCTGAGCGCTCAGGCAGCGTGGGCCAGGTGTCCACGCTGTTGTGGTAGCCAGGGCCCCAGACGTGACCGTGCGTGAGGAAGAGCGTAACGGGGCCTCCTGCGGCCGTGGGGTCAACCAGGATGTTGTGGTCGGCCATGCAGGGAAAGCCCAGGACCATCTGGTCGACCTCCGCCTCGCAGTTGCCGCGGACGGCGATTACGCGGTCCGCGATGGAGTTGAGCATGGCAATGACCTCCTTGGGCGCATAGTCTGCCGGGAGGTCGTTGCGCGGCCCATGGTAGAGGAGGTCTCCGAGCAGCACGACGCGATCGGGAACCTCCTGCTCGATGGCGGACATGAGCCGCCCGCAGGCCGTGGCGGCGCCGTGGATGTCTGACGCGATGAGAAGCCTCATGGGTGTCCCTTCTCGGATTGGTTGACGTGCCCCATTCTAGGGGCGGCGGCGTGGCGAGGAGGCCGCGCGCGACGAGACTCGCGTCCCAGAGGGCCGTCAGGAGGCTATGAGCCCGAGCTCTCGAAGCACCTGACAGACGCCATCCTCGTCGTTTGACGGGGCGAGGAGCCTCGCGCGCTCGCGCAGCTCGACGGGGGCGTTCGCCATGAGATAGCCGTGCCCCACGGCTTCGAGCATGGGGAGGTCGTTGTAGTTGTCGCCAAAGGCGATGGCATCCGCGGGATCCACGCCCCAGAGCTCGCAGAGGGTGCGCACGGCCTGGGCCTTGGTGGAGCCCTTCCGCATGATCTCTATGATGGTGTCCGACGACTTGGCGATGGAGAGCTCAGGAAAGCGCCTCTTGAGCTCCCCCTCGATCTGGTCCGCCTGGCCCGCATCGCACAGGCCCTGGATCTTCTGGACCTCGTCCCTCTCGATGGAGGAGACGGAGCCCTCGCGGGCCTGTGCCATCACGATGCGCTCCTCCTCCACCATGCGCGGGTCGCTCCTGTCCGGGGTCACCCAGTCCTCGAAGGAGAAGGCGCTCCAGGTGAGGTCGAGGCCCCTCTCGCCGATGAAGTCGGTGACCTCCTGCGCCTCGGCGCGGCTGAGGCCGTGGTGGTGAATGACGTTTCGGTTCTCGTCCATGATGACGCCGCCGCTGTACGTGACCACGGGACACGCTATGTGGTACCTCTCGAGCAGCGGGTAGGTGCCGGTGATGCCGCGCGCCGTCACGATGACAAAGGGCGTGTCGCGCTCGGCGAGCTCGCGGATGGCCCGCTGCGTTGCCGGCGTGACCCGGTGGCTCGAGTCGAGCATCGTTCCGTCGATGTCGCTGAAGACGATGGTCTTGGGCATGGGTCTCCTCCCGTGGGCGAGACTCCAGCATAG
>CAZUOD010000080.1:0-5724 GCA_964621975.1 uncultured Atopobium sp.
TCTCCCCGCTCGATGACGGGCTGGAGCAGATGGCGCACGACGTGGCCCTGAGGATCGCCACGAGGCGGTAGCGACGAGGATAGGACGAGAGGGCGCGGCCCCTGCGGGAACCGCACCCTCCCTGACCCCTCCCTAGGTCCCAAGCAGTTTTGAGAGCACGTTCTCCACGTTGAGGCCGTACTTCTCCTTCACGAGGGCCGATGGCCCGGATTCGGTGAACACGTCTTCGACGCCCACGCGCGCAAGGGGCGCATGGGAGCCCGTCTCGGCGAGGACCTCGGCGACCGCTCCGCCCAAGCCCCCGATGACCGTGTGGTTCTCGATGGTCACGATGCGACGCACGCGTCCGGCAAGCGAGGACACGAGGCTGTCATCCAAGGGCTTGATCGAGCGGATGTTCACCAGGACGCCACGCGCGCCACGGTCCCCTGCGGCCTCGAAGCTGCGCCGGGCAAGGTCCGCCGTCGTTCCCTCATAGATGATCGCGAAGTCATCGCCCTCATCGGCCTCCACGACCCCTTGGCCAATTCGGAATGGCGCGGAGCTTGGCAGGTCGGGCACGACGTCACGGGCGCACCGAATGTAGACCGGGCCGTCGTGGTCTGCGGCATAGCGAACGACCTGCCTCAGCTCGTCTGGACTGGCAGGCACAATGACCTGCAGGTTCGGCAGGGCGCGCGTGATGGCCATGTCCTCGTTGGCATGGTGCGTCGCCCCGTCGAAGCCCCCGTCCATGCCGGGGTGCGTCGCCAGGATCTTGACGTTGGCGTTTGGGTAGCACGCCTGACGCAGCTGAGTCCACACCGTACCCGTGGCGAACATCGCGAAGTTCACGTAGAACGGAATTCCCCCCTCCTTGGCGATGCCCGTGGCGATTCCCATGGCGTTCTGCTCGGCGATGCCGGTCTCCACGAAATGGTCAGGATGTGCCTGACGGAACCTCTCGGAGGTCGTCGACGTGGACAGATCGGAGTCAATGACATAGACGTTCGGGTGCGTCTCGAAGACCTCGTTGAGAACGTCTCCCACGAGCGTGCGGAGCGAGATGAGCCCATAGGCACTCATAGCGCGTCACCTCCGCCCATCCCGAGGTCCCGCAGCGCGAGCGCGTACTCCTCGTCCGTGAGCCCCCGCGAGTGCCAGGAGGGCTCGTTCTCCATGAAGCTCACTCCCTTCCCCTTCACGGTATGGGAGACGATGGCCGTCGGGCGACCATCGGTGTCCCGAGCATCGGAGAGCGCGGCGCAGACCTGGCCCATGTCGTTGCCGTCCATCTCAAGGACCCTCATCCCAAAGGCGCGCAGCTTGTCCGGAAGCGGCTCGACTGACAGGCTCTCGCTCACAGGGCAGTGAGATGACAGCCCGTTGCTGTCGATGACAAAGATGAGATGGTCAAGGCGCTGGTGGGCCGCGAACATGAGCGCCTCCCAGATCTGGCCCTCCTGCACCTCACCATCTCCGCAGATCGCGTAGACGAAGTGCTCGTCTCCCCTCGTCCGCTTGGCAAAGGCCATTCCTGCGGCCAGCGAGAAGCCTTGGCCGAGGAGCCCGGTCGTGGCGTCAACCTCGAGCAGGTCCAGCTCAAAGGGGTGGCCTTGAAGCCGCGAGTCGATCTGCCGAAAGGAGGGATACTCGGACTCTGCGATCACTCCCTTCTCCGTGAGCTCGGCATAGAGCGCCGGCGTGGCATGACCCTTTGAGAGGACCACTCGGGCACGGGGGCTCTCATCCAACCTGACGTCTTCCTCATAGATCGCGGTCAGCACGTCGATGACGGAGAGGGACCCCCCTATGTGGCCGACGCCAGCGGCATGGACCATCTCCACGATCCTTCTTCGGTTGCGCAGCGCGACCGTCTTGAGGCGGCTGACATCTGACATGGGCCGGTCTCCCTTACCACTTGCCGAGGATTGTGCCTATGAAGTTGAAGATGACGCCGATGAGGTTGAAGTCCGTCTCGGGGAACGAGGTGCCCGAGAGACCAACCGACTCCATGATCGGGTAGATGATGGCCGGGCCGACAGCGATGAGGATGCCCGTCACGAAGGCGCCGATCACGCAGCCCTTCCACCCTCCTCGCGCGTTGCCGAACACGCCGGCGGTGGCCCCGATGAAGAAGTAGGGGATGGCGACGGGGATGATCACGGTCATGCGGAGGGCCGCAAAAACGAACATGCAGATCAGGCCGGCAGCGTAGGCGGAGATGAAGCCGAGGATGACGGCGGTGGGAGCGTACGGGAAGACCACGGGGCAGTCGAGGGCGGGCTTCACGCCAGGGATGAGCTTCTTCGAGATGCCCACGAAGGCGGGAACGAGCTCGCCGAGGAACAGCCGCACGCCGGTCACGATGACGTAGAGGCCACCGGCGAAGGTGAGGGTCTGGATGAGCGGGTAGATGAGCCAGTGCTGCCCGTCAGCGAGGGCCTCCACGGCCGCCTGGCCAGCGACGACCGCCGCGACGTAGAAGATCACGCCCACGGACACGGAGACGGAGACGATGTAGTCACGGAAGATTCCCAGCCAGCCAGGAAGCTCTATGTCCTCGGTGCTCTCCTCAGGATTGCCGACCTTGCTCCCGATCCAGCCGGAGAGGGCGTAGGCAAGGGTGCAGTAGTGCCCGATGGCGATGGTGTCGCTGCCGGTCACTGCGTTCATCGACTTCTGCGCGATGGCGGGATACACGGTCGCGGCGATGCCGTGGATGACAGAGCCGACGATGATGGCAGCCACGTCACCGAGGCCGAGCGCCTTGAGCAGGATGGCGAGGAGCGCCGAGAGGAAGAGGCTGTGAGAGCCGGTCAGGAAGACGTACTTGAACGGGGTGATGCGCGCGAAGATGAGGTTGCAGGCGAATCCGCCGATCATGATCCAGGCGATGACCGTCGGGAACAGCATCTGCGCCTGAGCGGTGACCGCCTCTGATATCGGCGTCACGCCCTGGAGTCCAAACGCCTCGACGAACAGGGTCTGGAGCCCCGTGAGGGCACCCTGGGCAGCGGTCGACCCGATGCCGAAGATGATGAATCCGACGATCGTCTTGACGGTTCCGGAGATGACCTTGTCCGCCGGCTTCCTCTGAATGAGGAGCCCGATGAGCGCCAGCAGGCCAATGAGGATTCCCGCCTCACTCAAAAGGTCGTATACGATGAACTCGAGCACTGCCATTGTTTTTTCACTTCCTTATGTCTCGTCGATTCCCTGAACTGCGTCTGGTCAGAGGCCCTGTGCCTCGAAGTACCTCTTGAGCTCTCGCTCGAGCGCGTCCGTGTCCATGATGTCGTCCACGCCGATCACGTATGCGGGGCTACCCTCGAACTCGTCGGTCAGGTCGGACATCGTGATGATCACGTCGACGTTCGTCTGGCCCATGTAACCGCTCAGAGCGTCATGCTCGACGTCCATGGGCCACCCGTTCCTCTCGATGACCTCCTCGGCGGAGATCTTGAGCATCATCGAGCTCCCCATGCCGGTACGGCACATGACCAAGGCCTTCTTGTGCCTCATGCTTCTCACCTCCCTATCTGACTCGCGTTTTCCTGCTCGAACCGTCGGATGTAGGAGATCACCTGGTCACCCGACGTGGCGCTCTCAAGGACGTCGCGGAACTCCCTCGTCCTCAGGAGGCCCACGAGGCTCGTGAGCGCCTTGAGGTGTGAGGTCGCGTCAACGGTCGCGAGCATGAACTCGAACCTCACCGGGTCGTTCTCCTCGCTGCCAAAGCAGACCGGGGCCTTGAGGCGAACGCACGACATGGCGGTGTTGTTGACCCCGACCCTATTTGTGGCATGCGGCAGCGCGACGCCCTTGGTGATGACCACGTAGGGGCCCGCCTCCTTGATATTGGCGATGACGGCGTCAACATAGTCATCGGTTATGTCGCCAGAGTCCACAAGCGGCCTACCGGAGGCCTTGACGGCCTCCTCCCAGGTATCACACTCGGCGTCGAGAACGACGTGGCCGCCCTCCAGCAGCTCGCTCAGCATGTAGCCCCCCTTCCGTTTGTGGGCCTTCCCGGCTGACAGAAACTCGACCAGCTCCCTCCTAAGCTCACCCTCCTCGCCACGACCTAGGTGACGGCGCAGGATTCCGAGCACCTCCTGCGCATCGCCACTCATGCCCCTCGGCATCGGCTGGTCGTGTTCGGCGGAGAGCCCAAGCCCCTCGAGGACGCCCGCGACCCTCTCGATGTCCTTGGCGCTCGGGATGGGACGCACGACGACGCAGGGCGCCGCGATATCCAGCGCGACCGTCGACACGACAAGGTCGCAGTCGGTCACGTCCACATGTCGGGGCGCCTGATGTGCCGGCACGCTTGCGACGATCCTCACGTCGAGCGAACGGCTCAGCTCAGCCGCAAGCAGCTCCGCCGTGCCGACTCCCGTCGAGCACACCACGACCACGTTGGCGCGACGGCGACGCTTGGGAGGACCGCCGACAAGGGCGGCCTCGAAGTGCAGCAGGACGTAGGCGACCTCGTCATCGCTCATCTCTATGAGACTCACGAAGCCGTTGCGCTCAAGGGCACCTGCCACGACGCCCGCATGGGCGGGATAGCTGCTCAGAAGCTCATCTCGAAGGGGATTCTCCAGCAACAGGCCCATCTGCCTGCGGTAGACGCTTCCGGTCATGTGCTGGAGCAGGCGCTTGTAGAGGTGACTGTCCTGGGTGAGGTCAACCCCGAGCTCCTGCGAGACCTCGGCAATGAGCGACAGGCACATGAACTCGAGCACCGCGTCATGCCTCTCGTCCGACAGGGCGGCGCTCGAGCGGGCCCCTATGTGCATCTCGATGTAGCAGTGCTCGTCCTCGGGAAGCGTGACCCCGAAGGCCTCCTCGACGTGACGTATGACAAAGGACGCCATGCGGGACTGCAGGCTGTCCTGCGCCGACTCGTCGGCCCTCGTCTGAGGGTCAAGGGGATCCGCCCTCTCCTCGCAGCGCTTCACGGACAGCGCGATATGCACGACCAGGGCCTCGAACGCGACGTCATCTAGATACAGCCCGGAGTGAGCCTCCGCCTCCCGGACTATGTCCCCGATCTGGCTGAGCTCCTCCCCCGAGAACCATCGCAGGTAGTCTGCCATCTCAAGGCCCGAGTGGACCCCCGCGATGGCTCCGTAGTCCCGAATCGCCTGCGCGATCGCAGCGCGCCGGGCCTTCTCGTCTGCGACCACGCGAAAGCCCCTGCCTCGCTTGCCCAAGATCGGTATGCCGCGCCGCTCGCAGTAGGCTCGTGCCCTCTGGAGGTCGCGCCTCGCAGTGGCGAGGCTCACCCCAAGGTCATCGGCGAGGCTCTGTGCTGTGACGTAGTCGTCGAGCCAGCACAGGGTGAAGGCCACGAGCAGGACGCGCTCCTCGGGACCAAGGCTCTCGGGAGCAGGGTCCGAGCCTCCCGCGAACATCAGCTCCAGCACCTTTCGAGGAGAGGCGCCTTCCTCCATCTGCGCGGTCTTCTGTCTCACAGAGATGACCTCGCCGCCAGCCATGGAGACGAAGGCGTTGTTGAGCCCCTCGATGTCATAGCGAATCGCACGCACGCTCACGCCGAAGTCAGAGGCCATCTGGGCGAGGTCAAAGGAGCCCTGCTCCGCAAGAAGCCTGAGTTCATGTCTTTGGCGCGTGTTCATACGTCACCTCTCTTGTTCAAGTAAAGTATGTTTCTCCACAAAAAAACTATTCAAGGCTCATTATCTTCCGTTCGGGGAGGAAGCGATGAGCATATCG
>CAZUOD010000081.1:0-5718 GCA_964621975.1 uncultured Atopobium sp.
GACGCGCTGTCAAGAGGCAAAATTCCCAGACAATCATTCTTCGACCGTCGCGGCGAAAACAGGCATGTGCTGAGCGGCGGTTTCTCTCGTTTTCGACGTTTTCAACAACTTTTTTCGCCGTGGTTTTCTGCAGTTGTCAACGTGTTTTCTACACGTTTTGGAAATGCCGGACACGTGTGCGGGCAAACCAAGAGAGTGTCGACAACGAGCGTTCAGGCTCATAAAACCGCAGGTAGACAGCATTGTGTGGAAAATCGGCACAAAAGAGACCCCAGATGGCGCCATGCCATCCGGGGTCTTGCACGCCACTTCTCTGACCTGCGGTTATTGTAGAAATCCCCAGCTCAGAACTAGGTGCGTTGAAAAGTGTCGCGGCGTCTACTCGGCGGCCTCGACGGGCTGCTCCTCGTCCGCGGCGGGCTCCTCCTCGGTCACGCCGACGAGCACGGTGACGGTCGCGGAGATCTCACGGTAGAGGTTGATCTCCACGGCGTGCCTGCCGGAGGTCTTGATGGCGTTGCCGCGCCCGATGCGCTTGCGGTCCACCTCGACGCCGAGCTGCGCCTGAACGGCGTCGGCGATCTGGGCCGGGGTGACGGAGCCAAAGAGCTGGCCCTCCTCGCCGATCTTGGCATCCACGGTCACGGACTTGCCCTCGAGGGCGGCCTTGGTGGCCTCGGCCGCGGCGATGCGCTCGGCCTCGCGGCGCTCGATGTTGTGGCGGCGCTGCTCGAGCTGCTTGATGTTGCCCGGGGTGGCAGGCTGGGCGATCTTGTTGGGGAACAGGTAGTTCTCCGCGTAGCCCTGGGCGACGTCGACGATGTCGCCCTCTCCGCCCTTGCCCCGGAGCTCACCCAAGAGGATTACTTTCATGGGACACTCCTTCGTTCAGTCGGCCTGGGCCGACTTCTGGTCTTGCTCCGCGTTGCCCGCGACGCCCGTCCCACCCGTACCTCTCCCGAGGTGACGGAAGTTGGACCAGACGTCCACGAGCCCCACGACGGTCATGATGAAGAACTGCGCTTCGAGATAGAGGGCCGCAAGCCCCGCGAGCGCGGTGATGGTGCCGCTCGCGCGGTGCTCCCGCCCGAACCAGGCGAGGACCGCGAGGCCCTGCGCCACGAGGGCGAACCTCACCGCAAGGACCACGTTGACCGAGGCCATGAGGACGGCGTCGGCAACGGTGCCGGAGAGCGTGAGGCCAACGGCAAGGCCCGCCAGGGAGATGACGAACGTCGCCACGACCCACAGGGGCAGGTCAAAGTCGGCGAGGCTCGGGAGCCTCAGACGGTCCTGCCCCACACGGGGCGAGACGACCCTCGCGCCCACGCGCGCCGAGAGGTACTCGATCAGGGCCACGACGACGTACATCGCGGGCCAGACCAGGGCGAGCACGGTCTCGAGCTGGGCGCTCACCGATGACGAGACGGTCCCGAGCTGTTCCTGGTAGAAGTCCACCAGCGCGAGGACGGTCTCGGAGAGCGTGGTGCCGCTCGCCACAGCGAGGGCCTCGTCGACGGCGAGATGACAGGCGGCGAGCACCGCCACCAGGACGCACGAGACGCCCGGCGTCATCCTCGCCCTCAGGATGACCTCTGAGACGACGAGCGCGGCGGCGCAGGTGATGACGGCCGTGGCCGCCAGCGAGACGCCCGATGCCATGCTCAGGGCGAGCGCCGGGACGAGCGTGCAGGCGATGGCCCCGAGACGGGCCGCGACCGTGCCGCTCACACAGGACGCGATGTAGCCGTAGGCGACGAGCGCGGGGGCTACCACCGAGAGCGTTGAGGACGAGACCGCGCCGCCCAGGGCACAGAAGAAAAGCCCTGCCGGCACCGAGAGCCCAGGGGTCGCGGACCCGCCGGACGAGCCGAGCGGCACGATCTTGCCCTCGCTGGCCCGGGATCCGGACATGCGTCCGTCACCCGCGCCGTCTGGCGTGGGCGGGTATCCGTCCTTGCCGCTCCAGTCCGTCATGCTCGTGCGCGCACCTCTCTCGAAGCTGCCGCCTAGCCGCGGTTGCGGCCGCCGCGGCTGGAGATCACGGGGACGGTGTAGGGCAAAAGCGCCATCTCGCGGGCGCGCTTGATGGCAAGCGCGATGTCATGCTGGTGCTGCGTGCAGGCGCCAGTGACGCGGCGCGGCTTGATCTTGCCGCGGTCGGTCATGTACTTGCGGAGGAGCTGCACATCCTTGTAGTCGATGTACTCGGTGTCCTCCTTGCAGAACTGGCAGAACTTGCGACGCGGCTGGCGCTGATAGTCTTGCTTCTGCTGAGCCATGTCTTGTTGCCTTTCTTTTGGTGGCGCTGGGCCACCGCGTGGTTAGAACGGGATGTCCTCGTCGTAGACGTCTGCCGACGGCGGGGCCTGGACGGGCTGACGGTAGCCGGACTGCGGCGCGGCGGCCACGGGCGCCGAGTACTGCTGGGCCGGCTGCTGGTAGGAGGGCGCGCCCCCCGACTGCTGGCCCCTCGGCGAGAGGAACTCCACCTCGTCCACGACGACCTCGAGCTTGCTGCGGCGCTGCCCGTCCTTGGTCTCCCAGGAGCTGTAGCGAAGCTTGCCCTCGATGGCAACCTTCGAGCCCTTGGAGAGGAAGCGGGAGAGCGGCTCGGCGCGAGCGCCGAAGACGATGCAGTCGACGAAGTTGGGATAGTCCTCCCACTCGCTGGTCTGCGGGTTGCGACGGCGGTCGTTCACGGCGACGCCGAACGAGAGGATCTGCGTCCCGCCCGCCGTCGCGCGAAGCTCCGGGTCCCTCGTGAGGTTGCCGGAGATGTTCACCCTGTTGATGCTCATGGTCTCACTCCCTCTCACACGCAGGCGCGATGCCTGCCTTCCATGCCTAGTCCTTGTCGGCGCGACGCACCACCATGTGGCGCTTGACGGCGTCGTTGATGCGCAGAACTCGATCGAGCTCGGCGATGACGGTGGGATCTGCGTGGAAGTTGATGAGGATGTAGTCACCCTCGGTGAGATCGTCGACCTCAAAGGCGAGCTTGCGCTTGCCCCAGTCGTCGACGCTGTCGACCTTGCCGTCGCCGAGGGCAACCTCGATGCGCTTCATGATGCCAGCGCGGGTCTCCTCGTTGCACGTGGGGTCGACGAAGTACAGCAGTTCATAGGCCTTCATGTGTTTCACCTCCTCTGGGCTAATGGCTCCGGGAAGTGAAGGTGCGCCCGGAGCAGGAAAGGTTCGGCGAAGCATCATAGCACACATTGGGCGATACCTGCGAAAACCTCCACGAAACCCCCGCCGTGAGGATACCTGCGCACCCTGACGCGGGGCTTGCCGGTGGCTTCCCCGCGTTGCGGGGATGTCGCTCCCCCCAAGGTAGACGACACGGGCGCCGCATCTGAAAGCAGACGCGGCGCCCGGATCATCACAGGTCCTCCACGAGCCTTACTCCGTCGGGGTGTCCTCCTCGGACGTGGGGCCGTCCTGGGTGGTGGCGTCCCCCTCGGCCGCGGCGACCACGTCGGGTGCGGCGGCCGGCATCGGGATGGGCTCATGCTCGGGCTCGGGAGCGGACGGCTCCTCCGGCGCGGGTGCGGGCGCCGGGGTGGGCCTGGGGGTCTCGTCCACCGTCTCCACCACCACATCGACCGCCGGCGTCTCTCTCGGGACGTCCCAGGACTGCCTCGGCATGCCGTGCGCGGAGTCCGCGGGGTCATCCACGAAGGGCGGCAGCGGGTCCTCGTCCCTGCCCCAGGCGGGGACGTCGAACTGCCGCACCCACAGCGCGAGGGCGGTGTAGGACATCATGCAGATCAGGACGACGGAGAGGAACGCCAGGAGCAGGAGCAGCAGGATCGTCGGCCCCATGGCGGAGAGCAGCCTCAGCACGGCGGCCAGCACGTCCCCGCCCCAGTAGTAGGAGTAGAGGTAGTAGGAGTCGAACGAGAAGAGACTCCCGACGGCCCACATCAGCTCCGGCAGCGCGCTCAGGAGCGAGGAGAGGCCGATCATAGCCCCGACGACGCCCGCGCACGCGGCAAGGGCACATATGATGCCCAGGACCCGCGCGAGGCCGCCCACGTCATGCGTGCCCATCCTCCAGATGGTGCTCACACGAAACCCGGCGGAGATCTTCTGGTAGATGGTCGCCCTCAGGACGGCAACCATGATGAGCAGGTTGAGGAAGATCGAGAAGATGTCCCACGGGAGCGAGAGGAGGCCGCCGATGAGCGGCAGGTGGTCGATGAGCGCGCCGATGAACGTGATGCAGACGCTCCAGACGAGCGCCACCACGAAGGCGCGCCAGCCGGACGCGATGCACGCCCCCACGCGGACCCTCTTCTGCTTGGGCGCGGCGCTGGCGCCCCAGGCCGTGAGGCGGGCCCACTCGAGGACGTACCCCAACACCCCGAGCGCGCCCACAATGGGAACGAACAGCGCCACCGTCATGACGAGCACGGGCTTGATCCATCCCCGGTCCCGCGTGAGCAGCGCCCAGGCACGGGCGAAGTAGCGCGTGCGGCGAAAACCCTGAAGCTCTTCCTCTGTTGTCATCGAGCTCTCCCTCGAAAGGAACGGCCATCGTGTCATAGGGTACCCCATGCGCGGGACGTCCCCATGGCCGAGACGAAAAAGGGCCGGTCACGCAGGACCGGCCCATCATGCTCTGGCGGAGGAGGAGGGATTCGAACCCTCGTACCCCCGAAGGGGTAAACGGTTTTCGAGACCGCCGCATTCAACCACTCTGCCACCCCTCCGAAGGGTGACGTGGCGCCCTGAGGCGCCACGGAAAGTTCTGGCGGAGAGTCAGGGATTTGAACCCTGGAGACGCTTTAGGCGCCTACACGATTTCCAATCGTGCTCCTTCGGCCACTCGGACAACTCTCCATCTGATGCCGCAGCGGTCAGTATAGCGCATGCGCTGGTGGTTTGGGAGTCCCAATCATCGGTTTTTCTCGGTGCCGGAGAGGTGGTCGTGCGCCACAATGAATTGACCGAACGCTATGACCGAGGAGCGGGCGTGCCAGACATCTTCTCCGCAGTTGACCCAGAGTCCGTCGCCGTCTCCCTTCCCACCTGGGTGGAGCTCGCCTCAGTGGTCGTGGGGTCCGCAGGTGGGGTCATGGTGGCCCGTGCGCGCCACCTGGACGCCGTCGGCTTCATCGGGCTCGCGATCCTGTGCGGTCTCGGCGGGGGCCTCATCAGGGACACCATGATGCAGGTGGGAAGCGTCTACATGCTCGACTCGCCGTTCGCCATCCCCGTGAGCGTGGTGACGGGGCTTCTCGCGTTCCTCTTCCCCCGGCCGCTCGACCGGGCCGGCGGGCTCATGGAGTGGCTCGACATGGCGGCCGTGGCGCTCTTTGCCCTGGTGGGCTGCGACAAGGCCATCGTGAACGGGCTCTATCCGGCATCGTGCGTGCTCATGGGCATCATGACGGGCGTCGGGGGAGGGATGCTCCGGGACGTGTTCCTCGGCGAGGTGCCGAGGATATTCCAGCGGTCAAACCTCTATGCCGTGTGCGCGCTGGCGGGCGCGAGCGCCTACTACCTGGCGGTCGTGGGCCTCTCGATGAACAAGTTCTGGGGGTCTGTGATCTGCATCGTGGTGACCATGGGCCTCAGGAGGTGGTCGCTGCACTACGACGTGCGGACGCCCACCGACGTCGACCTGGGGCCCGTGGTGGTGGCGCCTGTGCGGCGGGCGGCTCGCCGCATGCGCATTGCCCGCCGGCGCGCCAAGAGGAAGAGCAGATA
>CAZUOD010000082.1:0-5715 GCA_964621975.1 uncultured Atopobium sp.
CGAGCGCGCTCGGCGGGAACGGGTGCCCGTCAGAGGCCCCTTATGGCTGCTGCCTCCCGGCCCTGACCAGGTTCGAGGTGTGACGTCACCCGCACCCGCCGAGCGCGCTGGGAGAACTATAGCAAAAGCCCCCACCATCGGCCAGGCATCGCATGGCTTGGTCGGCCCCCACCGCATAACCCCTTCCCTTCCCGTGCCAAGAGGTCCGATGGGAGGCTTGTGCAGCAAGCAGCCCCATTCGCCTCCCGAAACGCTACGCTTAGTCAAAGGCGACAGTGAGGACGGAGGACCCATGACCAACAAGTTCTGCAGGACCCCGCTTTGGGAGTGCAACGACGAGCTCGTGCGTGTGGCGCAGGGCGAGAAGCCCGCTGACCTCGTGATTCGCCATGCGAATCTCGTGAGCGTCACCACCCACGAGATTCTGCCCGACGCAGACATCGCCGTCGCTGCGGGCCGCGTGGCCTACCTCGGCATCGACGGCAACACCGCCGAGCACTGCATCGGGCCCGAGACGCGCGTGATCGACGCCACCGGGCTCTACGCGGCCCCCGGCCTCATGGACAGCCACATCCACGTGGAGAGCGCCATGGTCGGCGTGGCGGAGTACGCCCGCGCCGTCGTGCCGCACGGAACCTCGGGCATCTTCTGCGACCCGCACGAGGTGGGCAACGTCCGGGGCATGGAGGGCGTGCGGGCGATGTTCGAGGACGCCCGCCGCGTGCCCCTCAAGGCCATGATGACGCCGCCCTCGTGCGTGCCCGCCGTCACGGGCGTGGAGGACACCGGGGCCTCCGTCGTCGCAGCGGACATCGCCGACGCCATGACCTGGGACAACGTGGTCGCCCTCGGTGAGATGATGAACTTCCCCGGCATCCTCTCCTGCGAGGGGAACGCCATCGACGAGGTCCGCGCCACGCTCGCCGCGGACCGCGTGGTGACGGGCCACTTCCCCTCAACCGACCGCGACCGCGCGCTCAACGCCTACGTGGCCTCAGGGGTCTCGTCCTGCCACGAGTCCGGCGCCTTCGAGGAGGTGCTCGCCAAGCTCCGCCTGGGCATGCGCGTCCAGCTCCGCCAGGGTTCCGCCTGGCTCAACCTCCCCGGCTACCTGCCCCAGCTCGTGGCGAGCGGCGTGGACACGCGCCTGTGCCTGCTGTGCACCGATGACTGCCACCCCGAGACCCTCATCGAGGACGGGCACATGGACCGCGTCCTGCGCACGGCCGTCGAGCTGGGGCTCGATCCCGTCACCGCCATCCAGATGGCCACGATCAACTGCGCGGAGTACTTTGGCCTCGCGCACGACATGGGCTCGGTCACGCCGGGCAAGTGCGCCGACATCGTCCTGTTCGAGGACCTCACGGGCTTCCGCGCGCGCAAGGTCTTCATTGACGGCGAGCTCGTGGCCGAGGACGGGCGCGCCCTCTTTGACGTGGAGCCCTACGTCTGGCCCGACTGGATGACCCACACGATGAGCCTCGGCCTCACCCCCACGGCCGAGACCTTCCGCTTCGAGGCGCCGGGGCACGCCGACGGGACGGCCCGCGTCCGCGCGATGGGCATCGAGCCGGGTGACACCCTCACGCGCGACATCGTGGTCGAGGTGCCCGTGAGGGACGGCGAGCTTCTCGCCGACCCCGACCACGACGTCCTCAAGGTCTGCGTCTTCGACCGCCACCACGGCACGGACGGCACGCACGCCCAGGGCTTCGTCACCGGCTTCGGCATCCACGGCGCCCTCGCGCAGACCGTCAGCCACGACGCGCACAACCTCCTTGTGATGGGCGACAACGACGAGGACATGGCGCTCGCGGCCCGCACGCTCGCGGAGTGCGGCGGCGGCGAGGTGGCCGTGGCCGACGGCGAGGTCCTCGCGCTCGTGGAGCTTCCCGTGTGCGGCCTCATGAGCACGGAGCGCATCGAGGTGGTGGCCGAGAAGGTCGGACGGGCGCGCGAGGCCTGGGAGCGGATGGGCTGCACGATGCCCTCGCCGTTCATGACGATGGGCGTGATGTCGCTCGCATGCGTCCCCGTGCTGCGCCTCACCAACCGCGGCTACGTGAACTGCCTCACCTTTGAGATGGAGGACCTGATCGTGGAATAGGGGCCAGCGCCTCAGAAATTGACGAGGGCCCGTCGGCGCATCCTCTGCGCCCGGGCCCCCACTTTGGCAGCTGCCAAGCATCTAAGCTTTACAGTGCGAGCTCATGCGACCGGACTCGTCATGTGCTCGCCCCCTGCACGATGAGAATCGTTCCCCGCGACCCGCCCCACAGACCCGCCCGTCCGGTGAACGGCATTCTTCACCGTCGAAGCACATCTTGCGAACAGGTCCTCCACAGGCGCGCTAGGATGGGTCGCAGACGCCGACAAGGGAGGTGCCATGGCAAAGAGGTCATCACGGCGCAAGACCGCCGCCGCACGGGACCGGTTCGACGACAGTGGCTATCAGGACGTGCGCCTCTCGGCGACGTTCGACTACGACGAGATGGACTTCGCGCGGGCGGCGAACCAGCTCTGCCCGCATGGCAGGACCGTCATGACGGCAGTGACGTTCGCGCTGCTGGTGCTTCTCGTGCTCGCCGCCCTGTCGCTGGAGGACACGACGCCCCTCATCGCGCTCGTCGTGGTCTGCCTGGTGCCGATGAACCTCATCTCGAGATGGCACGACGTCCAGATCTGGTACGCACAGGGCACCACGCTGGCCCCCGATGCCGCCTCCGGGCGCCGCCACGTGGTGGTGTGCGAGGATGCCGTCCACACGCAGGACGAGGCGGGCACGACCGAGACGTACCCCTTCTCCGAGATGCGCGCGGTGCGCATCACCGGCGACTTCGTCGTCATGGGGTTCGGACGCAAGCGCTACGTCTACGTGCCGAGGCGGGCCCTGAGCGAGAACCGCTTCCGCGAGCTCACGGCCTTCCTCGAGGCCAAGCGCGGCTGAGGCGCACCCCGTTTGCCGGGACCACGTGCCCGAGATGTATACTGGCTTGGTTCTCTGAACGAAGCAACCTAGGAGGCACCCGTGGCCCTCGTCACCATCGACTACTTCTCCTCGTCGCTCATGCGCACCACAACGCTCGAGGTCATCCTCCCCTTCGACAACCAGGGGGACGCCTTCGCGACCGACTCGGTCATGCGCAGGACCACCGCGACCGACCCGAAGTCCCTCGAGCAGGCGTGGAACTCCAGGCCGTACCCGGCGCGCAAGGCCCCCTTCAAGACGCTCTTCCTGCTCCACGGCATCTCGGGCAACCATGCCGACTGGATCTCCGAGACCCGCATCCGCGCCTGGGCCGAGCAGCGCAACCTCGCCGTCGTGATGCCGTCGGGCTACAACGCCTTCTACCTCGACCATGAGGAGACGCACAACTTCTACGGGCGCTTCGTGGGGCAGGAGCTCGTCGAGGTGGCGCGGCGCACCTTCCCGCTCTCCGAGCGCCGGGAGGACACCTTCATCGGCGGCATCTCCATGGGGGCCTACGGCGCCCTGCGCAACGGCCTCAGGTACTGCGAGACCTTCGGCTCGATCGTGGCCCTCTCGCCGGCGATGATCGTGGGCGGCTTCGACCAGGTCTTCTCGGATGACCTCTTCTTCCTCTCGCGCTCGTTTCTGGAGTCGACCTTCGGCGACCTCGACCAGGTGCGCGGCTCCGACAAGGACCCGGCCCGGCTGGCCGCCGACCTCGTCTACTGCGACCGGCCTCGCCCGCGCGTCTACATGGCCTGCGGCGACCAGGACCCGCTTGCCGAGCCCGACCGGGTCTTGGCCCAACGGATGCGGGACACGGGACTTGACGTTACGTATCATGAGATGCGCGGCGGGCACGACTGGGAGTTCTGGAACGCCGCCCTGCCAGAGGCGCTCAACTGGCTCCTGTAGCCGGAAGGCCAGGGATTGCCCTGACCCCGGACACGGCCCTACTCCACAGGGAGGGACGGAATGGCACTGCTCAGAGTCGACTTCTACTCCCACTACCTCCAGAGGAACGTGGTCCTCACCGCGGTCCTGCCGGTTGACAAGATGGACGGGGACAAGCTCGCGAAGAGGCGCCGCGGTCCGTACCGCACGGTCTATCTGCTGCACGGCCTCTTTGGCCAGGACGTCGACTGGATCGACCGCACCCATGTGGTCGAGACGGCCGAGGCCCGTGACGTCGCCCTCATCATGCCGTCGGGAGAGGACGGGCTCTACCTCAACAAGCCCGAGATCAACGAGTGGCACGGCAAGTTCATCAGCGAGGAGCTCGTGGACTTCACGCGGCGGCTCTTCCCGCTCTCGACCAAGCGCGAGGACACGGCGCTGGCCGGCATCTCCATCGGCGCCTACACGGCGCTCGTGAACGGCCTGCTCCGCCCCGACCGCTTCGGCAGCATCATCACCCTCTCGGGCGCCTTCATGCGCGACCGCATCCTCGACGCCGTGGAGTCCCACTCGCCGCGCAAGCGCAAGTACTACGAGCGCTTCTTCGGGGACATCGACACCGTCATAGGGTCCGACAAGGACTACGTGACCCTCATCAACAAGTTCCACGACAACCCGGACCTGCCCAAGCCGCGCTTCTACTCGGCCTGCGGCCTGCACGACAGCCTCTGCCAGAACAACCGCGACCTGGTCAAGCTGCTGCGCGACGCGGGCTTTGACGTCACCTACTGGGAGCCTGACGTGGGCGCCCACGAGTGGCCGTTCTGGAACGCGTGGATCGACTGCGCGCTCGACTGGTACGCGCCCGGACCCATGAGGCCCTCCTCGGCCGCCGTGGACTACTCGGCGCTCACCGACCTCAGGCCCCCGCAGGGCGACGGGCAGTAGCACGGCCCCAGGACGGCAGCACGGCACGGAGAATGACTGAGGGGCTCGCTGAGCCGGTGGGCCTCAGTGGTAAGGCACCCGCCTTCGAGGATGGCGCCCGAAGGCGGGTGCACGCTGTTCTGTGCCCTGATGGCAGCTGCCTGCCCTGCGTTGCGGACGAGGAGGGCCTCCGCGCCCTGAGGACCGTCTAGCCCCGCAGCCAGGCCACGGCCTCGTAGGGGCGCAGGCTGCCGGGCTCAGGCTCGTCATCGTAGTTGCCCAGGAGCCGCTCGTGCCCCTCGAGCCCGAGGTCGGCCAGCGCACAGGGCCTCTCGTCAAAGGAGCAGGCCACCACGAGGCGCACGTCGCCGAGCGTTCGCTCGAAGGCTATCACCTTGGGCGCATCTGGCCCGGCGTCAAGGAAGCGCACGTCCCCGCGGGAGACCACCTCGAGCTCGTGGCGCAGGCCCACGAGCCCACGATAGAACTCGAACATGGACCCCTCGGTGCCCACCTCGTCCTCGGCGTTGATGAGGCGGTGGTTCTCGGGGACGCCCAGCCACGGGCAGCCGCTCGTGAAGCCGGCGCTTGGCCCCGCCGTCCACTGCATGGGCGTGCGGCAGTTGTCGCGCGACCGCTCGTTCACGATGCGCAGGGCCTCGGCGGGCGACTTTCCCTCCTCGAGCATGATGCGGTAGTGGTTCTTGCTCTCCACATCGTCGAACAGGGAGATCGAGTCATAGCCGGGGTTGGTCATCCCGAGCTCGTCTCCCTGGTAGATGTAGGGGGTGCCCTTCATGAGGTGCGCGCAGAGGGCGAGCATCTTGCCCACGAGCTCCCAGCTGCCGCCGCGCAGGCCCTCCTTGTCGCGACCGCCGAAGCGCGTCACGGCGCGCGGCTGGTCGTGGTTGTCCCAGAAG
>CAZUOD010000083.1:0-5690 GCA_964621975.1 uncultured Atopobium sp.
TGGGCCGTGCCCTCAGTAGCGGACCTCGAAGCATCGCTCGGTGGGGTCCGGCGCGATCTCCTCGCGCTCGTTGACCACGTACCTGATGGGGTGGTGCCGGTACTCCTCGAGCATCCGTGAGAAGAACGCGCCCACGTGCGACTCCGAGCCCTGGATCTCGGCCGTGACCGAGCCGTCTGGCTCGTTTCTCACCCAGCCGGTGAGGTCGAGCTCGCGTGCCACGTTCATGGACGTCCAGCGAAAGCCCACGCCCTGCACCTGACCCACGAAGCGCAGGCGCAGCCGCTTGGCGTCCGCGGGCAGCTCGCGGGGCCCGTCACCCGTGCCTGCGTCTTTGCGTCGCCCAAAGCCAAGCATGGCACACCTCCCGGCTGTCTGGTTATGATGGTCGTCCTGCGCGCCGCGGCGCGGGCCGCATCCCGTATGCGTACAATACTACCTGCGACGTTAGCCGGGAGCGGCCGGGTTTCTCGGCATGCCCGCCACGAGGAGGTCCGATGGGCTGCACAAGAAGAGAGTTTCTCGCGTTGGCCTCCATGGGAGCCGCGGCAGGGCTCGCCGGCTGCACCCCCTCCTCCCAGGAGACCCCTGCGTCCTCGGACGACTCGACAGAGACCGCCGAGGCCGTTGACCTCACGGAGTTCGAGGGCCTTGCCATCGATGGCTCGGCCTGGCGCTACGACGAGGACAACGACGTCTACTACCAGCTGGGCCTCACCTACTGCAACGATCCCGCCACCACCACCTATGAGTCGCTTGCCGTCTTCGTGCCCGGCGCGTACTTCACGGCGGAGGAGAACGGCTCGACCTACACCTGCACCATCAACGAGAAGGCTGTGGTGGGTGGCTTCACCCCCGCGACGGCGCCGGTGCTCATGCCCATCAACACCGGCACCCTTGCTCCCCAGGCGAGTCCCACCGCCTACTCCTACGACGGCCTCTCGCCGTATCTCGAGGCGGGTTGCGTCTACGTCTACGCAGGGTTTCGCGGGCGCTCCGCCGGCTACGACACCTCCTCCGGCACCCAGGACCTCTTTGCGGGCGGTTCTCCCTGGCCGGCGGTGGACCTCAAGGCGGCCGTGCGCTTCCTGCGCTACAACGACGACGCCCTTCCGTGTGACACGAGCCGCACCTTCGTCTTTGGCTTCGGTGCCGGCGGCGGCCTGAGCGCGGTGCTCGGCTCCTCCGGGGACTCGGCGCTCTTCGAGCCGTACCTGGAGTCCATCGGTGCCGTCACGCATGACGCCGAGGGAAACGCCGTGTCCGACGCCATCAGGGGAAGCGCCTCCTGGTGCCCGGTCACCTCCTTCGACATGGCCGACGCCGCCTACGAGTGGAGCCAGGGCCAGTACGACGAGACGGGGACCCGTGCCGAGGACTCGTGGACCCATGAGCTCTCGCAGGACCTCGCGCGCGCCTACGGGGCGTGGGTCAACGAGATGGACCTTCGCGACGACAGCGACGAGCAGCTCACGCTCGACGAGACGGAGGCCGGCATCTACTCGATGGGCTCCTACGCCACGGCGCTTCTCGAGAAGGTGGACGAGGCGGCCTCGTACTTCGTGCAGAACACCACCTTCCCCTACACCTACACGCCCCAGCGCCTCGACGAGCCGAGCTTCCCGGGAGACCCGAACCTCCTGGCCACGCGCGAGGCCGATGCCGCCACGCAGACCCTCTCCGGCGATGCCCAGGCTGACGGCACGGGGACCGACGAGGCGGGCACCGACGCCACGACTGACGAGACCGAGGACGAGCAGACCACCACCGGCAGCACCGTGACGGGTGTGGCGCTGGTGCAGTCCACGATCTACGACTCCGCGCAGAACTACTTCGCCGCCCTGAACGAGGACTACTGGTGGATCAACTACAGCCACAGCTCCCAGAGCGTGTCCGTCTCCAGCCTGCGCGACCTCAGCCTGCACCTGTGCCCGGCCGAGCTCTCGGTCTCGTCCTACGACGCCACGGACAGGAGCTCGAAGTTCAACCAGCTCTTTGGCATCGACGAGGAGTCCACGCTGCACTTCGACGCCACGGTGGCCGCGCTCGTGGAGGCGAACGTCGACGCCTACGGCGCCTACGAGGACTGGGACACCTCCTATGAGACCGCCTGGGAGGAGGACCTCGAGAAGGTGGACTCCCTGGAGACGGACATGGCGACGCGCGTCTCCATGATGAACCCGCTCTTCTGGCTGAGCGGCCACTACGAGGGATACGGCCAGTCATCGGTGGCCCCTCACTGGCGCATCAACGCGGGCCTGTTCGACACGGACGTCTCGCCCTGCTCGTCTCTGAACGTCGTGCTCGCGCTCCAGAAGTACGACGGCGTGGCCGACGTCTCCTACACGCCGGTGTGGGGCCAGGGCCACGTGCTCGCCGAGCGCCTGGGGTCAGCGACCTCAAATCTTCTCGCATGGGTCCTCTCCTGCTGCACGGAGTAGGCCTGCGCACGTCGGCGCGGCCGCGCCACGCCGGGAAAGGAGCCCTTTCGCATGAGAGCGTATGACAGGCGCGAGGCCTTGGGCCTCATGGCCCTTGCCGGGGCCGCAGCCGCGCTGCCCCTCATGGGCTGCGACGCCGAGGACGCGAACGACGAGACCGACGCCTCAGCGGACGAGGGGGCGGAGACGGACGAGGGCGACGAGGTCTCGGAGGATGACCCCTACGCCACGGGCGTCCACCACGCCGTCCTCGAGGTGCAGGACTACGGCACCATCGAGATGACCCTCAACGCCAACGTGGCACCCATCACGGTCTCCAACTTCTGCGGCCTCGTCGAGCAGGGCTTCTACGACGGCCTCACCTTCCATCGTGTGATCTCGGGCTTCATGATCCAGGGCGGGGACCCCAACGGCGACGGCACGGGCGGCTCGGACGAGACCATCACGGGGGAGTTCTCCGCCAACGGCGTGGTGAACAACATCCCGCACGTGCGCGGGACCGTCTCGATGGCGCGCTCGTCCGACTACGACTCGGCGAGCTCACAGTTCTTCATCATGCACGCGACCGACTCCTCGCTCGATGGCCTCTACGCCGCCTTCGGCACCGTGACGTCGGGCATGGATGTCGTGGACTCAATCTGTGAGAGCGTGGCCGTGGAGGACTCCAACGGGACGGTCGCGGCCGAGAACCAGCCCGTCATCACGAGCATCACGCTGCTCGATTGATTGGCCCCAGCCGAAAAATCTTATAACCATAGCGGGAGTTGTAAAGAGTTTCAATAGCATTTTCCTAGACGGCATAAAGACCACCGCCTTGGCGCTATACTGCAGAAAGGTGAAAGGAGTGGCCTATGTATGCCATTGGGGACTATCTTGTCCATCCGGGACAGGGCGTCTGTCTCGTCGAGGATGTGACGGAGGGCTCTACGGCTGTCTACCAGCTGCTCCCCGTTGGCCAGCGCCACCCCGTGCGCATAAGCTATCCCGTTGCCAACGAGGGTCGGCTGCGCCCGGTGCTCTCCCGCGACGAGGCCGAGCAGATCATCGAGCAGTATCCCACGCTGCAGGTGGAGCGGTTCACGGCCCGCAACAACTCCCTCGAGGAGGAGCACTACAAAACCGAGATTCGCCAGGGCAGCTGCTTGGACTCGGTGCGTATCGTGAAGACCTTCCGGGCCCGCATAGAGGAGCTCTCCGCCCGCAACAAGAAGCCGCCCGTGGCCTATGAGCGCATCCTCAAGCAGGCGTACGAGCGCTCATGCTCGGAGCTTGCGGTGGCGCTCGGCTGCACGCCCGATGACGTCATCATGCTCTTCAAGGCACGCATGGGCGAGGTGAGCGAGAACTAGGTCCGGTTCCGGCACGGTTCCTCTGTCGCTGCGGTTGTCGCCGTCGCATGTGTATGCTGTGACGGGTGTGTAGCGCACCGCAAAAATGGGCAGCATAACAGAATGCGCCCCCGACCAAGGAGGAACCATGGCGAACGTCGACATGGCATCGGCTGATTCCGCACCTGAGAGCCGCGCAATCATCACCGTCCTGGGTGCAGACCGTCCGGGCATCGTGGCTGCGGTGGCGGGCGCCCTCAGCGAGCGAGAGGCGAACATCCTCGACATCTCCCAGACCATTCTGCAGGGCATCTTCACCATGACGATGCTCACAGACCTGGGCTCGGCTGACTTCTCCGAGCTCAAGGGCACGCTCGACGGGCTCTCTGAGTCGCTGGGCGTGCAGATCATGATGCAGCGCGAGGAGGTCTTCAGGTACATGTACCGTCTCTAGGGGCACGGTGCGCCGGCGCCTGCCCGCCTTGGCCAAGGAGGTAGCCATGATACGCATGCAAAAGGGGGGCGGCAGGCCCATCCTCACCCCGCATGAGACGTCGGCCTTCGAGCATGTCGCAGACGCCTATCCCATGCCCTCGGTGGGCTTGGGGCTGCCGCCCGTCTCCGACGGCCTCTACCATGGCTATGAGTCCGTCGACGTGGTGCCGTCCGAGCTCTATGAGAAGTACGACGTCAAGCGCGGCCTTCGCAACGCGGACGGTTCCGGCGTGCTCGTGGGCCTCACCACGATCTCGCAGGTGCACGGCTACAACAAGACGGACAGGGGCGTGGAGCCCGACGAGGGCGACCTCATCTACCGCGGCTACCACGTGGCCGACCTCATCGACGCCTCTCAGGCCGAGGACCGCTTTGGCTACGAGGAGGTCGCCTACCTGCTGATCACGGGAAAGCTCCCCACGCGCCCCGAACTCGATGACTTCCGCGCGCGCATCGACTCGCGCAAGCAGCTGCCCGAGGGCTACCTCGGGATCTTCCCGCGCGCCACGCACAGCCACAACATCATGAACGTCCTGCAGCGCGCGACGCTGCTGCTCTACGCCTTCGACCCCACTCCCGATGACACCTCGCCGACCCATGAGATCGACGTGGCGCTCTCGCTTCTCGGCCGCTGGCCGCGCACGGCCGCCGTGGCGCATGCCGCCTACGAGGCCGCGCGGCATGACAAGAAGCTCGCCGTGCCGCCGGTGCGCGAGGGTTACTCGATGGCTGAGACCGTCCTCGACGTGCTGCGCAGCGACGAGGGCTTCTCGCATGAGGAGGCCATGCTCCTGGACGTCATGCTCATCCTGCACGCCGAGCACGGCGGCGGCAACAACTCCACCTTCACCACGCGCGTGCTCTCATCATCCGGGACCGACGCCTACTCCGCCTATGCCGCGGCCATAGGCTCGCTCAAGGGCCCCAAGCACGGCGGTGCCAACTTCAAGGTGAGCGGCATGATCGACGACGTGGCCGCCCACGTGCGCCACTGGGACAGCGATGACGAGCTTGCCTCCTACCTCGAGAGGATCGTGCGCAAGGAGGCGTTTGACAGGACGGGTCTCATCTACGGGCTGGGCCATGCCGTCTACACGCTCTCGGACCCGCGCGCGCAGATCGTGAAGCGCTACGCGCGCAAGGTCGCCGCCGAGAAGGGCGAGGGGGAGCGACTGGCCCTCATCGAGGGGATCGAGCGCCTGGGACCCGAGGTCATGCGCGACGTGAGGGGCCTGACCAAGCCCCTGTGCGCGAACATCGACCTCTACACCGGCTTCATCTACTCGATGCTCGGGATCACGCCGGACCTCTACACCGCCATCTTCGCCATGGCGCGCCTTGCCGGCTGGACCGCGCACCGCATGGAGGAGCTCTACGGGGCCGGTCGCATCGTGCGCCCGGCGTACAACTCCGTCATGCCCCACAG
>CAZUOD010000084.1:0-5681 GCA_964621975.1 uncultured Atopobium sp.
TGTTGATGCCGTCGTAGCGGATCTTGCCGTCGGCGATGTCGTAGAAGCGGTTGATGAGGTTGGTGATCGTGGTCTTGCCCGCGCCGGTGGCGCCCACGAAGGCGATCTTCTGCCCCGGCTTGGCCCACACGGTCACGTTGTGGAGCACGGTGTGGCCGGGCCGGTAGGCAAAGTCCACGTCGTAGAGGCGCACGTCGCCGCGCAGCGGCACGAGCTCGGTGGTGCCGTCGTGGTGCGGGTGCTTCCAGGCCCACTCGCCGGTGCGCTCGTCGCACTCCTCGAGCGAGCCGTCGGCGGCCGTGCGCACGCGCACGAGCGTGACGTAGCCCTCATCGTGCTCGGGCTCCTCGTCCATGAGCTCGAAGATGCGCTCGGCGCCGGCGAGGCCCATCACGACGGAGTTGATCTGCTGCGAGATCTGGCCGATCTGGCCGGAGAACTGCTTGGTCATGTTGAGGAAGGGCACGGTGACGGCGATGGAGAAGGCGAGCCCCGAGATGGAGAGGTTGGGCACGCCCGTCTCAATGAACACGCCGCCCATGAGCGCCACGATGACGTAGAGCAGGTTGCCGAGGTTCATGAGGATGGGGCCCAGGGTGTTGGTGTACATGTTGGCCGCGCGCGAGGCCTCGAAGAGCCTGCGGTTGCGCACGTCGAAGTCCTGCTGGGCCGCCTCCTCGTGGCAGAAGACCTTGACCACGCGCTGGCCGTTCATGATCTCCTCGACGTGGCCCTCCACGACGCCGATCTCCTCCTGCTGCGCCACGAAGTTGCGCGCGGAGCGGCTGCCGAGGAGCTTGGTCATGTAGGCCATGAACAGCACGCCGAACACCACGATCAGCGCCATCCACACGCTGTAGTAGACCATCACGCAGAACACCGAGACGATCGTGACCATCGTGAGGGTGATGTTGGGCAGCGACTGGCCGATCATCTGGCGCAGGGCGTCGATGTCGTTGGTGTAGTGGCTCATGATGTCGCCGCGCTGGTGCTGGTCGAAGTAGCTGATCGGCAGGTCCTGCATGTGGTCGAAGAGCCGCTCGCGGAACTTCTCGAGCGAGCCCTGCGTGATGATGGCCATGAGGCGCGTGTAGGTGAAGTTGAGGATGAGCGACACGCAGTAGATGCCGATGAGGGCGAGCACGAGCGAGCCGATCTGCCCGGAGACCGACGGCCAGTCGCCCGTCTCCCAGACGGCGGTCACGATCTCGAGGGCGCGCTGCATGAAGGTGACGGGCAGGGCCGAGAGGATGGCCGACACCACGATGCAGCACAGCACGAGCGGAAGCAGGTGCGGGTAGAACGAGAAGAGCGTCCTGATGAGCCGCCCGAGGGTGCCCATGCGGCCCCCGCGCGACCGTCCCTCGGGCACCTGGCGCCCGGCGACGTTGTGGCCCTTGACCTCGGGCTTGACGGCGGGGCGCACGGTGCCCTGCGTCGTGGTCTCGCTAGCGGACATCGGCCTCACCCCCCTTCGTGTCCACAGAGGGCGCGACGGCTCCCCGGGTGCCCTCGTCCGTTCCGGCCGCCTCGGCGGTGTCGTCCTCCTCGCCGGTGCGGTTCTGCGAGATGTAGGTCTCGCGGTAGATCTCGCAGGTCCTCATGAGCTCGTCGTGGGTCCCGAGGCCCGCGATGTGGCCGTTGTCGAGCACGAGGATGCGGTCGGCGTGCTCGACCGAGCTCGTGCGCTGGGCGATGATGATCTTGGTGGCGTCGGGCAGGTAGCTCGCCAGCCCCTCGCGGATGAGGGCGTCGGTCTTGGTGTCCACGGCCGAGGTCGAGTCGTCGAGGATGAGGACCTTGGGGTGCTTGAGCAGGGCCCGCGCGATGCACAGGCGCTGCTTCTGGCCGCCCGAGACGTTCGTGCCGCCCTGCTCGATGTAGGTGTCGTACTTGTGCGGGAAGCCCTGGACGAACTCGTCGGCCTGGGCGAGCTTGCAGACCTCCACGATCTCGTCGTAGGTGGCGTCGGGATTGCCCCAGCGCAGGTTCTCCTTGATGGTCCCCGAGAACAGCACGTTCTTCTGGAGCACCACGGCCACGTTGTTGCGCAGGAACTCGAGGTCGTAGTCGCGCACGTCCACGCCGCCCACCTTGACGGAGCCCTTGGTGACGTCGTAGAGGCGGCTGATGAGGTTCACGAGGCTCGTCTTGGCTGAGCCCGTGCCGCCCATGATGCCGAGGGTCTCGCCGCTTCTGATGTGCAGGTCGATCTCGGCGAGGGCGCGGTGCTCGGCCTTCTCGGAGTAGTTGAAGGTGACGTTGTCGAAGTCGATCGAGCCGTCGGCCATCTCGGTCACGGGGTTCTCGGGGTTCTCGATCGTGGGCTCGGTGAGCAGGACCTCGCAGATGCGCTCGGCGCTCTCCTGGGCCATGGTGATCATGGCGAAGACCATCGACACCATCATGAGGGCCATGAGGATCATGAAGCCGTAGGTGGTGAGTGCCGACATCTGGCCCACGTTGAGCGCGGTGCCCTTGGTTGAGATGATGAGGTAGCTGCCGAACTGGATGATCACCACAAAGACCACGTAGACCGAGAAGTTCATCATGGGCGTGTTGAGCGCCAGGATCTTCTCGGCGCGGGTGAAGTCGGCGCAGACGTCCTGGGCGGCGCGGCCGAACTTCTCCTTCTCGTAGTCCTCGCGCACGTAGCTCTTGACGTCGCGCATGCCGGTGACGTTCTCCTCGATGGACTCGTTGAGGGCGTCGTACTTGTTGAAGACCGCGCGGAAGATGGGGTGCACGGTGCGGACGACCTTGAACAGGCCAAAGCCCAGGATCGGCACGATGACCACGAAGACGAGGGCCATGGGGCCGGCCATGATGAAGGACATGACGATGCCCGCGAGCAGGAGCAGCGGGCAGCGGACGGCCGTGCGGATGATCATCATGTAGGCCATCTGCACGTTGGTGATGTCCGTGGTGAGGCGCGTCACGAGCGAGCTCGATGAGAAGTCGTCGATGTTGGCGAACGAGAAGCGCTGCACCGCCGCGAAGACGTCGTGGCGCAGGTTCATGGCAAAGCCGCAGGAGGCCTGGCTGCACGCGAGGCCGGCCGTGATGCCGAAGGCCAGCGACGCGAGCGCCATGAGCACGAGCACGCCGGCGTAGGGGAGCAGGTCCTCAAGGCTCGCCCCCGCCTGGATCGCGTTGATGAGCTGCGAGGTCACGAACGGGATGGCCACCTCCATGACCACCTCGCCGCAGACGATGATGGGCGTTGCGACGGAGGCCCGCTTGAACTCGCGCAGGCTGCCGCCGAGTGTGCTGAGCAGCTCTCCCATGCTCAGCTCCCTCTTTTCTGAGTTCTCCATTGTTCTCCTTTCTAACCTCCGACATTCTGCGCCGATGCCAAGGCGTTTTCAAGGCGGCTTACAGGCCGACCACAGGTCGACTTTCGGCAGCTCGGAAAGCCGGGTGGAAGCGTCGTGCGCGTTGGCGGGGCCCGGCGGCGATTCCTGCTTCCGCCGCCGGGAGGTCCCGCACGCCGTGTGGCGGACCTCTGTAAGCCGCGTGTAAGCGGCTGTCAGGCTCCCGTAATGCATTGGAAACGTGGAAAGGAGGCCGCCTGGCCGCGGCATAGGATGCAAGCGAAACGGCGCGCCCTGCGGGGTTGTTGGGCCGGGGCCGAGAAGGCCCGGACCACTCGGACCAGCTCGACCAGGGTCCCAACGGTCCCGCGGGCGCGCCACATCCACGGGAAAGGAAACCACATGTCCACGTTTGACCTCTCGCGTCGCCAGTTCCTGGGCGCCACCGCCGCCACCGCGGCCCTCGTCGGCCTCACCGCCTGCTCCAGCAGCTCCGACGCCGACTCCTCGGACGGCGACGCCACGGACGGCTCCGACGAGACCTCCTCGCTCTCCGGCTCCATCTCCTGCTCCGGCGCCACCTCCTTCCAGCCGCTCGTGGAGAAGGCCGCCGACGACTTCATGGACGCCAACCCCGACGTCTCCGTGGCCATCTCCGCCGGCGGCTCCGGCCAGGGCCTCTCGCAGATCGCCGACGGCTCCGTCCAGATCGGCCGCTCCGACGTCTACGCCGAGGAGAAGCTCGAGGAGGACCAGCTCGAGGGCCTTGTCGACAACCAGGTCTGCATCGTGGGCATGGGCCCCATCGTCAACGCCGACGTGGACGTGGACGACCTCGCCCTCGAGCAGCTCAAGGGCATCTTCCTCGGCGAGATCACCGACTGGTCCGAGGTCGGCGGCACCGCCGGCAGCATCAACGTCATCCAGCGCGAGTCCGGCTCCGGCACCCGCGCCACCTTCGAGAGCGCCGTCCTCGGCGACGAGGTGGCCCCGGACAGCTTTACCCCGGTCGCCGAGGTCGACTCCTCGGGCACCGTCATCGAGCAGGTGGCCGCCACCGACGGCTCCATCTCCTACGTGGCCTTCAACTACATGGAGAACGACGGCATCAAGGCCCTCACCGTCGACGGCGTGGAGCCCACGCAGGAGAACGTCGAGTCCGGCGACTTCACCATCTGGGCCTATGAGCACATGTACACCCGCGAGGACGAGGACGAGTCCACCGCGGCCGTGACCCAGGCCTTCATCGACTACATCATGTCCGACGACTTCGCCGACACCATCGTCGAGGAGGGCTTCATCCCCGTGTCCAACATGCAGGTCAAGAAGGACGCCGACGGCACCATCACCGCCGCCTAGCACCGCTCCCTCCCTTCCCGCGACGGCGCCTCCACCTTAGGGGGCGTCGTCGTGCCGGGCGCCCCGCACCAAGGACGCCCGGCCCCTCAAAAGAAAGGCTCTCCCTATGGCACACGTCATGCCCAAGCGGAGGCTCGAGCACATAGGTCTGGGGATAACGGGCTTCTGCGTGGCGCTCGTGGCCCTCGTGGTGGTCACGCTCATCATCATGGTGGCCCAGCAGGGCCTCAGCACCTTCCTCGTCGACGGCATCAGCCCCGTCGACTTCCTCCTCGGCCAGAACTGGATCCCCGAGCAGGAGCGCTACGGCGCGCTGCCCATGATCGTGGGGTCCTTCTCGGTGACGCTGCTCTCGACCGTCCTCGCCCTTCCCATCGCCCTGGGCTCCGCGATTTTCGTCATCGAGGTGGCGCCGGGCTTTGGCACCCGCGTCTTTCAGCCGCTCATCGAGCTGCTCGTGGGCATCCCCTCGGTCGTCTACGGCGTCCTGGGCCTCTACGTGGTCAACTCCGTGGTCAAGGCCGTCTTCGGCGACGCGGCGCCCACCGGCGCGGGCATCCTCTCGGGCTCCATCGTCCTGGCCGTCATGATTCTGCCCACGGTCACCACGCTTTCCATGGACGCCCTGCGCGCCGTGCCCAACGAGTACCGCGAG
Source organism: uncultured Atopobium sp. (assembly GCA_964621975.1). Lineage (GTDB taxonomy): Bacteria > Actinomycetota > Coriobacteriia > Coriobacteriales > Atopobiaceae > Thermophilibacter. Next base: position 5,329 of record CAZUOD010000084.1, read on the forward strand.
GGCTCCTACGCCCTGGGCTGCACGCGCTGGCAGACCATCTGGCACGTGGTCCTCAAGAGCGCCCTGCCCTCGCTGCTCACGGCCGTCATCCTGGGCATGACCCGCGCCTTTGGCGAGACGCTCGCCGTCCAGATGGTCATCGGCGGCGTCGAGCGCAACATGCCCTCCGGGATCCTCGACCCGGCCTCCACGCTCACGGTGGCGCTCACGTCCGGCCTCTCCAACGCCACGTCCGGCTCCACCTACTACCACGCGCTCTGGTCGCTCGGCCTGATCCTGCTGGTCATGTCGCTCGTCTTCATCCTGATCATCCACCTCATCGGCAGAAGGGGGGCGAGGTCCCGTGACTAGCC
>CAZUOD010000085.1:0-5670 GCA_964621975.1 uncultured Atopobium sp.
TCACAGATGACCACGACCTCCAACAAGCTGACCCTTGAGGGCATCGACACGTCCATCGACGGTCGCCACGCGTTCGTGCACGAGCGCGTGCTGAGCCTGATTCGCCGCGAGTCCGAGCGTGTGGGTGCGCTGCGCATCTCCAAGCACGAGCTCGCAAAGCTTCTCGGCTGCAGCGTCTGCTCGGTGGACAACGCCATCAGACGCCTCAGGCGAGAGGGGCTCATAGACTCCGTCCCGCTCTACGACGCGAACAGGGGTCAGATCGAGAACGCATACCGGGCCCTCTGAAATCGAGACCTCACAAAAGGCGGGGCGTCCCTCGGGATGCCCCGCCTTCTTGTGCGCCGAAGCCACACGAGACGTACACACTGCCCGCGGAAAGGGTGCTCAGGAATCGTGGGGGTTGCAGACGCCTGTCCCTCTCGCGCGCAGGAATCGTGGGGGCTGCGGCCCCGGCGCTCGAAAATCCCCGTGGCTGCAGGCCCCAAACGGGTCTGCCATCCCGCAACCTCCCGGATTCCTGCGCACCCGCCAGCACCGCACGCGGCCCCTCGCCCTCACTCCTTCGGGAACGTCACCGTCACGGTGGTGCCCTCCCCCACCGTCGACGTGAGGCGCACCTCGGCGCCGTGATAGGCCGCGGCGTGCTTGACGATGGCAAGCCCCAGCCCCGTGCCGCCCATGTCGCGGCTGCGGCCCTTGTCCACGCGGTAGAAGCGCTCGAAGACCTTCTCGTGGGAGTCCTCCGGAATCCCGATGCCCGTGTCCGCCACGCGCAGGCACGGCCGGCCCTGCGAGGGAACCACCCACACATGGACCTGGCCTCCCGGCCGGTTGTAGCGAATGGCGTTGTCGCAGAGGTTGCCCACGAGCTCGTCGAGCAGCCGCGCGTTGCCCATGACCGTCATCGAGACCCCCTCGACCGACACGCTCACGCCCGCGCGACGGGCCTTGGACCCGAGCCGGTCCACCACGTCGCGCGCCGCGGAGAGCAGGTCGATGCGCTCGGAGGGTGCGAAGAGCCCCTCCTTGACGACGCCTCCCGCGCGCTCGAACTCATCGAGCTTTGAGAGGGTGAGGATGTCGTTCACGAGCGACGAGAGCCGCCGGGCATCGTCGTAGATGCGCCCCGCGAACTCGGGCACGTCCTGCTCCCTGGCGATGCCGTCGCGGATCAGCTCGGCCGCGCCCGAGATGGACGCGATCGGCGTCTTGAGCTCGTGCGTCACGTTCGCCGTGAACTCGCGGCGCAGGTCGGCGGCGCCCTGGATCGCCGTCATGCGGTGCATGAGCTCCTCGTGCTGCTCGTTGAGGCGGCTCACGAGCGGGTCGAGCTCCTCGTAGGGGGCCACCTCGTCTCCCGACGAGGGGTCGATCTCGAGGATGGGCTGCACGAAGCGCCGCGAGAGCCTGTGCGAGACGAACCAGCTCACCCCCACGATGAGCACGGCGAGAAGCACGAGCAGCGCGAGCTCCTGGAAGAGGAAGGCCACGACGCCCGCACGGTCGACCGACAGGCGCAAGACGTCGCCGGAGTCCAGGAGCACCGCCTCGTAGATGCTCATGTAGCCCACCGTCTCACTCGCGCGCTCGGCAGAGCCCGCGCCCTCGGCGAGGGCGGCCGCCACCTCGGGACGGTCCGCGTGGTTGGGGAGCCCGGAGGCGTCTGCCTGGCTGTCGTAGAGGACGGTGCCGTCGGGCGCCACGAGCGTGGCGCGGATGGAGCCCAGGTCGAGCGAGGAGAGCGTCAGCACGTCGTCGTCGCCCTGGTCCAGCAGCGAGGCGAGCGTCCGGCACTCCCCCGCCAGCTGCTCGTGCTCGTCGGCGAGAAACGCCGACTGGTAGATGAGCGAGGCCGCCGCTGCCACGGCGACGGCCACGACGGCGCACGCGGCGACGAGCGCCACGAACACCCGGTGCGAGAGCGAGCGCTTGCCTCCCGGCTGCCTGACCACCTCAGGGCCCTACCCTACCCGCGGACGCGGTAGCCCACGCCGCGGACCGTCTCTATGAGGTCGGAGCACTCCCCCAGCTTGGCGCGCAGCTGCTGGACGTGCACGTCCACGGTGCGCGACCCGCCGTCGAAGTCCCAGCCCCAGACCTTCTGGAGGAGCGTCTCGCGCGAGAAGACCACGCCCGGCGAGCGCATCAGGAACTCGAGCAGCTCGAACTCGCGCATCGTGAGCCTGACCTCCCTGCCGCCGGCCACGACCTCGTGACGCTCGGGCCACAGGGTGACCTCGCCCGAGGTGAGCGGCGCGGGATCCTCATGGGCGGGCGGCTCGCGCCGGGCCCGGCGCAGGAGCGCGCGCGTGCGGCTCACGACCTCCATCATCCCGAAGGGCTTGGAGAGGTAGTCGTCGGCGCCGCTGTCGAGCGCGCGCACGGTGTCGAGCTCGGTGTCCTTGGCCGTGAGCATCATCACCGGCACGCGGGAGAGGCCGGGGGTGCGCCGCAGGCGGGCCAGGATCTCCAGGCCGTCGGCATCCGGGAGCATGATGTCGAGAAGGACCGCGTCGGGGGCGCGCTCGGCGCAGGCGCGGCGAAACTCCGCGTCATCCGCGCAGCCGCGCGCCTCGATGCCGCCCTGGCCCAGCGCGTAGACCGTGAGCTCCCTGATGTTCTTGTCGTCCTCCACGTAGTAGACCACGCTCTGACCTTCCCGTCTCACGACACCGCCCCGACGCCGCTACCCCTGGTCCTGGCCCAGGCTGGCCTGGCTCGGCTTCTCGGCCACGACGTGCTCGCCCGTGGCGCGGAAGATCGCCCAGGCGGCCACGCGCTTGGCGAGGTCGCCGATGCGCTCGAAGTACTTGGCCACCATCAGCAGCTCGGGGAGGTACTGCGCCGAGGACCTGCCGCCGCGGATGAGCTCGACGAGCTTCCCCTCAACCTCACTATAGAGCGTGTTGACGCGGCTGTCCCGCTCGACCACCTGCTGGGCGCGCTCCACGTCCGCGAAGGCGAAGGCCGCCCCGGCCTCCTCCACCATCCGCGCCGCGCACTCGGACATCTCGGCGAACTCCCTCTCGAGCTTGCCCGCCGCCGTGGTGGGGATCTCCTCCACGAGAAAGCAGATGTCGCGCGTCATGGAGTCGATGTGGGTGAGGTCGCTCACGATCCGGAAGGCCCCCGAGACGAAGCGCAGGTCCTCGCCTATGAGCGGCTGCTGGAGCAGCATCACGTCGAGGCAGCCCTCCTCGATGGCGTTGCGCAGGCGATCCTCCGTCTTGCGGCCGGACACGACGCCCTCGGCGGCGCCCCGGTCGCCCGAGGTGGCCAGGCCCGCGGCGCGCACGTCGGAGGCGGCCTTCTCGGTGAGACGGTCGAGGTAGCCCTCGATGTCGGCGAGCTGCTTGGTGAACTTGGTGCGGGTTGGCATTAGCTGAACCTCCCTGATAGGTACTCCTGCGTCCGCCTCTCGCGGGGGTTGGAGAAGAACTCGCGCGTGGGGGCGCACTCGATGAGCTCGCCCAGGTAGAAGAAGGCGGTCATGTCCGCCACGCGGGCGGCCTGCTGCATGTTGTGCGTCACCACGATGACGGTGTGGTCCTCGGAGAGCTCGCACATGAGCTCCTCGATCACGCTCGTGGAGATGGGGTCGAGCGCCGAGGTGGGCTCGTCCATGAGCAGGACGTCCGGGTCGGTGGCCAGGGCCCGCGCGATGCACAGGCGCTGCTGCTGGCCGCCCGAGAGCCCCAGCCCGGACTGGTCGAGCTTGTCCTTGACCTCGTCCCAGAGCGCGGCGCGCGTGAGGCAGCGCTCGCAGATCTCGTCGGCCTCCCGGCGCGAGAGGCGTCGCATGCGCCGGGGTCCGTAGAGGACGTTGTCGCGGATGCTCATGGGGAAGGGGTTGGGGTGCTGGAAGACCATCCCCACACAGACGCGCAGCGCGTTGGCGTCCATCGAGAAGATGTCCTGCCCGGCAAGCTCCACGGTGCCCTCGGTGCGCACGCCCTCCACGAAGTCGCACATGCGGTTGAAGGTGCGCAGCAGCGTCGACTTGCCGCAGCCCGAGGGCCCTATGAGAGCCGTGGCGCGGTTCCGCGGCACCTCGAGGCCAATGCCCTTGAGGGCCTGGAAGTCCCCGTACCAGAGGCTGAAGTCCCTGACGGACAGGGCGCTCTCGACCCCTCGGACGCTGCGGTGGCCCCGCTCGGTCATCATGTCCATGCTCTCCTCCCGATCAGCCGAAGCGGCCCGTCAGATAGTCGGCCAAGCGCTGGTCGCGCGGGTTCGAGAAGACCTGCTGGGTGGTGCCCGTCTCCACCATGTCGCCCATGTAGAAGAAGGCGGTCCTGTCCGAGACGCGCGTGGCCTGCTCCATGTTGTGCGTGACGATGATCTCGCAGATGCCCGAGGCGGCGATGTCCCTGATGGTCTCCTCGATGGCGAAGGTGGAGATGGGGTCGAGCGCGGAGCACGGCTCGTCGAACAGCACCACGTCGGGCCTCATCGCGAGCGTGCGCGCGATGCACAGGCGCTGCTGCTGGCCGCCCGAGAGGGCATGGGCCGACTGGTCGAGCTTGTCCTTGACCTCGTCCCAGAGCGCCGCCTGTCTGAGCGAGGTCTCCACGAGCTCGTCCCCGTCGGCGCGGGTGCGCACGCGCCCGTGCTTCCTGGGGGCGAAGAGGATGTTCTCGCGGATGGACTTCCTGAAGGGCGTGGGCTGCTGGAAGACCATCCCGATGGACTTCCTCAGCTCGAAGAGGTTCTCCGTGGGCGTGTTGATGTCGTGGCCGTGGTAGACGATCTGCCCGCCCACCACGCAGCGCGAGATCTCGCGGTTCATGAGATTGAGGCAGCGCAGAAACGTTGACTTGCCACATCCCGAGGGACCGATGAGCGCCGTGACCTCGCCGGCGTTGAAAGCAAGCGACGTCTTGTGCAGCGCCTCGTTGCCGTCGCCGTAGGTGACGGTCACGTCCTTGGTGCGCAGCAGAGAGGCCTCGCCCCGCACTGCGGGCGCGTCCTGGGCGGCCTTGGTTGCCAGGTCTGTCATTCTGCGGTCAGCCTCCTCGAGAGGAGCTTGCCCAGAAGGCGGGCGAGCAGGTTGAAGAGGAGCACGCACGCGATGAGCACGGTGGCGGTGCCCCAGACGATCTCGGTGGAGCCGGCGGTGGGCTCGGAGGTCAGGCGCCAGATGTAGACGGCAAGCGAGCACGCCGGGCGGAAGAGGTTGAAGGGGTTGGTGGGACTCGAGAAGTTGAGGAGGTTGGAGAAGTTGAGGCGCGCGGGCGCCGAGCCCGAGGTGAAGATCAGCGCGGCGGCCTCGCCGAAGACGCGCCCTGCCGAGAGCACCACGCCGGTGACGATGGCGGGCATGGCGGCGGGGAGCAGCACGTGGATGGTGGTCTCCCAGCGCGTGAGCCCCATGGCGAGCGAGGCGTCGCGCTGGCTCGAGGGCACGTCCTCCAGCGCCTGCTGGATGGTGCGCACGAGGATGGGGATGTTGAACATCGTGAGCGCGCAGGCGCCGGCGATGATCGAGATGCCCCAACCGAGCGTCACCACGAAGAAGAGCGAGCCGAACATGCCCACCACGATGGAGGGAAGGCTCGAGAGGGTCTCGATCGCGGTCTTGGCGGCCGAGGTGACCCAGTTGTCCGGGGCGTACTCCACGAGGAAGATGGCCGCGCCCAGCGAGATGGGCACCGAGATCACGAGGGT
>CAZUOD010000086.1:0-5609 GCA_964621975.1 uncultured Atopobium sp.
GGCTGCATCAATCAGTCGTCAGACGTCAAACAGGACCGCCTTTCTCGTGGGATACAACGTGAAGCACAGACGACACGTGCCCTCTTCGACAAGGGGGCGCTGGAACGACCCGCTTTCGCTGAAGTAGGGCTGGTCGATCGTGCCGCTGAACGGCATGCAGGTCCGGAACTCGCCGTTGGGCACCACCGAGAAGATGCCCGACGCGGCATCGGGCTCCACGTGTGCGTAGAGGTCAAGGTCCAAGGGATAGTCGATGTTGTTGCTCGGCGGGACCACGCGCCACATGAACGGCTCGATCCCGCCCAGCTCGGAGGAGCGATTCTGGATGGTCAGGTCGAGTACGACGACGGTCCTGTCGTCTTCGTCAACGGTGTTCGCCTGCGTGACCCCATCGGTGCTGTACGTCTGCAGATACTCGTTGGGTGTCATCACCTGCACGTCGTTCACCCTGATGGCGTATTCGGACATGTCCAGCGTCGAGGTGAGGATCGTCGACTCCCCAGGCACGATCCATTCTCCCACCTCGTAGAACTCGTACTCCGGCGTCTCTGCGCTCTGGTTCACGTGCGCTACCCGCAATCCCACGAGGAGCGCGCCGAGCACGAGGGCGCTCGCTATGACCTTCCTACGCATCGCATGCCTCCTCGCCTGAGACCACCCCGTCCGCGATCTGGTAGATCGTGTCGGACAGGCGCTCGAGCAGGGCCCTGTCATGGCACGACACGAGTAGCGCGGCCCCACGGGCTCGCTCCTCGAGGACGATCTCGCACAGCGTCTCCGTGCCACGCTCATCAAGGCCGTTGGACGGCTCGTCGAGGATGATGAGGTCGGGCGCCTCCATGATCGCCAGGGCAATGCCGGCGCGCTGTCTCATGCCGAGCGAGTACTTCCGCACGGGCCTGGTGTCCTGGGGGTCGAGGCCCACGCGCATCAGGGAGCGGGCGGCGTCGTCTCTCGTCGCCCTCCCGGAGACGCGCGCCAGTTGGAAGAGGTTCCAGAGGGCGGACTTGTCCTCCACGAAGGCTGGATGCTCGATCAGGGCGCCCACGCTCGGAGGAAACTCCATGTCTCTCCCGATCACCTTTCCGTCGATCTCCACATGCCCGTCACTCGGGCGAATGAGGCCGCAGATGGCGCGCATCAGCATGGTCTTCCCTGACCCGTTGATGCCCCAGAGTCCCGTGACCTCCCCACTTCCCATGCGCAGGCTCGCGTGCTTGAGGACGTCCCTTCCGCCGATTGACTTCGTGACGTCGCAGACCTTGACGATCATCGTGGTTCCCCCTTTCCCATCACATCCACCTTGGAGACGGCGCATGCTCCTGCCGCGACGGCGACCAGCAGCGCCAGGGCCGCGATGGCGACGGACGTCTCAAGTGCGATTCCGTCCGAGAAGAGCTCGGCGCTTCTCGCAAGCATCGCGTGGTTTCCGAGCAGCCACGGGCTCTGGGCGTAGCTCGAGGCGACCAGCAGCGCGGCAGAGGCCACGTAGCTGACCGTGGGTCCCAGAAGCAGCGAGAGCGTGAGCTGGACCTGGGCCATGGCGATGAGCGAGAACCCCTGCACGAGCAGCACGGAGGCGCCATCGAGCGGAAAGACGTCAAGCGCGGATGAGGCCAGCTCCTCGAACTTGAGGACATCGGCGTGCAGCAGGATTGACGCCCCTCCTCCGAGGGTCAGTGCGAGCAGCAGCGCCACAAGCGCGAGCAGTGCCAGGGAGGCCGCTGTCAGCGCCAGCGTGAGGAGGACATGGGACCACCACCAGACCCTCCGGGAGCGCGCGAAGGACATCGTGCGCTCGGTGCTTGTCCCCCAGGGCGCGTCGGAGCCGACGGAGCCCGCAAGCAGGATGGCCATCATGATGAGCAGCCATTCGAGCGGCGGGATGAAGAGCATGCCGGGGCGCAGCTCAAAGGGGCGGCGTCCCACAAAGAGCAGGGCGAGCAGGTCGGCCGAGGAGAGGCCCTGCGGGCTGATGTCCAGCGCGGGGGCCTGCACAAGGCGAAACGCCTCGACCGCGATTCCGGAACACGTCACGCAGACCAGGGCGGCGAGAATCCTCGCGCCGCGCTCCTTTGCCAGATACCTCGTCAGCCTGACGACGCGAAGCAGCCCCTCCACCTACAGCACCTCCTCTCGGGCGAGTCCCCGCACGAGCAGCGCGGCGATGACGAGAAGAAGCGTCAGCTGGGCGGCCACGGACAGCCAGTCGCTCTTGGCAACGTAGAAGGTGCCCTGCATGTCATCGATGAGGTTCACGCTGAACCCGATCACCCGAAACGTCGTGACGAGCTCCTTGGTCACGTACTGCCAGACGAGGAGCAGGAAGTAGGGCATGGTCAGGAGCAGGGCCCGGTTTCTCAGCACGTGGGACAGCGAGAAGACGAACACCGACCAGACTCCCGCGATCAGGGCGTCAAGAGCGGTGAAGGCAACGACATACGCGAGGGGGTGCGTGTAGAACAGCGTGCTGAACAGGCAGTCATAGAAGATGCCGAGTATGTACCACTCCTCCACGATCGGAGTGGCTGCGGGCAGAAGGCAGCACAGCACGATCAGGTTGGAGAGCAGTGCGACCACCATGATCAGCGCCGCGGAAAGGAACGCGACGGCCGTTCGTGCGACCATGCGGGCGCGGGCCTCGGCCCGCAGCGCGAGCTGCGTCTCATAGCCGGACCTGCGCTCGGAGAGGAGCTGTGTCGCAGAGGGAATGCATACCAGCAGGGGAGTGACGTAGAAGAAGATGGAGGCACACAGGCTCGCGTTGCAGTTGGGCACCATCCAGTTCGAGAAGGCGCTCATGTTCGTTGAGAATCTGCCCAGGGGAACGAGAACGCTCATGACGTAGCGGTACGACTCGACGGCGGCCCCAACGGCAAGGAGGACGGCGATTGCCATCGAGAGGGCAAACCACTTCCCCGTCAGGCACTTCACGAGCTCGTGTCTCAGTACGGGCCAGTGCATGGGAATCACCCCCAGAGTTCAAATCGGTATTTGTTGGGAAGGTTGGCGTAGCCGGCGCACAGCGCCAGCGAGGAGGGATCCGTGTCCGCCCCCACGTTGTAGAGGAGTGTGTAGGAGTCCTCCTCGCCTTGCTCAAGGTCAAAGTACATGAGCTCGCCGAGGTCTGCGAGGGCGTCCTCCGGTGATCCGTCGAAGTAGGCAAGATGTCCCGTGCCGTCTGCGATGTTGAGAAAGCTGATGTTGAACCAGCGCTCTCCCGACTTCGTGAGGGCCTCGGGCACGGCCGAGACGTTGCGCACGTCAAGCTCTACCATGAGGTAGCTGCTGTCGCCCTCTGCTGATGCCTCGGAGATCCACGTGTCCTCATCGAGGGTGTTGAGGCGTGGGTCGTCGGCCGAGACCATGTCTGCGGAGCTCACGCGGATGTCGAGCTCGCCCTCCCAGCCGAAGTGCGCCTCGTAGGAGCCCCCATAGGGAAGGGGGAGCTGATCTTCCGCCGAGTCAAGGCTGGCCCACTCGCCAACGGAGAAGGTCTGGTCCCTGCGGGCCATTTCGGCTGCGTTCTGCGCGTCACCCCACTGGTCGAACACGCGGACGACGCCCCACGTGAGGAGGAGCACGCCCGCAAACAGGAGGAAGGCGACAAGCGCCCCTCGTTCCTTGGTGTGTGCCACGGAGTACCTCCCGCTTATCAGGGTGTTGGTCGTGCGGACGTCCGGTGACTGCGAGCATGGCATAGGGCGGCTTCGCTGTCTGTAAGCAGGGGGTATAGAGATGAGGGAGGCGGCGCTTACAGCCCTGTGACCTCCTCGTAGAGAGAGATGAGACCGCTGATTCCCTGTATCGAGAGCTTGCGATAGAGGGCGGTGCGCAGTGCCTTCACGGTTGAGGTCGCATAGTTCATCTCAGCGGCAATCTCTCGGAGGGTCTCGCCTTCGAGAGATTTCATGGCAACAAGCACCTGAGCATCCGAGAGGCCCTTGAACCTGAGATAGCTCCGAAAGCGCTCTAGGCGCCGAGGCGCCGTCTCCTCCTCGACCTCCATGACTGCGCGGGCCTGGGCAAAGAGGCATGACCTCACAAAGGCAAGGCCTCCTCCCACGCCGACTCCGACGATGAGGAAGGTGAGCAGGAATTCCGTTCCCGTGAGAAGCGGCAAGCTTCCCGTGGGCGCGGCGGAATCGGTGAGGTAGCACCACTGGAGGCACCCGTGGGCGACATCGCCGAGGACAAGACCGCTGAGGCAGCTCAGGACTAGGGACTGCTGGCCCTGTGCGTCCGAATCTTCGTCGAGTCTGGCGCGAGACAGGCACCATGCAAACATCAGGCCTTCGAGGAAGAGCAGCAGGAGCTGTGGCGACGGTAGGGCAAACGTTGCGAGGACGGCTGCCCCGCAGAGCGCGAGCGCGGCTTGGGGAATGGGGTCGAATCGCATGCGGTCGCGGAGCCCGAAGAGCCCGTACGCCCCAAGGGCCAAGAAGGGAAGGGGCGCAAGGGGAAGCTGCTGCTGGACCTCCGCATAGCGCTGGCCGGAGACATAGAACGCGAGACAGAAGGCAAACCAGTCAGGGCCCGTGGCCAGAGGTGGAACCCTCTCGGGGCGCTTGCCGGCGTTCGCAGGGGAGGCAGGGATCCCGAGCGTCCAGCGTCGTATGCCACACGCTCTGAGCAGAGCCGCGGAGAGTGCCTGACTTACGAGGCAGGCAATCACGATGATCCTGTCTGCCGAGAGCAGCCTCATTACCATGACGGCAATGAGCAGCGACGCCGAGCCAAGGACGTGCTCCCGGCCCATCGCCCTGCCTCCTTGGCAGGCTGATGTGCCTGCCGTGCCCAGGAGGGACAGGGCCACGTGGGCGGAGACGGCGCCATAGAGCGCGATGCCAAGAAGCTGCACTGCCGGAGCCGAAATGGCCGGCAAGGAAAGTGTCAGATAGAGGGCTCCTTGTGCGAGCGTCAGGGCAGCGAGCTTCCCAAGGGCAATGGAGCCGTGCGGGGTGGGCGCTCCGTCACCTGCGCCCCGTCCGATGAGGGCCCTCTCCCTGTCTATGCCGTATGTCACCGCGACAAAGCCAATGAGCACGCCAAGGCTCATCGACAGGCTGGAGATGTGTGGGGAAGACCCTCCCAATCCGAGCCAGGTGAGGCTTATGAGCAGAAGCAGCGAGGAGAAGGGCAGGAGCATGCGGGCGGCCTGCTCGAGCACGGTGCCCTCGTCCGTCTCGCCGGACCTGCACGAGGGGCCTGTCTCGCTTTTGTCGTCTGTGGGGACGGCTGCTGAGACCTCTCTGCGGATCAGGTCCGTCAGCTCGTGACGGCTTGATATCCCGAGCTTTCCATAGATGCGCGAGAGCGTCGCACGGACGGTGCCGGGCTTGACCGAGAGCCTCTCGGCAACGTCAGATGAAGTCAGGCCCTCGGCAATGAGCAGCGCGACCTCACGCTCGCGCGGGGCGAGCGCGTCAAGGCAACCGTGAGATGCGTCACTGTGCGCGTGCGAGACAGATTCGCCCACCCTCACCACCACTTCCATAAGACGGCGTCACGTTAGCTGAAACAGGGGCATTGTAGTCATCGTGCGCACCATGAGGAAAGGGGGCGGGCGAGCGGTGGGCGCCTGTCGGCGAGGCCCGCCGCGAAGGGCC
>CAZUOD010000087.1:0-5605 GCA_964621975.1 uncultured Atopobium sp.
ACCAGCTCAAGGACGAGGGCGAGGAGGATCGCTTCCTCATGGGCTTCGAGGAGTCCTACGGCTACCTCGTGGGAACGCACGCCCGCGACAAGGACGCCATCGTGACGACGATGCTCTGCATCGAGATGGCCTCCTACTACGCCGAGCGTGGCATGGACCTCTACGAGGCCATGGACGCCCTCTACCAGAAGTACGGCTACTACCTCAACGGCACCGTCAACGCGAGCTTCCCGGGCGCGGCCGGCGCCGAGAAGATGGCCGTCATCATGGACGGCCTGCGCAAGAACCCGCCGACCGAGATCGCGGGCTACGCGGTCGTGGGGATGACCGACTACGCCACCGGCCCCGAGATGCCGCGCGTCTCCGGTCTGCAGAAGGAGGCCGCACAGGTCCTGCCGCCGGCCAACGTCATCGAGTTCCGCCTGGAGGGCGACAACAAGGTCATCTTCCGCCCGTCCGGCACCGAGCCCAAGGTGAAGGCCTATCTGTTCTCCAAGGGGGCCACGCGCGAGGAGTCTGAGGCCGTACGTGAGCAGCTCAAGGCCGCGAGCGAGGCCATCCTCTCGTAGGAGCGAGGTCACGTGAGAGACGGGCGGGCCCCGGAGGATTCTCCGGGGCCCGCCCCCGTGTGGCGCCGTGCTGTGCGCGGGCACCCCGCAGCGCCCTGTGGCGACAGCTACTCGGCGTCCGCGAGGCTGATGGCGTAGAGGGTGTTGCCGCAGGAGGCCAGGTTGGCGGCGTCCCAGGCGTGCGCGCTCACCTCGGGTGAGGTGGGATCGATGACCTGTATGGAGCCGTCCTCGTTCTCGGCGACCACCAGCACCCAGTGGTCCTCGTCCGTGAGCGTTCCCGCCGTTGCCTCGATCAGCACGTAGGCGCCGGTGCCGAGCAGCTCGGTGAGGTTGTCGCTGTTGGAGGTCGACGTGGTGCACGAGAGCCCGAGGTCGGAGAGCGAGTCGGTGAGGAAGTCCGCCGACATGGAGGAGTCACCCTCCGCGGCCCCTGCCTCGCTCACGAGCTCGGCGATGGTCGCGGGGGTCTGGTCGGCGGTGCCGGTGAGGCTCATGTAGGCCATCGCGAGGGCGGTGGGGCCGGAGCCCGTGAGCGCGAACGCGCGACCCGCGTAGTCGATGTAGCCCCAGCGCTCGTCCCAGCAGTAGAGCTCGGGCACGGTGCCCTGGGTCACGGTGTCCTCGTACTCCTGGGCGACCTTCTCTGCCTCGGGATAGGAGGCCACGAAGTCTATGGCCTCAGGCTGGGAGAGCGCGAGCTCGAGCAGGCCCTCGTCATCGTAGGCGCTCGCGTTGGCGGCGATCTGGGCGAGCTTCTCGGCCCGGTCGAGCTCGACCGTGAACTCGCTCGTGATCTCGTCCGAGACGCCTGCCGCGACTCGGGAGTCGATGGAGTTGACCTCGCCGGAGCCCTGGCTCGACGAGCAGCCGCGCACGCAGCTCGAGACGCCCACGACGAGCAGCACGACCAGGACGGCGGCGAGCGCCATCAGGATGAGCAGGCGCAGGTTGGCGTTCCTTCTCCCGCGGCTGCTCTGGAAGTTGATGTTTCTCGTGCGCAGGGCGTAGTTCCGGCCGTCCCCTCGGCCCGCGCGGCCGCCCTGGCCTCGGGAGCCGGTGCCGTGCGGCCCGTGATGGGCGCTCTGCATGAGGACGCGCTCCTGGGAGCCGCGCAGCCTCTGAGACGAGCTGCCGTTCTGGCCCGTCTGCCGGCGCGAGCGGGCCCTGCGGTCGTCATATGCCATGGCCCCTCCATAAAATGAGTGCGACTGGTGGGCCCGTGCGGCCCCCTTTCCGCATGATACGGTAGCGTAGCTGCTTGTCTGTAAGCGCATCAAGGTATAATCGGGGAGCGGTATACCATAAAAATCTGTCAGTATTACCCCGGAGGGCGGTCAGGATGAGGCGCAGGAACTCCAGACAGGAGGCCATCAGGGACATCGTTCGCAACAAGGAGGTGCGAACCCAGCGCGCCCTCGTGGAGGAGCTGGCCTCGCTCGGGTTCGCCTGCACCCAGGCGACGGTCTCGCGCGACATCGCCGACCTCGGCCTGCGCAAGCTCCCCGAGGGCGTCTACGTGCTCGCCGAGGACCTCCACCTCCAGCGCATGCTCTCGGAGTTCGTGGTGGGTGCGGCACGCTCGGACAGCCTCGTCGTCGTGAGGTGCCAGCCGGGCACGGCGTCGGGCGTGGCCGCCGCTGTGGACGAGGCCTGTCTCGACCACGCGCTCGGGTCTGTCGCCGGGAGCGACACGGTCCTCATCGTGGCGGACGCCCCGGAGGCCGCGGCCACCATCCAGTCCATCGTGGAGAAGCTCGCCGGCATCCTGTGAGCAGACAGACGAGGGGCGCGGGAACACTCGCTCCCGCGCCCCTCGAGGACGTTCCCTGTGGTAACCCTGCCGCGTCTCGCTACGTGCCACCTGTCGGCGTCGTCGGCGTTGTCGGGGTCGTGGGCGTCTCGGTCTCGCCGTCGTCGCTGTCACCGCCATCGTCATCACCATCGCTACCATCGCCGGTGGTAGTCGTGTCGGATGTCGTCGTCTCCGGCGTGGTGGGCGTGGTGGGCTCGCTCGAGGTGTCCGTGTCACCCGTCGTGGTGTCGCTCGTCTCCGTGTCGTCATCGTCTTCGTCGTCCGTGGTCGACAGGGAGTCATCGTTGACCGAGGCCGACGTGCCCACGAAGGTCCACGAGCTGTTGTCCGCGTAGGTCGCCTCGTGGTCGGACTCCGTGAACTCCTCGCGCTCCACCCCCTCGAGGATGACGTTCATGTAGTTCACCCAGATGGGCTGTGCGGTGGTCTGCGTGGTGGCCATGGAGCCCTGGTAGTACACCGTGAGGTTGCCGGCGGGGTTCCCGCACCAGACGACGGTGGTGTACTGCGGGGTGAAGCCGCAGAACCAGAGGTTGTCCGCCTCGTCCGAGGTGCCCGTCTTGCCGGCGACCGGCTGGTCGGCGGTGAAGTACTGCGCCACGTACCAGCCCGTGGCGTTGGAGGCGATGACGCCCTCGAGGACCTCGCGCGCATCGGCTGCGACGGCGGAGTCGATGACCTGCTCGGGATCATCCTCGTGCTCGTAGACGATGTTGCCGTTGCGGTCCTCGATGCGCACGATGGCCACGGCGTCGCGGTGCACGCCGGTGTTGGCGAGCGTGGAGTAGGCCTCGCACATCTCGAGCGGGGAGACGGGCGAGGCGCCCAGGCTCGTGGGGAGCACGGCGTCGAGCTCGGTCTCGATGCCCATGGCGTAGGCCGTCTCGATCACGGTGTCGATGCCGATGGCCTCAGCCACCTGGGCGTATCCCGTGTTGGACGAGATCGCCGTGGCGCTCGCGAGCGTGCGTATGCCGTACTGGGCGTTGTCGTTGTTCTGCGGTGCCCACGAGCTCGTTATCTGTATGGGCGAGTCGCAGTTGAGCTGCACCGTCGGACTCATCCCCTGGAGCATCGCGGCCACAAGGACAAATGTTTTGAAACTTGACCCGGCTTGTCGCGTTGAGGTGGCGTAGTTCACCGTGCTCTCCCCGGCGTCCTCGTCCAAGCCGTAGTATTGGCCTCCCACCATGGCCACGATGTAGCCGTTCGAGTTGTCGATCGAGACGAGCGCCGCCCTCAGCGTGCTGTCACCAGAGGCCTCCACGATCTCGAGGGCCGCCTCCTCGGCGGCCTCCTGCTTCTCCGGGTCGAGCGTGGTGTACACGTTGAGGCCGCCCTGCAGGAGGGTATCTTCGGAGAAGTCCTGCAGCAGGAGCTGGCGCACGTAGTCGGTGAAGTAGGGGTAGGCGCTGTCGGAGTCCGTGAGCTCGCCGGGATTGAGCGGGATCTCCTCGTTTATCGTGGCGTCGTACTCCTCCTGCGTGATGTCGCCGGCCTCGAGCATGCGCGCGAGGACCACGTTGCGGCGGCTCTTGCAGCTCTCGTAGTTGGTGAAGGGGTCGTAGTAGGTCGGCGAGTTGGGGATGCCCACGAGCGTGGCGGCCTCGTTGAGGGTGAGCTCGCTCGCGGACTTGTTGAAGTACGTGATGGCCGCAGCCTCGATGCCGTAGGCGCCGTTGCCGTAGTAGATGGTGTTGAGGTACATGTTGAGGATCTGGTCCTTCGTGTACGTCTTCTCCATCTGGATGGCGATGTAGGCCTCACGGACCTTGCGCCGCAGCGAGCTCTCGAACTGCTCGTCCGAGAGGATGGTGTTTCTCACCAGCTGCTGGGTGATCGTGGAACCGCCCTCGGAGCCTCCCATGAGCTGCACGACCGCGGCGCGCAGGATGCCCTCCACATCGATGCCGTTGTGGCTGTAGAAGCGCTGGTCCTCGGTGTCGACCGTGCCCGCGATCACGTACTCGGAGATCTCGGAGAGGTCGACCGAGATGCGGTTCTGCAGGTAGTAGGCCACGATCTCGTTGCCATCCGCGTCATAGACGCGGGTGGGCTCGGCCACGAGATAGGCATCGGCCGAGGTGTAGTCGGGCAGGTCCTCGAGCCACTCGGAGACGAGTGAGCTCAGGGAGAGCGCCAGGGTCACGGCGAGCAGCGCGATGAAGCCGAACGCGCCCGCGATGGAAAAGCCAATGAAGTGCGTCCTCGAGTGCTTGTGCGCTCTTCGGATCCTGATTCCCATCTGCTCCTCCTGTCTGTGGGAGGTCGGTCCACGACTGCCGTCATTATAGTTGCTGATGGCCGCGGCTCCGTTGGGGAGGGTTCAGGCATGGGGAGAAGGTGGAAACCCCCGCGGGGACAGGCCCTGCGCAACCAGGTGGCGGCGCTGCCTTTGTGCTGCTCAGGCGTGGCGTTTCTGCGCTATGCTAGGAGACCGTGCGGCCGCGCTCAGGGGCGGCACAGAGAAGCGAAGAGGCTATGGAGGAGAGACCGTGCTGCCAGTCGACGAGCAACTCAAGGTGATCACGTCCGGGACGATGCAGATCGTGCCGCTGGACGAGCTCAGGGCAAAGCTCGAGAGGGGCGTGCCCCTCACCATCAAGCTGGGCGTGGACCCGACGAGTCCGGACCTGCACCTCGGCCACGCCGTGCCGCTGCGCAAGATGCGCCAGTTCCAGGACCTGGGCCACAACGTGACGCTCATCATCGGCAACGGAACGGCCCTCATCGGCGACCCGTCCGGGCGCGACTCCACGCGCCCGCCGCTCACCGAGGAGCAGGTCGAGGCCAACGCCCAGACCTACGTCGAGCAGGCCATGAAGGTGCTCGACCCCGAGCGCACCACCATCGTGCACAACGGCGACTGGCTCAAGGGGCTCGACCTGGCCGAGATGCTGAGCCTCATGAGCCGGTTCAACGTGGCGCGCATCCTCGAGCGCGAGGACTTCCACAACCGCTACGCCGAGGGCCGCTCCATCGCCCTGCACGAGTTCATCTACCCGGTGCTGCAGGCCTACGACTCGGTGGTGGTCAAGGCTGACCTCGAGATGGGCGGCAACGACCAGATCTTCAACCTCCTCGCCGGGCGCGACCTCATGCGCGCCATGGGGATGGAGCCCCAGGTGGCCCTCACCATGCCGCTGCTGGTGGGCACCGACGGCCACAAGAAGATGTCCAAGAGCTACGGCAACTACATCGGCCTCACCGACGAGCCGGC
>CAZUOD010000088.1:0-5581 GCA_964621975.1 uncultured Atopobium sp.
CTCGTCGGGGACCAACGAGGACGGCTCCGTCAAGAAGATTCTGCGCTTCGGGCAGTCAAACCCCAAGCTCGGCCTTGACATGCAGAAGTCGACCAACTCCGGCTCGTCCTCCATCGCGGACTGCATCTTCGAGTCGCCGCTGCGCTGGACCGAGGACAACGAGCTGGTCCCGTGCCTGCTCGAGGAGATCCCCGAGTTCGAGGACGACGGGGTGACCCTGCACTGCACCCTCAAGGAGGGCATCACCTGCCACGACGGCTCCACCCTCACGGCGAGCGACGTCAAGTACTCCTTCGAGCGCATGTTCAAGCCCGAGACGGCCGCGAAGTCGACCTACATGTACGACATGATTCTCGGCGCCCAGGCCATGCTCGACGGCGAGGCCGACGAGCTCGAGGGCCTCACGGTGGAGGACGACACCCACTTCACCTTCGTCCTCGAGTACCCCATGGTGACCTTCATCAACAACCTCGGCATCAACTACGCCGACATCTTCCCCCAGGCCGCCTGCGAGGCCGCTGGCGACGAGTGGGGCTGGGGCACCAACTGCATCGGCACCGGCAAGTACAAGGTGGTCTCCAACGACGACACCACCGAGGTCATCCTGGAGAAGTTCGAGGACTACCACGACGGCGAGCCCAACCTCGACGAGGTCCGCTTCATCTACTACGACGACAACAACACCAAGCTTCTTGCCTACAAGAACGGTGACATCGACTGGTGCGACCTCGACGCCTCGCTGCTCGAGCAGTACCAGCAGGACTCCGACGTGGCCGACCAGATCGTGCAGTACGACACCCTCGGCGTCCACTTCGTGAACCTCAACCTCCAGGAAGGCATGGGCCTCGAGGACGAGCGCGTGCGCGAGGCGCTCTCGATCTCCATCGACCGCGAGGAGCTTGTCAGCACGGTCCTCTCGGGCGCCGGCACGGCCGCCACGGGCTGGCTCTGCCCGTCGACCCCCGGCTATGACGCCGACGCCGACATCCCCTACGACCCCGACCGCGCCAAGGAGCTCCTCGAGGAGGCCGGCGTGGAGGACCTCTCGCTCAGCTGCGTCATCAGGACCGGCCTCTACGAGACGTACATGACCGTCATCCAGAGCTACTGGCAGCAGATCGGCGTCAACCTGAGCATCACGACCGAGGACAGCGGCGTGTGGTCCTCCGACTGGGCCGAGGGCAACCTCCAGATCACGGCCCTCGGCTGGTTCCCGCTCTACGCCGACGCCGACAACCACATGTACACGTACTTCTACAGCGAGAACGCCTCCGCCAAGTCGTCCTACTACGACAGCGAGGAGTTCGACAGCCTCGTCACCCAGGCGCGCCAGGAGCAGGACTCCGACACCCGCGCTGAGCTCTACAAGGAGGCCGACAACCTCCTCACCCGCATCGACTACGCCACGATTCCGCTCTATTGGCCCAAGAACTCCTTCGTGGCCAAGAGCTACGTCCAGAACGCCAAGGTCGGCAACCTCATCTACCACATGATCGACATCGACATCGACACGGACGACGAGAACTACGACCCCACCGTCTAAGGTCGAGCTGCGTCTCGGGCGCCGCGGCCGGCTCGTTCCGACCGCGGTGCCGTCATTTTGGGGGTGTGCCAGCCGGGCTTGAGCGCGGCTGCGAGGCGCCCGCACTAAGGAGAGGAGACACAGATGCGGAGGTTTCTCGTCAAGAGGATCCTGCTCGCCATCGGCGTCGTGCTGGCGATCTCGGCCATCACGTACTTCGTGCTCAACATCGTGCCCGGCGACCCCGTGCGCATCATGGTCGGTGAGATGGCGGACGAGGAGACGATCGAGCGCATCAGGGAGCAGATGGGCCTCAACGACCCGGTCCTCGTCCAGTACGGGCGCTGGCTGCTCAACATGCTCCAGGGCGACTTCGGCACGTCCTACACGCAGAGCAAGTCCGTCGTGGAGCTCATGGGCAGCGCGTTTCTCGTCACGGCGCGCCTGGCCGGCTGCGCCTACGTCTTCGCGCTCGTCCTGGGCCTCGTCGTGGGCGTGCTCGCGGCGGTCTACCATGGCAGCATCATCGACCGGCTGCTCATGACCGTCTCGATCCTCGGCATCTCGGCGCCGGTCTTCTGGGTCGCCGTGATCCTGCAGATCTCCTTCGCGCTCAACTTGGGGTGGTTCCCGCTCTCGGGCGTGAAGACGTGGATGTCGTTCGTCCTGCCGGTGGTCGCGCTCGGCGTGCGCTACGCCGCCTCCATCGCCCGCGTCACGCGCACGAGCATGCTCGAGGTGCTCTCCCAGGACTTCATGCGCACGGCCGAGGCCAAGGGCCTGCGCAAGTGGGTCGTCATCATCAGGCACGGCCTCAGGAACGCGCTCATCCCCATCATCACCATCGCGGGCACCCAGCTCGGCGAGATCCTCACGGGCTCCATCCTCATCGAGTCCATCTTCATGATGCCGGGCATGGGCAAGCTCCTGCTCGATGCCATCAACGCCCGTGACCTGCCCCTCATCCAGGGCGGCGTCATGTACATCGCGATCATCTGCGTGACGGTCTACCTCGTCGTGGACATCCTCTACGCCGTCGTCGACCCGCGCATCCGACTCGGAGAGGGGGCGTCTGAGTAATGGCCCTTCTTAGCAGCGACAAGAACAACCCCAAGGTCCAGCGGGCCGAGGCCGTGGCCACCGAGGCCTCCAAGGCGCAGGTGCCAGGGCCCGACGGGAAGAACCGCGCCTCGAGCTACTGGGCCGTGAGCTGGAAGATCTTCAAGAAGAACAAGCTCGGCATGTTCTGCCTCATCGTCGTGGTGCTCCTCGTGCTCGTGGCGATCTTCGCCCCGCTCATCGCGCCCTACGACCCCTACGCGCAGGAGCTCGTCAACAAGCTCCAGGCCCCCTCGGCAACTCACCTCTTTGGTACCGACGAGTACGGCCGCGACATCCTCTCGCGCATCATCTATGGCTGCCGGGTCTCCCTCTCGGTGGGCGTGGTCTCCCAGCTCATCTCGCTCGTCATCGGATTTTTCGCCGGCGTGTGCGCGGGCTACTTCGGCGGCAAGGTGGACGCCGTGATCTCCTTCGTGATCCAGGTCTTCTCGAGCTTCCCGTTCCTGCTGTTCGCCATCGTCATCATGTACGCCCTGGGGACGGGGCTCCAGAACCTCTACGTGACGCTCGGCCTTCTGGGCTGGGCCTCCACGGCGCGCCTCGTCCGCGGTGACGTGATGCGCCTCAAGAACTCCGAGTACATCCAGAGCTGCGTCCTCTCCGGCGGCTCGAGCTGGCGCATCATCATGCGCCACCTGCTCCCCAACTGCGTCTCCACCCTCATCGTCACCACCACGCTGGGCATCCCCTCGGCCATCATGTCCGAGGCGTCCCTCTCGTTCCTGGGACTGGGCGTCCAGACGCCGACGGCCAGCTGGGGCCAGATGATCAATGCCGCGCAGTCCTACATCCAGTCCTCCACGTACTACAGCGTCATCCCCGGCATCGCCATCATCGTCACGGTCATGGCGTTCAACCTCCTGGGCGACGCGCTGCGTGACGCCCTCGATCCCAAGATGCGCTCCTAGGAAGGGGGAGGCCGAATGTCAAAGACGAACGTCTCGGTCAACGCCGAGCTGCGCGACGTCGCGCAGGAGCTCACCGAGCAGCGGCTCGCCGCCTCCGCGAGGGCCGAGGTCCTGCTCGACGTGGACGACCTCTCGGTGACCCTCTTCACCGAGGACGGCGCCCTGCCCGCCATCAGGAACCTCTCCTTCGTCATGCGCCGCGGCGAGACCCTCGCGGTGGTGGGGGAGTCGGGCTGCGGCAAGTCCATGACCGCGCTCTCCATCATGGGGCTGCTTCCGCAGCCACCTGCCCGGATCGTGGGCGGCTCGATCAACCTCGAGGGGACCGATCTCGCCGCGCTCAGCCGCGACGAGATGCGCACCTTCCGCGGCAGCAAGATCGGCATGATCTTCCAGGAGCCCATGACCTCGCTCAACCCGGTCATGACGGCGGGCCGCCAGATTCGCGAGGGCATCCTCGTGCACAACCCCAAGATGCGCAAGGCCGACGCCGACGCCCGCGCGCTCGAGATGATCAAGCTCGTGGGCATCCCTGCTCCCGAGAAGGTCTTCAGGAGCTACCCGCACGAGCTCTCGGGCGGCATGCGCCAGCGCGTGATGATCGCCATGGCGCTCGCGTGCGAGCCGGCGCTGCTCATCTGTGACGAGCCCACCACGGCGCTCGACGTCACGATCCAGGCGCAGATCCTGCAGCTCATCGACCGCATGCGCAACGAGCTGGGCACGGCCGTCATGCTCATCACGCACGACATGGGCGTGGTGTCGGAGATGGCCGACTGGGTGGCCGTCATGTACGCGGGCCACCTCGTGGAGTACACCCTCGCCTCGGAGCTCTTCACCAACCCCAAGCACCCGTACTCCATCGGCCTCATCAACTCCATCCCCTCGATGGACGACGCCGTGGACAAGCTCTACGCCATCCCGGGCAACGTCCCGATGCTCGACGAGCTGCCCACCGGCTGCCCCTTCCACCCGAGGTGCCCCTACGCCAAGGACATCTGCCGCGAGGCCTGCCCGCACGTGGCCCCGCTCGAGGGGGACGAGAACCACACCGTTGCCTGCTGGATGTTCGACTCAGAGAAGTGGGGTGAGTAGCCGTGGGAAGAAGCGCTGACATGGGCGACGTCGTCCTCAAGGTCGAGCACCTCACGAAGCACTACCCGGTGAAGAAGGGCGCCTTCGGCAAGCCGACCGCGTTCGTCCACGCGCTCGAGGACGTCTCCTTCGAGGTCCACCGCGGCGAGACCTTCGCCATCGTGGGCGAGTCCGGCTGCGGCAAGTCCACCACGGGCAAGTGCATCCTGCGCCTGGCCGAGCCCACCTCGGGCACCGTGACCCTCGACGGCGAGGACTTCACCGCCCTCAAGGGCGACGACCTCACACGCGCCCGGCAGAAGATGAAGCTCATCTTCCAGGACCCGTACTCCTCGCTCAACCCGCGCATGACCGTGTCCGACATCATCGCCGAGCCCATCGACATCGCCAAGACGTACGCGACCCGCGCCGAGCGCGACGCCCGCGTCGAGGAGATCATGCAGGCCGTGGGGCTCGACCTCGCCTTCAAGTACCGCTACCCGCACGAGTTCTCGGGCGGCCAGCGCCAGCGCATCGGCATCGCGCGCGCCATCGTGCTGGAGCCGGAGGTGGTCGTGTGCGACGAGCCCGTCTCGGCGCTCGACGTGTCGGTGCAGGCCAAGGTCATCAACCTCCTGGAGGAGCTGCAGGAGACCTACGGGCTCTCCTACGTCTTCATCAGCCACGACCTCTCGGTGGTGAAGCACATCTCCGACACGGTCATGGTCATGTACCTCGGGCACACGATGGAGCTCGCCAGCAAGGAGGCCCTCTTCGACGACCCGCTGCACCCCTACACCAGGGCGCTCCTGAACGTCATCCCCAGGATCGGCCACGAGCGCATCCAGGACAAGAGGGTGCTCGAGGGAGACGTTCCCAGCCCCACGAACCCGCCCGAGGGCTGCGTCTTCCACACGCGCTGCCCGCAGTGCATGCGCGTGTGCGCCGAGCGCGT
>CAZUOD010000089.1:0-5474 GCA_964621975.1 uncultured Atopobium sp.
GGCGGCACGGATCCGTCCGACCCGGAGGGCACGGTCGCCGACCTCGCGCGGCGCGAAAGGCAGCGCTGGGCTCGCTCTACGACGCCGTTCAGGCATGCGTGAACGAGATCCTGTCATGACGCGAGGAGGGACGTCGGCTGGGGTTTGGGCGCGGCGGTCTCGGTGGTGCCCCCTTCGCCGTGCCGCCGCTCGTGCCCGCCTTCCGGCTTGCGGGCAGGCTCGAATCGTAGCGTTTCGTCGCTTCACAGAAGAGTACGCAAGAGAGGCCCCCGCCTCTTTCGTCGGGGTGAGGGCCTTCGCGTCTAGCCGCGCCGGCGCGGGCTGTCAGCGAGTGTCGGGAAGTCGCGGTGCTTGGGGCCGTCCACAAGCACCTCGTGCCACCACTCCCGGCTCCTCGGGCCGTCCGCCACGAGGCCGTCGATCAGGCGGGCCTGCGTGACCTCGTCGAGCTCCGCGAACTCGTCGCGCATCGCGTTCTCGATGGCGGCGGAGCTCGCGATCATATCGCGCAGGATCTATTTCTTCTCCTCGAAGGTGAGGCTCTCGGGTGTGATGTCAATGAGCTCCGCCATGAAGTAGGCGTGGTCCTCGGCGTCCTCGAGCGCCCTCCAGTTGGTCATGTCTGTGCCCCAATCCTCTCATGCAGTGAGTTCCCCCTTATCTGGGGTGGTACGAATTCCGGTATGAATAAACCCGCTCGGAGCGTTTCAGGCTGTTGCGGGGTGTTGTCCGGACTCCTTCCCGATGCCCATATCTACCTGCGAGAATGTTGCATTCCGTTGTCCGCTGTTCCTAACTGGGGCACGCCGTCGAATTAGCTCGCAGCTAATGATTCTTCCCAAGTCCTTCCTGATACTTGGCTCATTACGTCCAGTGGCGCCTCTTGGCGCGGGGAGAAAGGTCTGATATGAGCGACAAGAGCACGGGAAAGCCAACCTCTGGAATGGCGGTGACTGGTCTGGTGCTGGGAATCCTGGCAGTTGTGTCGTCCTGGATTCCGATTATCAACAACCTGTCATTTGTCATTGGGCTCATTGGCTTCGTGTTTGCCATCGTGGGTGTGGTGGGCACGATGAGAGGCAAGAAGTCGGGCAAGGGCCTTGCCATCGCGGCGCTTGTGGTGAACCTCGTGGCGCTTATGGTGGTGCTTGCGTCGCAGAGCGCCCTGAGTGCCGCCATCGAGGACGCTACCAGCGGGTCGTCGGTTGTCGGGACATCAGCCTCTGATGACACCGAGCAGGAGGATGACGCTGCGGACGAGGGCTCCTCGGATTCCGAGACCAACCAGCAGGCGAGCACGGACCTTGCCGTGGGAACCACGATTGAGCTTGATGACGGTCTCTCCGTGACGGTGGACTCCGTGGAGATGGGTTTGGTCAACTACGACGGCTCGGAGATCGTTGGGATTCACGTGACCTATGCCAACAATGGCGACGAGGGAGCCAGCTACAACATCTACGACTGGAAGGGCGAGGACGCGTCTGGTGCGCAGGAGTATTCGACGTACTACAGCGAGGCTACGGACGAGCTTGGGTCCGGTACGCTCGCGGCAGGAGGGACCAAGTCCGGTACCATCTACTTTGAGGGTGACACGATTAAGGCCCTGTACTTTGCATCCATGCTTGATGACACGCCAACGGCCAGCTGGGTTCTTGAGTAGCGGACAGCAGCAGGCAGCCCGACGCGGTGTCGCGCATTGGCGCGGCACCGCATTTTCGTCTCGTTGCCATTTTGACCTAGACGTGCGCTGCGAAAAGCGCTGCCTGCGCTATCAGTCCCTCACAGGGTCCTCGGGGGCCCGAAATGTCACGCACAGCGGCCCTCATCGCAAACGCGGCAGCGCGCTAGTCACCTTTTTTGCCAGACAGCGCCCGGATATGTGCCTCAAGGGCGTCCACGTCTCCGGTGAAGTGGAATGAGCGCATCCCCGTCACGCGCGCGCCCTCGCAGTTGTCTGCGTTGTCGTCCACGAAGAGGCACTCCTCGGGGTCTAGGCCAAAGCGGTCGCACAGGAGCTGGAAGATGGCGGGGTCTGGCTTCATGAGGCGCTCCACGCCAGAGACGACGTATCCTTCGAGATAGGGCATCGCGGGCATGTGGGAGAGCTGCTCCATGATGCGCGTCGAGGCATTGGAGAGCAGGTAGAGGGCATAGCCCTCATCCTTGAGCCGAATGGCGAGCTCGTTTGTGGCTTGGATGGGCTCCGAGTGCTCGGGCCAGTGCTTGATGCACTCCTCAAGGTTGGGGTGCAAGCGCTCGGGCAGGTGGGCCCGAGCATAGCGCGCCGCCGTCTCGTGGGAGATGGTGCCCGAGTCGAGCAGGGGCCACATGGGTCCCCCAAAGAGGGCCTCGTTGAGCTGGTCCGCATCCGCTGGCGAGTCCGTGAAGAGCGATGCGAAGTATGGGCCGTCAAACGTCATGAGCACACCGCCCATGTCAAAAACGATGTTTCGAAGTGGCTTGGTCATGGCCGCTCCTGCCTCTCGTTGGCTGCTGCCTGGAGTATAGCGCTCGGCTCCGTGTTCCTTTCTAGTGTGTTTGGGTATGCTTGATGCTGCCCATGACAGATGGGAGGACCTCATGTCATCAGAAGAGCTGTCTCATAGCTTTACGTTTCAAGAAATCGTTTCTCGGTTTGAGCCCTGCAAGGGCAGAAGTCTTGGCGAGATTGACCAGACCGGCATCTTCTCTGGCAAGGCGAGAAACAAGGGCGTCGCCGGTGCTGTCATTGAGCAGTCCGTCCTGGGGTATCCGGCGGACACGCGTCAAGAACCCGACATTGAAATTGATGGAGTGCCTTACGAGGTCAAGACGACGGGACTAATTCGCGATAAGAAAGACAAAAAGTATTCTGCCAAGGAACCCATGTCGGTTACGGCGGTCTCTGTCGACTCAATCTGGAGGGAAACCTTCGAAACTTCGGCGTTCTGGCACAAGGTTGAGCATCTCCTTCTAGTCTATTACCTCTACAACAACGGAGACAGCACCAAGGTGAGAGATACCCTCGAGTATGCAGAGTTCCCTGTTCTTGACTACGAACTTCACGAATGGGACGAGCAAGACCGGGCAGTTCTCGAGTCAGACTGGCGTATTGTTCGCGATTTTGTTGAGCGCGTGCATGTTGAGGGACTTTCGCCGGATGAGGAGTATCCGAAGCTGAGCCATGAGCTCAATCGTCAGCTCATGTATACCGACACCTCGCCCAAATGGCCCAACAGACCACGTTGGCGCCTTAAGCGATCGACGGTCTCGGCGTTGGTGCGTCGCCATTTTTATGATGAGCTTGACCACCTGCCTGAGGAGTATGCAAGCTATGCGGATCTCAACCGAAAATGTCGGGAACTCAGAGCCAAGTTTGCGCAGATGACTGTGGGGGAGATAGCGCAGTCCATTGATTACGGGAGCAAGCTGAACAAGAAAAATATCAATGAGGGTCTTGTGGTCAGGATGCTTGGCGGCAGGACAGAGCACATGGAACAGGTCGACCTCTTTGCGAAGGCAGGAATCCACTGCAAGACCGTTGTCCAGACGCTGCAAGGCAAACGGACGGAAGATACCAAACTCTTCCGCATAGATCTCTCAGAGGTGAGCGATTCGGATATCGAATGGGAAGACACAACTTTCTCTGCGTGGTTTTCAGGCAGAATCCTCTGTGCGGTCTTTGTCGAGCCGTCCTCGCAGGCTCCGCTACGCGACAACGTGTTTCTCGGATTCAAATGGTTGCCTGATGGAGAGCTGCCGGGTGTCGCTCGAACGGTTTGGGACCAGATGAGAAGACTGGTTTCTGAGGGAACCCTTGTCGATGTGCCCGAGCTTGACGAGCAGGGAAATCCGCGCATCAACAAGAAGAGTGGAGTGGCGCGCTCGGCGCCCAACTGGCCCAAGTCAGCAAATAGCCCCGTCTTTGTGCGTGGGAGCGGCAGGGATGCGAACGACAAGCCCGAGATGGTGAACGGCATACGAATGTATCGACAGTATCTGTGGGCGCGCGGGCGCTGGATTATTGAGGCGCTGTCTGATGTGGACTTCATCTAGCCGGAGCCTTTGATCTTGTCGCATCGATCGGCTATGATGGTCAGACATTAACGACACAGACAGCGAATGGAGAAACGTGTCGTCACCGAAGACCATGCGTATGGCCGAGCTCTTCGCGGGGGTCGGGGGGTTCAGGCTGGGGCTTGAGGGGTATCACAGCGCCGATCAGCCGTGGATGGAGATGCCCGCAGCAGGTCCCTTTGAGACCATTTGGGCGAATCAGTGGGAGCCACCAGGGACGAAGACCAAGCAGTTTGCAGCGCGCTGCTACGAGTTCCGCTTTGGTGCGGGCTCTGTCGTGAATGAAGACATCCATGCTGTTCTCGATGCCTATGAACGCTCAGAGGCTGATATCCCAGATATAGACATGGTGGTAGGTGGCTTTCCATGTCAGGACTACTCGGTTGCGAAGCCCCTCTCGCAGGCGGGTGGCATCGAGGGAAAGAAAGGGGTTCTCTGGTGGGACATCTATCGATTCCTGCAACTTAAGGGTCGGCCTCGATATGTGCTGTTGGAGAATGTCGACCGGCTTCTCAAGAGTCCAGCCTCTCAGCGGGGGCGCGACTTTGCCATTATCCTGTCGTGTTTTGACAAGCTGGGGTACTCGGTTGAGTGGCGGGTGGTCAACAGTGCTGAGTACGGCTTTTCCCAGCGTCGCAAGCGTATATACATATTTGCCCACAGGACAGAGGAAACGTGGAACCCTGACAAAAGACTCGTTAACGGTTTGATGGCGCGTGCTTTTCCGATTGTGGAGCCTGCTCCTGAGGAGATAGGGCATATCGAGATTTCGAGCGACCCCTTTGCCGTGACGCGCGACTTCAACCGTGGCGGGAAGACATCGCCGTTTCTGGAGGCAGGGGTCATGTGGGCGGGCCATGTCTCGACATGTAAGGTGACAGAGGCCTATGAGGGACCACGGCAGACCTTGGGTGACATTCTCGTGCCCGAGTCAGAGGTGCCCAAGGAGTTCTTCATCGAGCCCGAGAAGCTTGCCCAATGGGAGTACCTCAAGGGCGCCAAGCGTGAGCGGCGTGTCAACAAGCAGACGGGGTTCGAGTACTGGTACTCCGAAGGTTCAATGGCGTTTCCTGACGCGCTCGACCGTCCCTCGCGCACGATACTAACGGGTGAGGGAGGTCGTGGCGCCTCTCGTTTCAAGCATGTTGTCAAGACGCCAAGCGGAAGGTATCGTCGTTTGGTGCCAGATGAGCTCGACCAGCTCCAAGGCTTCCCACGGGGATGGACCGATACCGGTATGACGGATGGCCATCGGGCTTTCTGCATGGGAAATGCGCTGGTCGTGGGAATTCCCCATGCCATTGGCAGGGTGCTGGCAGCCGACCTAGGCCTTCTCGCCTAAGCCGCACGCTGCGCCGCGGCTCTACGACAGCCCCTCCAGGATCTTGCGCATCTCGGCCTGCACCGCGTGCTCGGTG
>CAZUOD010000090.1:0-5441 GCA_964621975.1 uncultured Atopobium sp.
CCGACGAGGCCTCCATGCTCACGGGCTCGCTCGGCATGCTCGCCTCCGCGAGCCTCGGCGACGGCACGGCCCTCTACGAGCCGAGCCACGGCTCGGCGCCCGACATCGCTGGCAAGGGGATCGCCAACCCCATCGCGCAGGTGCTCTCCGTGGAGCTCATGCTGCGCTACAGCTTTGGCATGGACGCGGCCGCAGACGAGCTCGCGGCCGCCGTGACGCGCGTGCTCGACGAGGGCTGGCGTACGCCCGACATCGCCGACGACGCCACCCCGGCCGAGCGCGTGCTCGGCACCTCGGCCATGGGCGACAAGATCGTGGCGGCGCTCGGGTAGGTCCAGGCGGCGCCGCGGGGGCGCCTTGAGTAGCGAAGATTGATGCAGGCGCCCGGGGCGAGAGCCCTGGGCGCCTTGCTGTGCGTGGCGGGCGTTGGCGCGCCGGCTGACGCTCCCGTGCACGGCATGAAAACACCCTCGCAACGCGCCGGTCACATGTCATGCGCGAGTTTCTCACCAGTAACTCTCTCAGGACGCGCCTGACATCGTGGGGAAACAACAGGTTCTCAACATTGATGCCAGTCACGTGAGGGAGGGCTCGCAGGTGGTCCGACCTCTGCCATGGCCGGGGCGCCGGGCCTCGGCCACGTCGCGGACCGCAGGGTCCAGAAGGGGGAAACACATGGCCACCAGCAACCTCGAGACCCGGACGACCTCCAGGCGCGGGTTCCTCCGCACGATGGGAGCCCTCGGGACGCTCGCCGCCGTCGGGCTCGCCGGCTGCGCGCCGGACGCCACGGACGACTCCTCGTCCTCGGACGACGACACGGCCGAGCAGATCAGCGTCACCGTGTCCAGCGGCAACCCGCCGTACTGCTCGGTGGACACCGATGGCACGCCCGTGGGCTACGACGTGGCGGTCCTCAAGGCCGTCGACGACTACCTCGAGGACTACACCTTCAGCATCGATGCGATGGAGTTCGCCTCCATGATCACGGCCTGCCAGTCCGGCAGCTCGCCGCTCGTCTCGTGCCAGCTCGTGCCCAACGAGGAGCGCCAGGAGACCTTCATCTTCGCCGAGGAGCCCTTCACGCTCTCACCGATGGTCTTTGCCACCGCGGACCCCGACTGCAAGACGCTCGAGGACATGGCGGGCAAGACCGTGGCGTGCAACCCCGTCAACTACGAGTACGGGATGCTCGAGGCCTACAACGAGCGCTATCCGGACCAGGCCATGGTGCTCGAGACCTACCAGAACATCACCTCGGCCGACGCCTTCCGCATGATCGCCTCCGGGCAGGTGGACGCCTATGTCTGCTACGACGGGACCTTCGACACGGTGAACGAGGAGGCGGAGACCGGCCTCTACAAGACCGACGTGGTGCTCGTGGAGTCGACCTACCTCATGCTCAACCAGAACTACACCGAGCTCCGTGATGCCGTCAACGAGGCCGTGGTGGCCCTCAAGGCCGACGGCACGCTCTCGGCGCTCTCCGAGGAGTACCTCGGCTGTGACGTCTTCACGGAGTACGCCGACGTCCTCTCCGACAACGAGCTCCTCCAGTCGTAGGGGGACCCATGACCTCAGGCTACGTCTACACCGTCTCCCTGGACAAGGTGCCGGGCTATGTGGTCCAGATCCTCGGCGCCATGCCCATGACGGCCTACCTGCTCGTCTGGTCGCTCGTGCTCTCCATGCTGGTGGGCCTCGTCCTCACGCTCATGCAGCTGCGCGGCGGGCGCGTGCTCGCCGCGGTCGCGCACGGCTACATCTCGCTCATGCGCGGCATCCCCTCGCTCGTCATGATCCTGCTGCTCTACATGGGCCTGTCGCAGGTCGTGACCTCGCTCTCGTCCCTGCCGAGGAGCTCCTTCATCCTCATGGCGATGACGCTTCTGAGCTCGCCCAACTTCGGCGAGATGATGCGCTCGAGCTACCTCTCGGTGGAGCACGGCCAGACCGAGGCCGCGCTCTCGGTGGGCATGACCGAGCGCCAGGCGCTCATGCGCGTCGTGCTCCCGCAGGCCGTGGCCACCGCCGTCCCCAACTTCGGCAACAACCTGGTGCAGCTCCTCAAGAACACCGCCCTGGCCTTCTCCATCGGCGTCATGGACCTCATGGGCACGGCCAACGCCATCCAGACGGCGAGCTACGGCTCGACCCGCCTGGAGTCCTACATCGCGGTGGCCCTCATCTACTGGGCGCTCTGCCTGATCATCCAGCTCGCGACGACGGTGGTGGAGCGCCTGACCTCGCACGGGCGCGTCCCGCAGACGGCCTAGGGGGTGGCTCCGATGTCCCTCAACCTCGACTTCATGGTGGAGTCGCTGCCCCAGATCGTGGCCTCCATCCCCGTGACCCTGCTCATCGTGGCCCTCGCCATCCCGGTGGGATGGGTGATCGGCCTGCTCATCGCCCTCGTGAGGAACGCCCGCGTGCCCGTGCTGAGCCAGCTGCTCGCGGTGTTCATCTCGTTCATGCGCTCGGTGCCCATCATCGTGGTGCTCTTCGTGGCGTACTACTCGGTGCCGTTGCTCATCCAGGGCTACTGCACCTCGATCGGCGTCTCGGTGGACCTCAACTCCGTGCCGGCCGTGGCCTACGCGGCCGTGGCCTTCGCCCTCGACCAGGCGGCCTACTCCTCGGAGACGTTCCGCTCCGCGATCAGGTCGGTCGAGCGCGGCCAGGTCGAGGCTGCCGAGAGCGTGGGCATGACCGGCACCCAGGCCTATCTGCGCGTGGTGCTGCCGCAGGCCTTCGTCACGGCGCTGCCCAATCTGAACGGCCTGTTCGTGGGGCTCGTGCAGAGCACCTCGCTCGCCTACTACGTGGGCGTCTACGAGATAACCGCCACCTCGACGCTGCTCGCCAACTCCTCGTACTCCTACATCGAGGCCTACCTCATCGCGACGCTCATCTACGAGGTGCTGAGCTTCGTCTTCAACCGCGTCTTCCGCCTGATCGAGCGCAGGGTCTCGCGCTTCCGTGACCGCTCGGCGTCCGTCACCGAGCCCGCCGGGTCCGTCGCGACGGCCCAGGCATGAAAGGAGCACATCCCATGGCAGACTACATGGTGGAGCTCAGGGGGATCCACAAGTCGTTCGGGGACAACCACGTCCTGCGCGGCGTGGACATGAGCATCAAGAAGGGCGAGATCGTGGTCATCCTGGGCCCCTCGGGCTCGGGCAAGACCACCTTCCTGCGCACGATCAACTTCCTCGACCCGGCCGACGAGGGGACCGTCACCATCAACGGCTTCACGGTCGACGCGCAGCGCCACCGCAAGCGAGACGTCATCGAGCTGCGTCGCAAGACGGCGATGGTCTTTCAGAACTACAACCTCTTCAAGAACAGGACCATCCTCGGCAACGTCATGGAGGGGCTCGTCACCGTCAAGCGCTACCAGCGGGCGGACGCCGAGAGGGCCGCGCGTGAGGTGCTCGCCAAGGTCGGGCTGGCCGACCGCTGCGACTACTACCCGATCCAGCTCTCCGGCGGCCAGCAGCAGCGCGCGGGCATCGCCCGGGCGCTCATCCTCGACCCGGACGTGATCCTGTTCGACGAGCCCACCTCGGCGCTCGACCCCGAGCTCGTGGGTGAGGTCCTGGCCACCATCAAGAGCGTCGCCCTCACGGGCATCACGATGGTCATCGTCACGCACGAGATCGCCTTCGCGCGCGAGGTGGCGAGCCGCGTGGTCTTCATGGAGGGCGGCGTGATCGTGGAGGAGGGCGCCCCGTCGGAGATCCTCGTCAACCCGCGCGAGCCGCGCACGCAGAAGTTCCTCGAGCGCATCACCAACCCGATGGAGATCGCCGGCGCCCGGCCGTCCGAGGTCGCCTCGGCGCGGGCATAGGGGGCGGTCTCATGTCATTCGTCACCGCCTCGACCGTCTGGGTGCTCTTCGGCACGGCGCTCGTCACCCTCATGATCTTGGGCTACGCCCTCTTTGACGTGGGCTCCGTGCGCAACAAGAACTCGACCGGCACCGTCGTGCGCCACCTCGTGGTGACCTTCGTCTCGGTGCTCGGCTTCCTCTTCATGGGCTTCGGCCTCTTCTTCGGCGGCTCGGGCGGCTTCTTCGGGGTGCTCGACTTCTTCACCCTCGGAAGCTACGGCCCGGAGCTGCCTGACGGCGTCTCGCTCTCGCTGTTCGTGGCGAGCCAGGCCGTGGTGTGCGCCGTCGTCTCCAACATCGTGTGCGGCGCCATGGCCGAGCGGTCCAACCTCGCCTCGCAGGTGGCCGTCTCGCTCGTGGTGAGCCTGCTCGTCTTCCCCTTCGTGAGCCGCTGGACCTGGGGCTCGGGCTGGCTGGCCGAGCTCGGCTTCCATGACTTCGCGGGCTCGTCGTCCATCAACGTGGTGGCGGGCGTCGTCGCGCTCGTGGCCGCCGCCCTCATGGGGCCCCGCGCCGACAAGTACGGTCCCGACGGCGAGGTTCGCGCCCTGCCCGGGCAGAGCCTCACGCGCTGCTTCGTCGGCACCCTCCTCGTGGTGGTGGGCTGGTTCGGCCTCGTGGCGTGCTCGCTGCTCGCCTACGGCACCGAGGGGGCGGACTCGCTCGGCCGGGCGTCCCTGGGGCTCCTCGCCGCGGCGAGCGCCTCGGCGCTCGCGGCCATCGCGACCTCGCAGCTGCGCTACGGCTGCGTCGACCTGCCGATGGCGCTCAACGGCGTGGTGGGCGGGCTCGTCGCCGCCTCGAGCGGCGCTGACGTCATGAGCCCGCTGCTCTCGGGCGTGGTGGGAGTCGTCGCGGGCGTCGTGGTGGTCCTGGGCATCGAGTGGGTGGAGCGCACCCTCAAGGTGGACGACCCGGTGGGCGTCGTGGCGACCCACGGGCTCTGCGGGCTCGTGGGCCTCGTGGCCACGGGCCTCCTGAGCGATTCGGGCCTGCTCCTCTCGGGCGCGTCCGGCCTGGCGACGCTCGGCGCCGAGCTCCTGGGCGCCCTTGCCATCTGCGCCTGGACGGCGCTTCTCAGCTGGGCCGTGCTGGCCGCGGTGCGCCACGCGCTCGACCTGCGCGTGCTCTCCTCCGAGGAGGCCGCGGGCCTTGGCCTCTCCGGCCCCTCGCTCAACAACGCCTTCGTCGAGTACCTGCCCGGGCTCGTCCCCGAGGGCCTGCGCGACGACGCCCCGCGCCGTGTGCCCGACCTCGCGCCCGACCAGGCGGTGCCGCTGGAGCTCGCCGGCGACGTCGGCTCCTATGCCCTCAAGAAGGTCGAGGTCATCTGCCGTCCCACGCGCCTTGCCGCCCTGCGCGCCGAGCTCGCCGGGGTGGGCGTCACGGGCATGACCGTCATCGAGGTCCAGGGCTGCGGCGAGCAGCGCGGCGCGCGCGAGACGTACCGCGGCGTGCCGGTGGACGTGGAGCTCATCCCCAAGGTGCGGGTGGACATCGTGGTCTCGCGGGTGCCCGTGACAGACGTGGTCTCGGCGGCGCGGCGCGC
>CAZUOD010000091.1:0-5438 GCA_964621975.1 uncultured Atopobium sp.
GCTCAGGCGCCCGGAGGCTCGAGCCCCAGGTGCTCGAAGGCGGCCGGCGTGGCCTGGCGGCCCTGGGGCGTGCGCACGATGAGCCCGCGCTGCAGGAGGTACGGCTCGTAGACGTCCTCCAGCGTGGACGGGTCCTCCGAGACCGCGCTCGCCACCGTGGTGAGCCCCACGGGACGCCCCCGGAAGGTCCTGCAGAGGGCGGTGAGGATGCGCACGTCCTGGGTGTCGAGGCCCAGGGAGTCTATCTCGAAGAACTCGAGGGCCTCGGCGGCGACCTCGGCGCTGATCGTGCCGTCGCAGCGCACCTGGGCGTAGTCACGCACGCGCTTGAGCAGGCGGTTGGCGAGCCTGGGCGTGCCGCGCGAGCGCGAGGCGATCTCGGCGGCGCCGCGCGCGTCTATGCGCACCCCGAGGATGCCGGCCGAGCGCGTGACGATGACGGCGAGCTCCGAGGGCGTGTAGTAGTCGAGGCGGTACGAGATGCCGAAGCGGTCGCGCAGGGGCCCGGTGAGCAGCCCCGTCCTGGTGGTTGCCCCCACGAGCGTGAAGTGCGGCACGTCTATCCTGATGGAGCGGGCAGCCGGCCCCTTGCCGATGACGATGTCGAGGAAGAAGTCCTCCATCGCGGGGTAGAGGATCTCCTCGATCTGGTGGTTGAGGCGGTGTATCTCGTCCACGAACAGGACGTCCCCGGCCTCGAGGTTGGTGAGGATGGCCGCGAGGTCGCCCGCGCGCTCGATGGCAGGGCCGGAGGTGACGTGCATCTTGGCACCCATCTCGTTGGCCACGATGCCGGCGAGCGTGGTCTTGCCGAGACCCGGCGGGCCTGAGAAGATCACGTGGTCGAGCGCCTCCCCACGGGCGCGCGCGGCCTGGATGAGCACGCGCAGGTTCTCGCGCACGCGCTCCTGGCCTATGTACTCGTCGAGCGAGTGCGGGCGCAGCGTGCGGTCCTGCTCGAGGTCATCGGCCGTGAGCTCGCCGGTGACCTCGCGCGGACCGCCGGCGCGCGCCGGCTGCGCGGCGAAGAGGTCCCTTTCCCCCGCCTCCCACATCAGCGACCGCTCCCCAGCCGGCGCAGGGCGAAGGCCACGACCTGCTCTATGGTGGTGGCGCCCGCCTCGGCGTGGCCCTCGAGCGCGAGCTCGGCCTCCTGGGAGGTGAAGCCCATGGAGAGCAGCGCCTCGACGGCGTCGGACTCGACGGAGGGCGCCACGACGACGGACGGTGACGGAGCGTCCTGCGCCCCGGCGAGCCCCACGAGGCCGCTCAGCTCGGCGCTTCTGGAGAAGACGTCCGAGAGCTCCACGATGAGGCGGCTCGCCTTCTTGCGCCCCACGCCCGGGACCTGCGCCATGCGCGTCGCGTCCTGCTCGCCCACCACCTGGGCGAGCGCGGCGGGCGTGAACGTGGAGAGCACCGCGAGCGCGAGCTTGGAGCCCACGCCCGAGATGGCGCGCAGCTGGTCGAAGAGGGCCCGCTCCTCTCGGCTGGAGAAGCCGTAGAGCTCCATCGAGCCGTCGCGCACCACCATGCGCGTGAGCAGGGTCACCCCGGCCTCGCCCACGTGCGGCAGGGACGCCGCCGTGACCGACGAGACACCGAGCTCGAAGCCCACGCCGCCCACGTCGAGGACGACGCGCGTGGGCAGCACCTCCACGAGCGTGCCGGTAAGCTGAACGATCACGAGACCCTCCTTGCCTCGCCGAGGTGCCTGGTGCGCGCCATGTTGGCGTGGCACACCGCCGCCGCGAGCGCGTCGGCCGCGTGGTCCGGGCGCGGCTCGTGGTCGAGCGCGAGGATGCTCCTCACCATGTACATGACCTGGCGCTTGTCCGCCGCGCCCGTGCCCACGACGGCCTGCTTGATCTGCATGGGGGTGTACTCCCCCACCGCAAGGCCCGCCCGGGAGCAGGCCACGATGGCCGCCCCGCGCGCCTGGGCCGTGGCGATGGCCGACTTGGTGTTCTCCCCGAAGTAGACGCTCTCTATGGAGAGCTCCGTGGGGCCGTACCTCTCGATGACGCGGCAGAGCTCCTCGAAGATGCGTCCGAGCCTCTGGTCTATGGGCTCGTGGGCCTCGGTGGCCACACAGCCGTACGCGCGGGCGCGGCATGCGATGCCGCGGGTCTCGATGACGCCCCACCCCGTGTGGGCAAGGCCCGGGTCTATGCCAAGGATGACCATGTGCCTCCTAGGATGAGAACGTTCGTTCTATATTAGCACACGGGAGCGAGGGAGCCAAGGCTAGTTCTCCGAGAAGGGACCCTCCCACAGCGAGGGCTGGGGACCCGCCTCGCTGCCTGGGCCCCGCACGCCGAGCGATGAGAAGCCCCCGCCCTGCGAGAAGTCGCGCAGGTGACCGAGGAGCTCGTCGACCTCGCGCTCGTCGATGCCGGAGCGGCCGCCCGGGCCCTGGCGAACCTCCTGTGCGAGGGCGTCGAGGGCACGGCGGGCGAGGCGCTCCTCGGCGGGGCGGGGACGGTCCCGCCAGGCAAGGCCCATGGGCCCGCGTGCCTCGGCGAGGGTGCGCGAGGAGAGGGCGATCACCGGCGGCTGGGCCGCACGGGCGCCGTCGAGCGAGCGCAGCCGCGACACCACGGCCGCCACCACCTCGGGGTGCCCCCGCTCGGCCACGACGTCGGAGAGGGGCATCTCCCACTCGATGACGCTCGAGAGGACGAGGTCCACGAACTCCATGCGCGCCTCGTCGGAGGGGAGCTCCTCGGCGAGGGCCTCGGCGCCCGCCGGCACAAGCGGCGCGACGGCGGCCTGCGGGATGACCGGGGAGATGGTGTTCCTGAGGTGCGCGAGGGCCACCACGTCCGAGCGGTAGAGGTCCCCGAGCGGAAGCAGCCTGGCCGCGCAGGTGCCGCGCGGCTCGCCGAGCGCGAGCTCGGTCTTGTCGGCATCGCCGAGCGCGAGGGCGCCCGTCTCGCGCGCGAGCGCGGCCAGGTGCGCCTCGGCGAGGTCCCGGGAGAGCCTGGGGTCGCCCGCGACGGGCGGGCCCGCGCGGCGGACGTTGTCCTCGGGCAGGCGCAGCGAGCGCACGAGCGCGGCGGAGGCGGCGTCGGCCGCGTGATCACCCGTCTCCGAGACGAGCGCGAGCACGTGGGTGGGACCGAGCGCGTCCGCGGCGAGGGTCGCCACGAGCATCGAGGGCAGCGTGCCGTCCACGAGCACGCAGGCGTCCGCACGCGACAGCTGCTCGCAGGTCTCGCGAAGGCCCAGGCACAGGGCCTCCCAGGTCATGAGCGGCCCGTCGTAGACCTCGGGCGTGAGCGGCTCCTCGAGCGGGCCCTCGGCGCTCGGGTCCACGTCGCAGACGAGCAGCGCCTCCTCGAGGCTCGGGGCCTGGGCGGCGATCTCGCCCCAGGGGGCGAGCACGAAGCTCGAGCCGCAGAACACCTGGGCGTCGTAGCAACCGAGCGACCCCACGCCCACCACCCAGGCGCCCGTCCGCTCGGCGTCGGCCGAGAAGCGCCCCTCGGAGAGCGAGGTGCCCAGCGCGCTCGAGACGTCGTCGGTGGCAAAGCCGTAGGTCGAGAGGAACACGATGACGTCGACGTCGTAGTCGTACTCGCCGTACCCGTCGAGGTCGTCGTAGGTGAAGGCCACGCCGAGGCGCGCGCCGGCGAGCGGGAGCTCGGGCAGGTGGCGGCCGTCCGCATCGGGGCCTTGGCCTGCGGAGAGGGCCTCGAGATAGGCGCCCAGGCGCACGGGGGTGACCTCGCCGCCCGAGACGAGCATGGCCTCGGGCACGGGCGCGCCCTCGAGGTCGGTCAGCACCGGGACGAGGCACGGGCACGCGAGGGCGTCGGCGAGGTGCCTGAGCGCGCCGAGCTCGTCGAGCAGGAAGCCCTCGCGCTCGCAGGCGCTCACCGGCGTGACGCCCGAGAGCGCGGCCGCAGGAAAGACAAGCAGGTCGACGCCCTGCTCGGCGGCCCTCCTGGAGTGCTCGACCATGCGGGAGACGGTCGCGTCGAAGTCTCCCGCGCGCGTTTTCATCTGGGCGATGCCGACTCTCATGCGCTCCCTCCCGTCCGTGCGGCCAGTCTCCAATTGTGCCACAGCGCCCGAGGGCCGAGACGCGCACGACGCGGGGCCCCGGTCTCCCGAGGCCCCGCGGCACCTGCTCTGCTGACAGCCCTACGCCTCGGCCTTCCAGAGGCCGTGGAGGTTGCAGTACTCGTAGACCGTGGCACCCTCGGCGCAGCAGGCGCCGAAGCTCACCGTGGGCTCGTCGCCCGGCCTCAGGTACTTGATGCAGACGCGGCCCTCGGCCGCCAGCGCGACCCACTCGATGTAGTGCTCGGGCAGCATCGGATGGTCGACCTCGCCCACGCGCACGACGATCCGGCCGTCCTCGCGGGTGACGCAGGGCACGTGCTTCTCGCTCGCGCCGTCGGTCGAGCCGGCGACGAGCAGCTCCATGGGCTCGCCACAGCAGCTCGGCGTGACCTTGCCGTCCCTGACGGTGGCGAACACGTTGCCGCAGTGGTTGCAGCGATAGAACTTGACCTCGGACATGCGGGTCCCCTCTCTGTCTGTGTCTGGCCGCGCCGTCCGCGCGGCTCAGGCCTTATGATACCCCACAGATAGCATTTATGCCCGCAAGATCCGTCTCTTGCCTAGCTTGCCATCCAGCCACCGTCCACCGGCAGGATGACGCCGTTGACGTAGCTCGCGGCGTCGCTCGCGAGGAAGAGCGCCGTCGACGCGATCTGCTCGGAGGTGCCGGGATCGGGGCTGCAGGCCAGGACCGTCTGCACGCGGCCGTAGCCGGCCATGTTGGGCATGCCCATGGAGGACGAGATCTCCGTCGAGATGCCGCCCGGCGCGATGGCGTTCACGCGGATGCCGTCGGGCATGTACATGTAGGCGGTGTTCTTGGTGAGCGAGATGAGCGCAGCCTTGGACGCGCAGTAGACGGCGCCCGCGCAGGTGCGAAGCCCGCCCACCGAGGCCACGTTCACGATGCAGCCCTTGGTGCCGTGCTCCTTGAAGACGCTCACGGCCTTGCGCATGGCCGTGAAGGGACCGTAGAGGTTGACGGCCATGACCTGCTCGTACTTCTCGTCGGTGGCGTCGGCGACGGGGCTCATGTCGTCCATGATGCCCGCGTTGTTGACGAGGATGTCAAAGCCGCCGAAGGTCTCGAGGGCAAAGTCGATCATGCCCTCGTTGACCTCGCGCGAGGAGACGTCGCCGGGATAGGGCGCCACCGCCCCGGGAGCGTCGGCAAGCTCGGCGGCGAGCTCCTCGAGGCGCTCCTTCCTGCGTGCGACGGCGACCACGCGCGCCCCCTCGCGGACGAAGAGGCTCACGATGGCGCGACCCATCCCGGATGACGCGCCGGTGACGACGGCCACCTTGTTCTCAAGCTGCATGGCATGTCCTTTCCCTCGCTCCGTGCGCCCCACGCGCGCGGCCTCTGT
>CAZUOD010000092.1:0-5324 GCA_964621975.1 uncultured Atopobium sp.
AAGACGGCCTCGAGCAGCGCCGCGAAGCGACGGTGGATGGAGGCGTGGTCCTCGTCGTCGAAGCCGGCCACGAAGTTGTACGGGTGGTAGCCCATGCCGCGGAAGAACTCGTCGCGCTCGCCGTCGGAGATGCGCGCCAGGATGGTGGGGTTGGCGATCTTGTAGCCGTTGAGGTGCAGGATCGGCAGCACGATGCCGTCGGTCAGCGGGTCCATGAACTTGTTGGTCTGCCAGGAGGTGGCAAGGGGACCGGTCTCGGCCTCGCCGTCGCCCACCACGGCCACCGCGAGCAGGCTCGGGTTGTCGAGCACCGCGCCGTAGGCGTGGGAGAGCGTGTAGCCGAGCTCGCCGCCCTCGTGGATGGAGCCGGGGGTCTCGGGCGCGTAGTGGCTGGGGATGCCGCCGGGGTAGGAGAACTGGCGGAAGAACTTCTGCAGGCCGGCCTCGTCGTCGGTGATGTCGGGACGAACCTCGCGATAGGTACCGTCGAGCAGCGACTGCGCGGTGCCGGCGGGACCGCCGTGGCCGGGGCCCATCAGGAAGACGGCGTTCTGCCCGTGGTCGGCGATGAGGCGGTTCACGTGACCGAAGAGGAAGTTGATGCCGGGCGTGGTGCCCCAGTGGCCGACGAGGCGGTGCTTGACGTCCTCGCTGGAGAAGCCCTCGCGCATGAGCGGGTTGCTGCGCAGGTAGATCTGGCCGACAGAGAGGTAGTTCGCGGTGCGCCAGTAGCGGTCGACCGCCTTGAGCTCCTCCTCGGGGACAGGGTCGTTGAGCCGCTTCCAAGGGGTTCCGATGACGGGCTGTGCCATGCTTGCTCGCTCCCTTCCTCGGGCGCCCGGTCCTCTTCTCGGACGCCGCGCTTCAGTCCGGTTGCAGTATATTGGGTAAAACGTTTTACACCACGTGGATTTTTGGGAAGCCAGAGCTTTCTTGTGAGGGCCGGGCGAGGGCTCAGCAGAGCGTGCGCACGCTGCCCTTGATCACGAGCCTCGGCGTGAGGATGCGCTCCTCCGGGGCGCCCATCTCGGCGTGGCGCTCCCCCTCCTCGATCCGGCGGAACAGCAGCTCCAGGGCAGCGGCCGAGAGCTCGTCCACGTTCTGCTCGACGGAGGTGAGCGCCGGCTCGAAGAGCACGTCCGCGGTGGAGTTGTCGTAGCCCACCACCGAGAGGTCGCGCGGCACGCGCAGGTCCTGTTCGTAGAGGCGCCTGAGCAGCCCGAGGGCTATGTTGTCGCTGCCCGCGAAGACGGCCGTGGCGTCGGTGGCGAGCAGCGCGTCGGCCGTGGCGTAGGCGTCGGCGGTGTAGTAGGCGC
Organism: uncultured Atopobium sp.; assembly: GCA_964621975.1. Lineage (GTDB taxonomy): Bacteria > Actinomycetota > Coriobacteriia > Coriobacteriales > Atopobiaceae > Thermophilibacter. The sequence continues at coordinate 1,317 of CAZUOD010000092.1, forward strand.
TCTCCAGCTCGAGGGCCGGGTCGGGCTCGATGCCACGCTCGACCAGGGCACGCTCGTAACCGGCGAGCCGCTCGCGGCCCGTGTTCGACGCGCGGTTCACCACGCAGGCCACGCGACGGTGCCCGGCGTCGAGCAGGTGCCGGCAGGCGAGGTAGCCGCCCTGGCGGTTGTTGAACGCCACCTTGTCGCACGCAAGGCCCTCGACCAGCCGGTCGACCATCACGAAGGGCACGGGCAGGGTCTCGAGGACGGACAGGAGCTGGGCGTCCACGCGCGTCTCGTCCGACATCACGAGCACGAGGCCGTCGACCCCCCGGTTGAGGAGCAGCCGCACGAGCTCGGAGTCGTTCGTCGGGGAGTCGTCGGAGTTGGTGATGATGAGGGCGTATCCCCTCCCCCGGCAGCCCAGCTCGAGGCGACGCGCCAGCGACGAGAAGAACCGGCTCTCGATGTTGGGGACCACGAGGCCGATCGTCTGGGAGCGCTGCGTCACCAGGCTCCGCGCGATCTGGTTGGGGATATAGCGCTTCTTGCGCGCCACCTCCTTGATGCGCCGCCGGCTCTCCTCGGAGATGCCGCAGGGGCGGTCGTTGAGCACGAGCGAGACGGCCGTGGTGGAGAGCCCCACCTCGCGGGCGATGTCCCTGAGCGTCACCTTGCCCGACATGGGCTCACCCCTGGCGTCGGTTGGTCTTCCAGAGCCCCCAGAGGCCGCGCAGGGTGAGGGTGTCATCCACCCGCACCTCATGGCGAAGCAGCGCGGCCATGGCCTCGGCCCCGTCGCCGGTGAGGACCACCGGCGCCTCGTAGCCGAGCTCACCGACCACGAAGTCGATGAGCCCGTCGATGCGCGCGACCTCGCCGAGGACCACGCCCGACTGCATCGCCGCGCGCGTGTTGCGCCCGATCACCGTCTCGGGGGCGCGGAGCTCGATCATGGGGAGACGTGCGGCCGCGGCGCTGAGGGAGCGGGCGCCCAAGGCCACGCCGGGCGCTATGACGCCGCCGGCGAAGGCGCCCTCGGCATCGATGACCTCTATGTTGGTGGTGGTGCCCAGGTCGACCACCACCACGGGCGCCCCGTAGGAGCCCCGGGCCGCCACGACGTCGGCCACGCGGTCGGCACCGACCTCGGAGGGGTCGTCGTAGCGCATGCGCACGCCCGTCCTGAGGCCCGGCCCCACCACGAGCGGGCGCGTCCGGGCCACCTTGGCGAGCGCCTGGCTCCAGACGCCGGAGAGGCTGGGGACCACGCATGCGAGGATCGCGTCATCGGGCGAGCCGGCACCGAGCGCGGAGAGGGCCTGCGTCACCTGGAGGCACGCCTCGTCCGCGGTGAGCCGCTCGGGCGTCGTGAGCTCGAAGGAACCCGCAAGCGCGCCGTCACAGAAGAGGCCGAGCCGCGTGGTGGTGTTGCCCACGTCGACGGCAAGCACGTTCTTCTCGGCTCTCTCGGCTGGGTGGGCCATGGAACCTCCCGGGCGGGCGTGTCGGTGCGATCGGAACGCCTATACTCTAGCAGTCCGCAGAAACCCGACTCCCCGCCACGGGGGAGCGGATATTCGAAGGAGAACACATGAGCACATCCGGCTCTCGCGCCTCGTGGCGCGGGCAGCTGAGCCCCGCGGGCATCGCCATCGGGTGCGTCGGCTGCGTCATCATCACGGCGTCCTCGGTCTACACGGCCCTCAAGATGGGCGCCCTCCCCTGGCCGACCATCTTCACGTCCATCGTGGCGCTCTTCCTGCTGCGCGCGCTCGGGCACCGCAGCCTCAACGAGGCCAACGTCACGCAGATCATCATGTCCGCAGGCTCGATGGTGGCCGGCGGGCTGGCGTTCACCATCCCCGGCATCTGGATGCTCGGCCTCTCCGACGAGGTGAGCTGGGTCGAGATGCTCGTCGTGGCGCTGTCGGGCACGCTTCTGGGCCTCGTGTGCACCGCGCTCATCCGCAGGCGCTTCGTCGACGAGTCCGACCTCGAGTACCCCATCGGCACCGCGGCGGCCGAGACGCTGCTCGCCACCGAGACCGGCGGCGCCACCGGCAGGCGGCTCTTCGGCTCGATGGGCCTTGCGGGCCTGTGGTGCGTGGCGCGCGACGCGCTCGGCTGGATGCCCACGCTCTTCGCGGAGCTCTCCATCCCCGGGGTGTCGTTTGGCATCTACAACTCCCCGATGATGCTCTCGGTGGGCTTTCTCGTGGGCGGATCTGCCGTGGCGTTCTGGTTCCTGGGCGCGGTGCTGGGCAACTTCGGCATCATCGTGGGGGGCTCGGCCGCCGGGCTCTGGGACGTCGAGACCGCGCAGGGGATCGTCTCCAGCCTGGGCATGGGACTCATGATGGGGTCTGGCGTGGGCGTCGTCGTGAGGGACATCCTGCCGCGCATCGCGCGCGTGCTGCGCAGGAGAAGGGGCTCGGGGAGCGCGAGCGGCGAGAGGCGGTGGAGCCGCCTGGATGCGGGCGTGCTCGGCCTCATGACCGCCGCGGCCGCGCTGCTCGTGTGCATGGGGCTCGGCCTGGGACCCGTGGTGGCCGTCGTGGTGGTGCTCCTTGCGTTCGTGACCACCACCATGAGCGCCCAGTCGGTCGGGCAGACGGGCATTGACCCCATGGAGATCTTCGGGCTGATCGTGCTGCTCGCCGTGGCCGCCTTCGCCGACGTGAGCCAGGTGCAGCTCTTCTTCGTGGCGGGCGTCGTGGCCGTCGCCTGCGGCCTTGCGGGCGACGTCATGAGTGACTTCAAGACCGGGGCCATCATCGGCACGAGCCCGCGCGCCATGTGGGTGGGCCAGGCGATCGGGGCGCTCCTGGGCACGTTCGTCGCCGTGGCGGTGCTGGTGACCCTCGTGAGCGCCTACGGGACGGACGCCTTTGGGCCAGACGCGATGTTCGTCTCGGCGCAGGCGAGCGTGGTGGCGACGATGGTCTCGGGCATACCGAGCGTCGCGGGGTTTGCCATCGGCCTCGTGGCCGGCGTGGCGCTCTACTGCCTGGGCCTCCCTGCCATGATGCTCGGTCTCGGCGTCTACCTGCCGTTCTACATGTCGCTCTCCGGCGCGCTCGGCGCCCTCGTGAAGGTCGTCTACGACCGCGTGTGCGCCGCTCGTGGGATCGACGCCGCGCGTGGCGAGGAGAGCGGCATCGTCGTGGCGTCCGGCGTGCTCGGCGGAGAGTCGATCGTGGGTGTTGTGATCGCGCTGGCATCTGTCGTGAGCGGGCTGACGGGCTAGCAGGCTAACCGTTCTCGCCCAACACCCAGACGGCCGTGCGCCATCCCGGCCGATGCCTCCCGCAGGAACCGTTCACAGGGAAGCGCCCCGCCGTGGGCGGGGCGCTGGGAGGAAGCCTTGGACGTGCCTGCTACAGCTCGATGTACTCCGACGCGGTGAGGGGGTCAACCTTATACGTGGCGGTACGGTCGTCGCTGATGACCCCAGACCAATTGAGGCCAAACGCGAAATCGTACTCGTTGCCCTCGGCGTCGACGTAGCACTCGAGGTCGCGCGGGACGTCCTCCTGGTTTGCCTCGACGGTGTCCATGTCCGCCGGCATCTGGAGCGGGAGCAGCCCTGAGGGCTCGACGGCACCCGAGAGCACATTGAGGAAGTCGTCGTAGGCGGCCTCGAAGCCCATGAGGATGGCATCGGCCAGCGGCTCGACCTCGGAGAAGACCATCGGGCGGTCAGCGTTCACGCACACGACGAGCGGCACCTCTCCCGCAAGCGCGGAGGTGTCCTGGACGAGCGTGAGGTCGGAGAGGTTCTCCGCAACCGTGCTCTGCTCGTAGTAGCTGCGATTCTCCTTCACGCCATCGACCTCGTCGCCAGCAAGGGACTCCTGGCGGACGTTGGCGCCGTCGGCAACATACTCGCCGTACTGCAGGGAGATGGGGATATAGGTGCTCGTCTCGCTGTCAAAGCCCGCCCCCGTGCTCGGGCTGTCGATGAACACGGCAGCAAAGTCACAGGCGGCGACCTCCTCGGCGGAGGCCCGGATGATGTCGTCC
>CAZUOD010000093.1:0-5311 GCA_964621975.1 uncultured Atopobium sp.
CGACCAAGAAGCCGGCCGCCAAGAAGGCCTCCTCGGCCACCTCTGCCGCCACGACCACCAAGGCGAGCAAGGGGAGCACGAGCGCCGAGTAGCGCCGGGCACATGAACTTCGTCTTCGTCTCGCCGCAGTTCCCGGAGGTCTACTGGCAGTTCTGCGCCGCCCTGCGCCGGAACGGCGCACGCGTGCTCGGGATCGGGGACGCTCCCTACGAGGGGCTCCTCCCCGAGCTGCGCGCGTCGCTCGACGAGTACTACTACGTCACGGACCTCGGGGACTACGACCAGGTCTACCGGGCCGTGGCGTACTTCTCCTACCGCTGGGGCCGAGTGGACTGGATCGAGTCGAACAACGAGCACTGGCTCGCGCAGGACGCCCGCCTGCGGGAGGACTTCAACGTCGCCCACGGGCCGCGGCCGGCCGAGGTCGCCCGCTGGCAGAGCAAGGCCGCCCAGAAGGGCCTCTACGCGGCGGCGGGCGTGCCCAGTGCGCGCCAGACGTGCCTCACCACCTTCGACGAGACGCGCTGGTTCATCGGCGAGATGGGGCACTTTCCCGTCTTCGCCAAGCCCGAGGTGGGTGTGGGCGCGTGCGGCACGCGCATTCTGACCTGTGACGATGACCTGCGCGAGCTCATCTGTGACCATGGCGGGGAGCCCTACGTGGTCGAGCAGCTCGTTGAGGGCGAGCTCTGCTCCTGGGACGCCGTCCTCGACAGCCGGGGAGAGCCGCTCTTCGAGAACCAGGAGGAGTTCCCGCCGTCCATGGCGCGCGTGGTGGACGAGCGGCTCGACATGGCCTACCTCTCGCGCCCGGACGTTGACCCCGAGCTCTCGCGCCTTGGTCGCGCGACGGTGAGGGCCTTCGGCCTCGCGAGTCGCTTCGTGCACCTGGAGTTCTTCCGGCTCACCCATGACCGCCCAGGGCTGGGCTCTGCCGGCGACTACGTGGGTCTGGAGGTCAACGTGCGCCCGCCTGGTGGCTCCACGCCCGAGATGATGAACTACGCGCACGCCACCGACGTCTACCAGATCTGGGCTGACATGATCTGCTTTGACGAGCGTCGGACGGAGCCGGGCGGCACGGACGCCTTCTGCGTCTACGCGAGCCGCAGGGACGAGCATGCCTACGCGCATGACCACGCGGAGGTCCTCGGCCGCTTTGGGGACGCCATCGTCTCGCACGGGAGGGTCCCGGACGCCCTCTCGGATGACCTGGGAAACTATCAGTACACCGCCCGCCTCGTGACACGGGAGCGGGTCGCGAGGTTCGTGGGGTTCGTCCACGAGAGAAGGGAGCTCGAGGATGCAGATTAGGCGTGCGTGCGAGAGGGACCTGCCAGGGGTCGACAGGCTGCTGAGCCAGGTGCTCACGGTCCATGCCGATGGGCGGCCCGACCTCTTCAGGGCCGGGACCCGCAAGTACACCGACGAGGAGCTTCTCCGGATCTTCGCGGACGACGAGCGACCGGTCTTCGTGGCCGTGGAGGAGGGCACGGCGGGCGACGAGGTCCTGGGGCACGCCTTCTGCGAGCTGCAGGACCTGCGCGGCAGCCACAACATGCAGCCCATCCTGAGCCTCTACATAGATGACATCTGCGTGGACGAGAGGAGCCGCGGCAGGCACGTGGGGACAGCCCTCTACCAGCATGTGATTGCCTTCGCGCGCGAGCTGGGCTGCCACAACGTCACGCTCAACGTGTGGGAGTGCAACCCGGGGGCGCGCCGCTTCTACGAGGCGATGGGCATGTCGGTCCAGAAGACCTGCCTGGAGCAGGTGCTGTAGGCCCGAGGAGGCTGCCCTTATCTCGACGGGAAGGAGGGCCGGGGCAGGGCACTGCTCGGCCCTCAGCCCTCCATGAGCCAGCTCTTGCCGAAGTCGTCCGTCACGCAGACGAGGTCCTCGAGGAGCGGGCACTCGCGTGTGCGGACTACGCGCGCGGGGTTTCCCACCACGGTGGCGTGGGCCGGCACGTCGTCCACCACGACGGACCCCGCGCCCACGCGCGCGCCGTCCCCCACCTCGATGGCGCCGAGCAGGATCGCGCCGGCGCCCACCATGACGTCGCTCCCGAGGGTGGGGTGGCGCTTGCCGCCGTGCTTGCCCGTCATCCCCAGCGTCGCTCCCTGGTAGATCAGGCAGTCGTCGCCGATGACAGCCGTCGCGCCTATGACCACGCCGATGCCATGGTCTATGGTGAAGCGCCGCCCGATCTGCGCGGCCGGGTGGATGTCCGCCCCGTACCTGATGCGGGAGCGCTTGGCGAGCCACAGCGCCAGGCTGCGGTGCCCCCGCTCGTAGAGCCAGTGCTGGACGCGGTACGCCCGGACGATGCGGTTTCCCACCGAGAAGCGCCGCACGTCCGAGACGGACTCGGCGGACGGGTCGCGCTCGTAGGCGGCCTCGGCGTCCTCGCGGAGCAGCTCGCGCAGGCTTGGGGTGTCAGCCGGGCCCCTCTCTCCGGCCGACACGTCAGAGTCCCAGCGAGAGGTAGCGCTCGCCCGTGTCGGGCAGGACCGCCACGATCGTGCGCCCGTCGAGCTCGGGTCGTCCTGCCAGCGAGACCGCGCACGCGACGGCGGCCCCGGAGGAGATCCCCACGAGAAGCCCCAGCTCCCGCGCCAGGCGGCGCGTCATGGCGATGGCGGCGTCCGAGCTCACGGGCACGATCTCGTCCACGACGGAGCGGTCGAAGTTGCCCGGCACGAAGTTGGCCCCGATGCCCTGGATCTTGTGCGGGCCCGCCGCCCCGCCGCCGAGCACCTGAGACTCGGCGGGCTCCACGGCGATGGCAAGGACCCCAGGGTCTCTCTCCTTGAGGTAGCGGGCCGTGCCCGAGATGGTGCCACCCGTGCCCACGCCGGCCACGATCGCAGCGACGGAGCCCCCGGTGTCCTCCCAGATCTCGGGCCCGGTGGTCTCGTAGTGGGCCTGCGGGTTCGCGGGGTTGTCGAACTGCCCGGCGATGATGGCACCGGGCGTCTGGGCGGCCAGCTCCTCGGCGCGCGCGACGGCGCCCGCCATGCCCTGCTCGCCCGGCGTGAGCTCGATGCGGGCCCCGTAGGCGGCGGCGAGCTGGCGTCGCTCCACGCTCATGGTCTCGGGCATCGTGAGGATGAGGCGATAGCCGCGCGATGCCGCCACGAGCGCGAGGCCGATGCCCGTGTTGCCGCTCGTGGGCTCGATGATGGTGCCCCCGGGCGCGAGGCGGCCCTGCCGCTCGGCGGCATCGACCATCGCGCGCGCCACGCGGTCCTTGACGGAGCCCCCGGGGTTCGTCGCCTCGTACTTGCCGAGTATGGTGGCGCCCGTGCCCGACGCGAGACGGGAGAGGTCCACGAGCGGGGTCGAGCCGATGAGGCCCTCTGTGGTGTGGGCTGCGTTCATGATCGCCTCCTGAGCCGTGTTCGGCATAGCGTCGCACGGATAAACCCACCCAACAAGTAGGAATTACGGAGCGGTAACAAAGAGCCCGGCGAGCGTGCTGCGCCTGGCGCGCCTCCGTCGCGCGGAGGGGCTAGTACAGCGGCAGCTCGCCCGTGAGCGGGTCGATCCTCTCGGGAGGGAGCGGCTCGAAGGCGAGGCAGGTGTAGGTGGGCTCACCGTGGAACTCCGTGTGCCCCGCGTCGCGCACGAGCGCCACGGCAAGGCCCTGCTCGCGGCCGCGCGCGGCGAGGTCGAGCAGCTCCTCCTCGGAGTCCACGTAGACGCAGACCTTGGCCACGCCCGCGTCGAACCAGTCGGTGAGGGGGGTCGTGTCGTCCGCGGCGTGCTCGAGCCAGGCCCAGCCGTCGGTGGCGCGCAGGTCGGGGCCGCGCCCCTCGCGCACGAGGGCCATGAGCGTGGCCTCCACGCAGGCGTGACCGGCCTGCGCGGCGATCTTTCCCTTGCGCATCTTGAGGTCGCGCCGCATGACGATCATCTGCTTTGCCTTGTAGCTCGAGCTGGGCATGCTGCTCCAATCTGTGCCGGCGTCCGGCCGGCGGGTCACTGCTGGGAGGAGACGTAGGACTCGTCGATGGTGATCTTGCAGACGGCGTGCGGATAGCGATCGCGGACGAGCTCGGAGATGCGCTCCTTGAGCTCGGCGGGGCTGAGGGCAAGGCCCGCGGGCCGGACGCAGTCAAAGATGACGTTGGTGTGGGTGGGGCCGGGCACGCAGCGCAGGTCGTGGATGGAGAGCGCGGGGTCGATGCCCTTCACGGCCAGGTCCACCCAGTGGCGCATGTCGCGCACGGCGGGATCGTCGGTGACGATGGGGTCGTAGTGCAGCGTCATCACGAGTCCGTCCTCATCCTTGAAGGCCTGCTCGATGTTGTCGAGCGTGTCGTGCTGCTCGAAGGGGTCCCCCTCGCCGGCCATCTCGACGTGGGCGCTCGCGAACTGCCGGCCGGGGCCGTAGTCGTGGACCATGAGGTCATGTGTGCCGAGCACGCCCGGGTAGCTCATGATCTTGTCGCGGATGTGCTCCACGTAGGCGGGGTCCGGCACCTTGCCCAGAAGCGGGCTCACGGCGTCGCGCACGAGCTCGACGCCGCTCCAGCAGATGAAGCCGCCCACGGCAAGGCCCGCCCAGCCGTCGAGGTCCACGCCCGTGAGCTGCGAGATGACGGCCGAGGCCAGCACCGCCGCGGTGGAGACGACGTCGTTTCGGGAGTCCACGGCCGTGGCCTCGAGCGTCTCCGACGAGATGGTGCGTCCGAGCCTGCGGTTGAAGGCCGACATCCAGAGCTTGACGGCCATGGACGCCACGAGCACGACCACCACGGCGGGGCCGAACTCGGTGGGCTCGGGGCTCAGGATCTTGTCCGCCGAGGAGAGCAGCAGGTTGATGCCGATGGCGCACACGAGCACCGCGACCACGAGGCCGGCCAGGTACTCGTAGCGTCCGTGGCCGTAGGGGTGCTCCTCGTCTGCCGGGCGGCTCGCGAGCTTGAAGCCGAGCAGGCTCACGATGTTGCTCGACGCGTCCGCCAGGTTGTTCACGGCGTCCGCGACGATGGAGACCGAGCCCGCGAGAAGCCCCACGGCTCCCTTCCCCAGGCACAGCGCCACGTTGCACACGATGCAGGTGACGCTCGCGAGAAGCCCGTAGCGCGTGCGCACGGCCGGGTCCGAGACATCCTGCGCGCGTGGCACGAACGTCCTCACGAGCCAGTCTGTCATGGGACCTCCCTCGTGCCCGGCGTGCGCGCCTCAGGCGTGGCGCGCTTCGACGAGCTAAGAGTATACCCACTCGGGAGAGGTGCCCAACCCGCGCGGCGCCTCAGGCGAGGCCGAGCCTTCGCAGCAGCGGCAGGCGCACGACCTGGT
>CAZUOD010000094.1:0-5276 GCA_964621975.1 uncultured Atopobium sp.
TGTCCGTGGCCTGGACGAGCTGGTAGCAGAGGGCCGTGTCACCGAGGTCGGAGGATGTCATGCCAAAGTGCACCCAGCGGCTGGGCTTGGGCTCGCCCTCGGGCACGTCGCGGTCTATGTGCTCGCCCATGTTGGTGAGGAAGGCGATGACATCGTGGTTGGTCACGGCCTCGATGGCATCGACCTCGTCCTTGTCAAAGTCCGCATGCTCGCGGATCCAGGCAGCCTCCTCGCGGGTGATGCCGACCTTGCCCATCTCCGCATGCGCCTCGCAGGCAAGGACCTCGATCTCCTGCCAGATGCGGTACTTGTTCTCCAGCGAGAAGATCTGACCCATCTCGGGACGGGTGTAGCGGTCGATCATCGGGGCCTCCTCGGCGTCGCGCGGCACTGCCCCTCGATTCTACCGCAGGGCGGCGTCGTCCCCCTCCAGCGCGGCGCGCGCCTCGTCGAGCTGCGCGACCACGGCGTCGCGGCCCGTGCCGCCGTAGGTCACGCGCGCGTTCGCGATGCCCGCCGGGTCGAGGTCCTGCGCGATGTCCGGCCCAAAGAGCGGGCTCGCGGCGGCAAACTCCTCGGCCGTGAGGTCCTCGAGGCCCTTGCCGCTCTTCTCGCAGTAGAGGACGAGCTCGCCCACCACGCGATGCGCCTCGCGGAAGGGCATGCCCTTCTTGGCCAGGTAGTCGGCCACGTCGGTGGCAGCCGTGAAGCCCGTGGAGGCCTGCGCGAGCATGGCGCCCTCATTCACGGTCATGGTCTCGATCATCCCCGCGACTATCTCCATGCAGTCGGAGAGCGTGCGCGCCGCGTCGAGCGGGCCCTCCTTGCACTCCTGGAGGTCCTTGTTGTAGGCCAGGGGCAGCGACTTCATGGTGGTGAGCAGTGCCATGAGGTCCCCGTAGACCCGCCCGCTCTTGCCGCGCACGAGCTCGGCGAAGTCCGGGTTCTTCTTCTGCGGCATGATGGAGGAGCCGGTGGCATAGCTGTCCGAGAGCGTGATGAAGCCGAACTCCGTGGAGCTCCAGAGCACGATCTCCTCGCACAGGCGCGACAGGTGCATCATCGAGACGGCGCAGGCGTACTCGAGGTCGAGCAGGTAGTCGCGGTCCGAGACGGCGTCGAGCGAGTTGGGGATCGTGCGCGAGAAGCCCAGGAGCTCGGTGGTGCGCGCGCGGTCGAGCGGATAGGTGGTGCCGGCGAGCGCCGCGGCGCCGAGCGGGTTGGCGTCGGCCGCCTCCCGAGCGGCGGCGAGGCGCGTGAAGTCGCGCCCGAGCATCCAGAAGTACGCGAGCAGGTGGTGGCTGAGAAGCACCGGCTGGGCGTGCTGCAGGTGCGTGTAGCCGGGCATCACCACGTCGAGGTGTCTCTCGGCGCTCTCGAGGAGCACGCGACGCAGCGCGCAATTTCCGGAGAGCAGCTGGTCGCAGAGGTCCTTGGCGAGCAGGCGGATGTCGGTCGCCACCTGGTCGTTTCTCGAGCGGCCGGTGTGCAGGCGCGCGCCGGGCGTGCCGATGTCCCGGGTGAGCGCGCCCTCGACGGCCATGTGGACGTCCTCGTCGTTGACGTCCCACGTGAAGGTGCCGTCCGCGATCTGGCCGGCGATGCGCTCGAGCCCCGCGTCGATGGCGGCCTGGTCCTCCTCGGAGATGATGCCCTGCTCGGCGAGCATCCTGGCGTGGGCGCGGCTTCCGGCGATGTCCTGCGCGGCCATCGCCTTGTCCACCTCAAGCGACGCCCCGAACTCCTGCGTGAACTGGTCGACGCCCTTCTCGAACCTGCCGCCCCACAGTGCCATGTGACCTCCTCGCTCGCACCCGTCCCGACAAGGGTAGCAAAAGCGCCGCACGGAGAGACCACGTGAGGGCGCGCGGACATCAGCGGCGCGGGACCACCACGGTGAAGCGGGTGCCCACGCCCTCGTGGGACACGAGGTCGATCGTGCCGCCGTGCTCCTCCACGATCCACTTCGCGATGGCAAGCCCGAGGCCCGTCCCCTCCCTCGACGTGGCGCGCGCGGCGTCGGAGCGCCAGAGGCGCTCGAAGACGTGGGCCGCGTCCTCGGGGGACATGCCGATCCCCTCGTCACGCACCGAGCAGGACACGGTGTCGTCACCAGCCGAGGCGCTCAGGACGACCCGCGTCCCAGCGGCAGAGTAGCGCGCGGCGTTCTGGACGATCGCGCGCAGGGCCTGCTTGAACATCCCGGCGTCCACCGTCGCGACATAGCGGTCGTCCTCGGTCGCAGACGCGTCGAGGCTCAGCTCATAGGCGTGGGAGGAATCGATCATGGAGGACTCCTCCGCGACCTCGGCCACGAGGACGGCAAGGTTGGCGGGCGAGAGCGCGAGCGCATTCCTCCCGGAGTCGCCACGGGCGAGGAACAGCAGCTGCTCCACGAGATCTTGCATATGGGCGCCCTCGGACTTGAGCGCGGCGATCGACTCCTCCAGGACGGCGCGGTCGTCCTTGCCCCACCGGTCGAGCATGTTCACGTACCCCTGAATCACCGCGATCGGCGTGCGAAGCTCGTGGCTCGCGTCAGAGACGAAGCGAATCTGCTGGAGCTTGGCCTCCTGCATCTGGCGAAGGAGCCCGTTGAGCGCCACCTCGATGCTCGCCAGGTCGTCGACGCCCGTCGAGACCTGCGGTGAGTCCACCGTGGCGCGCTCGATGGCCTGCTCGAGGCTCTCGATCTTGCTCGCGTCCATGATGTCCTTGGAGCCGAGCGCCTCGGCACGCAGGGCGAGGGCGTTGAGCGGGCGGAGCCAGCGGCGGACGCGGCGGACGTCCGAGAGGACCCCCACGAGGCTCAGGGCCTCAACGAGCAGCAGCGCCGCGGCGGGAGCCCACAGCAGGGCGAGGTCCTGGCCCACAGGGAAGGTGTAGAGGTCTCCGTCAAGCAGGATCACCGTGAGGCCCAGCCCCGCAAGACCTCCCACCGTGCGGTCGTAGCTGGCGGTGAGACTCGTGCCAGACGCGGGCACGAGCCCATGGGAGATCGCGTCCGCCGGCAGGGAGCGGGCGTAACCGGCCCACAGGGCCAGCACGACCATCACGATGACGACTGCATCGACGACCAGCCAGCGGACGAGCCTGCGCCACCAGAACCCACCGGCCACGCGCCAGGCGATGGAGGACGAGCGACGCTCGGCGGGCGACTCCGGCATGGGACCAGCAGCGGCGGCACCGGCCTTGGGGGCCTCGTTGGTGTCAGGTGTCCTTGACAACGTAGCCAACCCCTCTGACCGTGGTGATGAGCTTGAGGCCAAAGCGGTCGTCGATCTTGGCCCGCAGGTGGGCTATGTGCACGTCCACCACGTTCGTCTCGCCGACGAAGTCATAGCCCAGGGCGTCACGCATCAGGTGCTCCCGCGTGAGCACGCGGCCACGGTGTCCCATGAGGGCCTGCAGGACCTCGAACTCCCGGTTGGTGAGCTCGACGGGCTCGCCGCACGCCCTGACCTCGCGTCGCTCGGGGTCCAGGGTGACGCCGCTCGCCTCCAGGACCGCAGGCGAAGGGCTGGCGGCCGCGGGCCCCTTCGCCGGCTTGTCGGCCGGACGGCGCTTCAGGGCCACGCGAACGCGCGCGAGGAGCTCCTCGATGGCAAAGGGCTTGGTGATGTAGTCGTCCGCCCCGGCGTCGAGGCCCGCGACCTTGTCCATCACGGCATCACGCGCCGTGAGCATGATGACGGGAACGCCCTTCTCGCGACGGATGCGCCTCAGCACCTCCATGCCGTTGAGCTTGGGGAGCAGGATGTCTAGGAGCACGAGGTCGAAGTCCTCCTCGGTGGCGCACTCAGCGCCCGCGCGACCGTCGGAGACCCGCTTGACCTCGTAGCCCTCGTGGGCAAGCTCGAGCTCCACGAAGCGGGCGAGCTTCTCCTCATCCTCGACCAGAAGGATCCTAGTCATGGTCGGCGCCCTCCCCGTCGGGCTCGGGGGCGGCCGTGTCCGGCGTCCTCTCGGCCTCGGGGACAGGGTCTGGCGCAGGCGAGGGCGACGCAGCAGGTGCGGTCCTGGGATCAGGGGGCGTCGCCTCGGACGCGTGCGGACGTGGCCACGGCTCGGACCCGGCGACGGACACCTCCTCCTCCTCGTGACGCTCTATGCGGCAGCCGAACAGCAGGTAGAAGAAGCAGACGATGGGTGCGACCAGGCTCGACAGGAGGATGATGCCCCTGAAGAGGTAGTAGAACCTGTAGGATCCGAGCATCAGCATCAGGTCGAGCATCAGCCACAGCGCCTCCCCGACCACGACAGGAAGCAGGGGAAGGGTCAGGAACCCACCGCCTCCCCGGCGCGAGACGACCTTGGTCTCGAGTCCCCGGCGAACGGAGCGCGCGATCCGCGAGCGCACCCGCGAGAACCAGCTCGCCATGGCGCGCGCACCGGTTGCCGACGAGCGCTCGTAGGCGCTCTGTGCCGCGCGCATCTCGCTCGAGACATCTCCGCCCACCGTGCCGGTCGACGCATACGCGGACCTCGTCTGCGAGCGTCCGCGCACCTCGAGCCACACGAGGGCGTCGAGAAGGTCGTCGCCACAGGCGTCGAGGGCCTCCTTCGCGTCGGCATAGCCCACACCGGTCTTCTCGCGTACGGTCTCGACAAGCTCTAGCCTATCCATGGCAGCCCTCCTTCGACACATGTGACCATTTCGCTGACCATGGTCCCAGCCTCAGGTTAACCGTCCCTTGAGCACAGGTTAAGCTTTTCTGTGATTGGGGCCCACACGCGGAAGGGCGCCCACCGGGCCCGTCTGAGCACGGTGGGCGCCCCTTGTGCCCCGCTTGTACCCGCCTCGCCCCGCAGCGGGGGCGCGTCTGGCTAGTGCACCGGCTGGAGTCCGGAGCCCGGCCCCTGGACCTTGGACCAGGTCTTGGACTGCAGGCCGTGGAGCACGATGAAGCCCTCGGCGGCGGTGTGGTCGAAGGCGTCGCCCTCGTCATAGGTGGCGAGGTTGTAGTCGTAGAGGCTGTACGGCGAGCGCACGCCGTCCACGAACAGGCCGCCCTTGCACAGGATGATGCGCACGTCACCGGTCACGTACTCCTGCGTGTAGGCGTTGTAGGCGTCGATGGCGTTGCGGTTCTGGCTGAACCACAGCCCGCGATAGACGGTGGAGGCCCACTCGACGTCCATCTTGGCCTTCTGCTTGAGGGTCTCGGCGTCCAGGCAGAGCTGCTCGAGGCTCTGGTGCGCCTGGATGAGCAGCAGCGCGGCCGGGCACTCGTAGCACTCGCGGCTCTTGATGCCCACGACGCGGTCCTCGATCA
>CAZUOD010000095.1:0-5255 GCA_964621975.1 uncultured Atopobium sp.
TGCGCGGTGATGATGGAGTTGAGCTGGTCGCACAGGCGCGCCCGCCGGTAGCGGCCCGCTGGCAGCAGGTCCACGACCTCGCGCAGGTCGTCGCAGAGGTCGTCCACCTCGGCGCGCACCGCGACGTCCACCTTGGACACCACCCCGGACATGTTGTGCGCGTAGAGCTCGTCGACGAGCCTCTGAAGCTCCCCGTACTCCTCCGCCCGCATGCTCCCAGCCACGCCGACCCCCTGTTATCGCCTCTTTTCGTGAGAGACATGGTAGCAGCCCGCCCGGGGATTGCATCTATACTCTGACAGAGCCCGACCAGAGGAGGACCCATGCCCAACGCGTACCAGACGATGTCCGACCACGAGCTTGACGCCGCGCTCGCCGAGCTTGAGCGCCAGGCGGACGACCTGCGCGCCCTCGGCCTCACGCTCGACATGGCCCGCGGCAAGCCGAGCCCCGAGCAGACCGCGCTCTCCCGGCCCATGCTCGATCTCGTGACCCCCGCGTCAGACCTCACCGACCAGGGCGTGGACGCCGACAACTACGGCGCGCCTGACGGCCTCCCCTCGGCCCGCGCCCTCGCCGCCGAGCTCATCGGCGTGGACCCGGCCAACGTGAGCGTCATCGGCTCGTCGAGCCTCAACCTCATGTACGACGTCGTGACGCACGGCTACGTCCACGGCATCGGCGGCGAGCGCCCCTGGTGCGAGCAGGGCACGGTCAAGTTCCTCTGCCCCGCGCCCGGCTACGACCGCCACTTCACCGTGACCGAGAGCCTGGGCATCCAGAACGTGCCCGTGCCCATGCGAGATGACGGTCCGGACATGGACGTGGTTCGCGACCTCGTGGAGGGCGACCCCACGGTCAAGGGCATCTGGTGCGTGCCCCGCTACGCGAACCCCACCGGCGTCACCTACTCCGACGAGGTCGTGCGCGCCTTCGCCGCGCTTCGCCCCGCCGCGCCGGACTTCCGCATCTATTGGGACAACGCCTATGCGGTCCACACCTTCGAAGGTGAGGGCGACCCGCTCCTCAACATCTTCGACGCCCTCGCCGAGGCGGGTGCCGAGAACCTCGTCTTCGAGTTCGCCTCCACGGCCAAGGTGACCTTCCCGAGCTCCGGCATGGCGTGGGTGGCGGCGAGTCCCGCCGACATGGCCGATCTGCGTCGCGCCTTCTCGGCCATGCGCGTCTCCCCCGAGAAGATCAGCCAGCTCGCGCACGTGCGCTTCCTGAGGGACGCCGCCGGCGTGGCCGCGCACATGCGGCGCCACGCCGAGGTCGTGCGGCCGCGCTTCGACCTCGTGGCCGAGAGGCTCGAGGCCGGCCTCGGGGACCTGGGCGTGGCCAGCTGGACGCATCCCAAGGGCGGCTACTTCGTCTCCTTCGAGGGGCCCGAGGGCTCTGCCAAGGCCATCGTGTCCCTTGCGGCCGAGCTTGGCGTCAAGCTCACGCCGGCCGGTGCGACCTGGCCCTACGGCGAGGACCCCGCCGACACCAACATCCGCATCGCCCCGACCTATCCCTCGCTCGACGAGCTCGGCCGAGCGCTTGACGTCTTTGTCGTCGCGGTCAAGCTCGTGGCGGCGCGCCTCGCCCGGGCCGAGCGGGGCTAGCGGCGCCGTATTGGCTTTGGCAAAGTTCTGTTAATATCGCCGCCCGGGGAGCCACCTGTCCTCGGGCGGGCGGTTGTGGCATATTCTTAGAATCTGTGGGCAAAGCCGCCCAGAGCGTCTCATCTGTGAAAGGTGTCATCTGCATGGCCAAGAGGGCTGCATCACATAAGAAGAAGGACGTCGCCGACACGCGGGACACGGCCAAGACCAAGGTCGGCAGGACCGGCTCCGACGACTCGAAGGGGTCGGCCAAGACCAAGGACGACAAGGGCAAGGCCAAGGACACGTCCAAGGGCAAGCCTGCGGCCAAGGCCTCCCGCCAGCGCCGCCCGGGCGAGCTCACCCGCTTCCAGAAGATGGTCATCGTGCTCTTCGTGGCGGTCTTCGCGCTCTCCACGCTCGCGAGCGCGCTCGCCTCGGTCTTTGGAACCACGACCTCGACGGATGACAGCACGACCGAGGACACCTCCTCCGAGTACACCGTGGAGGCCATGGACGAGCGCTACTCAGACCTTGTCGCCGACCTCGAGGCACAGCTCGAGGAGGACCCGGATGACGCCGCGACGCTGTTGGCGCTGGGCCGCTACTACGCCTCGTGGGGCATGTACGTGAGCGCGCTGGCGTCCACGGACGACGAGACCACGCACGCCAGCGAGCTCTTCGACCAGGCGATCGCCTACTACGACGCGTACATCGAGCTGGAGGACTCCGACGCCGCCCGCGTGGACCGCGCGATGTGCCTCTACTACCAAGGCGACACCTCGGCCGCGATCTCGGCGCTCGAGGAGATCACGGAGGCGTCGCCTGACTACGCCCTCGCCTGGGCCAACCTCGGCATGCTCTATGAGGAGGAGGGCTCCACGGACGCGGCGATCGCCGCCTACGAGCTGGCCGTGGAGAACGACCCCGATGACGAGTACGGGGCCAAGTCCTACGCCGAGGAGCGCCTGGCCGAGCTGGAGGAGGAAGCGGAGGAAGAGGAGGAGTCCGATGACGAGGACTCCGACACCTCCACAGACGACACGACCGACACCACCACCGAGGACACCACGGACGACACGTCCTCGTCGGACCTCTCAAGCGACCTATCGGAGCTCTCGGGCACCGACCTCTGACGCCCGGGAAAGGAGCAGACCATGAGCCTTGACATAACCACGACGGCAGCGGACGGGAAGGTCCTCGTCTCTGTCGCGGGCGAGGTCGACGTGTCCTGCGCCGACGAGCTGCGCGACGCGCTCGACGCCCAGTTCGCGCGGGGGCTCGACGGCGAGCTCGTCGTCGACCTCTCCCAGGTGCCCTACATCGACTCCACCGGCATCGGCGTCCTCGTGGGCGCCGCGCACCGCGCGCAGGAGGCCGGCGGCACGCTCGTCGTGGCGCGCCCCCAGCGCAACGTGGCGCGTGTGCTGGGCCTTCTCGGCGTCGGGGCAGACCTCAACATCCGCGAGGACTAACGAGGCCGCATCTGGCGGCCGACGGCACGAAAGCGAGGGATCCATCACGTGTTAGGCATAGGAGAAGGCGAGCTCGTCCTCATCCTGCTCTTTGCGTTCCTGGTCTTTGGCCCCGACAAGCTCCCGGGCATGGGCCGGACGATCGGTCGCGCGCTGCGGCAGTTCAAGAACGCGCAGGAGGGCTTCACGCAGGTGGTCCAGACCGAGATCGTGGACCCCGCCACCGAGGCGATGAGCGACAACCCCAAGCGTCCCAACCGCAAGCGCTCCGCGGAGTTCGAGGAGGACGCTGACATCGAGGACGGCGCGGAGGGCACGGCCGAGCCGAGGCGCGCGGAGACGTTCGCCGAGCGCAAGAAGCGCCTGGCCGCCGAGAAGGCCGCCCGCGACGCCGAGGCCGCGGAGCGGGCCCGGGCGGCGGCTGCCGCGACGGCCGAGGCCCCCGACCCGGACGACGCGGTCGACAGCGACGATGACGCGGACCCGGACGCCGCGCCCGAGCCCACGGCCCCCGTCGAGACGGAGAAGCCCGAGCCCACGGCTCCCAAGAAGCCCAGCGCGGCCGACCTCTACGCGATGAGGCCCGCGCCGAGGCCCGCGGTCGAGGAGCCCGCAGGCGACGCGGCAGAGGCCGACGGCGCGGTCGACGAGCCCGCAGCCGCCGAGCCTGCTGACGTCGCCCCCGCCGAGCCCGAGAAGGAGGCATAGCCCATGCCCATCGGACCTGCACGCATGCCCCTCATGGACCACCTCGGCGAGCTGCGCCGCCGCCTCACCATCATCGTGGTGTCCGTCGTCGTGGTGGCCCTCGTGGTGTACATGGCCACGCCCACGCTGATCGAGATCATGATCGACCAGATCAGCGAGGCCATGCGCGGCGGCGGCCTCTACGTCTTCACCGCCCTCGGCGGCTTCACCATCCGCTTCAAGGTGGCCGTGTTCTTCGCGGTGATCGTCTGCTCGCCGATCATCATCTGGGAGGTCATGGGCTTCTTCCTGCCCGCGCTCAAGCCCAACGAGCGCAAGTGGGTGGTGCCCACGGTGGCCGCCATGGTGGTGCTGTTCTTCCTCGGCATGATCTTCTGCTTCTACGTGATCCAGCCCGCCGCGTTCGGCTGGCTCCTCGACCAGACCTTCGACTTCGCGCAGAGCCTGGCGGACGCCGAGGACTACCTCGACATCTACATGCTGCTCGAGATCGGCTTCGGCCTGGCCTTCCAGCTGCCGCTCGTGATCTTCTACCTCTCGATCTTCCACATCGTGCCGTACAAGGTCTTCCGCGAGCAGTGGCGCACCATCTACGTGGCGCTCATGGTGCTCTCCGCCGTGGTCACCCCCGACGCCTCGCCCGTCACGATGCTGCTCATGTTCGCCGTCCTCATCGCCCTCTACGAGGTGGCCCTCGCCGTGGCGCGCTACATCATCATCGCGCGTGACGGCAAGGAGGCCCTCAAGTGGACCCGTGAGGACTACGACCAGCGCGACTTCGACCGCCTGTAGGGAAGACCCCTGTGAAGCTCATCGTCACCGAGAAGAACGACGCCGCCCAGCAGATCGCGCGGCTGCTCTCGACCTCGGGCAAGCCGACGGCCGACAAGGTCTACAACACGCCCGTCTACCGCTTCCGCATGGGCGGGGAGGACTGCGTGACCATCGGGCTGCGCGGGCACATCCTCAAGGTGGACTTTCCCGTCCAGCTCACGTTCGACGCCGAGGCCGGCTGGCAGGGGGTCACGGCCGACGGCGAGCTCCTGCCCGCCGACGTCCCGGACGGCCTCGCCCGTCCGCCCTACGCGTCCAAGCGCAAGCCGTACCTTGCCAACGGGATCGACCTCAAGGGATGGAAGATCAACAGCCTGCCCTACCTCGTGTGGGCGCCCATCGAGAAGCTCCCCGCGGAGAAGGAGATCATCCGCGCCCTCAAGAACCTCGCCAAGAAGGCCGACTCCGTGGTCATCGGCACGGACTTCGACCGCGAGGGCGAGCTCATCGGCTCCGACGCCCTGCGACAGATCCGCCTCGTCGCGCCCGACGTGCCCGTCTCGCGCGCCCGCTACTCCGCCTTCACCAAGGCAGAGATAGACCACGCCTTCGAGAACCTCGTGGAGCTGGACCAGGACCTCGCCGACGCGGGCGAGTCGCGCCAGTACATCGACCTCATCTGGGGCGCCGTCCTCACGCGCTACCTCAC
>CAZUOD010000096.1:0-5202 GCA_964621975.1 uncultured Atopobium sp.
CGAAGATGCGCACGGACTTGGCCGCGAGCGACAGCGCGATGTCGTCCTCGAGGTTGACGATCTTGTTGACGCGCTCGCCCTCGCCCATGGAGATCTTGAACGTGGTGACCGAGGGCCCGGCGATCCAGCCCTCCACGCGCGAGGTGAGGCCGAACTCCTCGAGGGTGCCCTGGAGCTTGGTCGCCGTGGCGGCGAGCTCGCCCTCGCTCGCGTAGGAGCCGCCCGCGTCGGGGTTGGCCCGAAGGATCTGGAGCGGGGGCAGGCGGTAGGACTCGTCCCCGTCGCCGGGGCGCGTGATGGTGGTCGGGGCCTTCTCCTTTTTCGAGGACAGGCGGCGCCTGCGCTCGGAGAGCAGAAACGTGGGCACCGACGCCTGGTCGCCGGGGCCGTCCCCCTGAGAGGGCGCCCCCGAGCCCGCGGCGAGCACCGTCGTCTTCGCGTCGTCGGCCGAGGGCGGCGTCGTGGCCCCGTCCTCGGCGGCCCGCGCGCGGCCGCGCTTCAGGACCGAGGTCTTGCGGTTGCCTATGAAGGTCGTGGCCTGCTCGCCCGTCTCGTCGAACAGCGAGGCCGCGACGGGGGGCGCGTCCCTGCGCTCGGCCTCCTCGGCCACCTCGTCGATGATGGCCTGGGACCTGCGCTGCTCGCCGAGCTCACGACGGCGCTCCACGAGCTCGGCGGCCCGTGCGCGCACCGTGGCCACGGCCCCCGAGATGGAGAAGCCGCACACCACGACGCCGGCGATGACCAGGCCCACGAGCAGGATGTTTCCCACCACGGGGCCCACGAGCTCGAGCAGCGCCCACGCGATCGCGCCGCCCGCGTAGCCGCCGGCCGTCTCCGCCGTCGCCGGGTCGAAGACCGAGGTGGGGTCGTCCGAGGCGCCCGGGAGGTTGAGCGAGACGAAGGCGAGCGCGGCGAGCACGATGAGCGTGAGGCCCAGTGCCACGCGGCCGGAGACGGGCTCGTCCCTCACGACGAAGAACGTCATGGCGAAGACGAACAGCGACACCGGCACGAGCGGGGCGCCCGCGCCGAAGGAGAGCGTCAGGATGTCGTGGACGGCGCTCGTGAGCAGGGCGGTCGACGGCATGAGGACCGAGACGAGCATCGCCACGGCGACGACGGCGAGCGCCACGCCCAAGACGTCGCCCTGGGGCGTGCCGACGATCCGCCTGTCCGGGGCCCTTCCCGACCTCGACCCCTTTGATGTGCTCGTCGCCCTGCCCTTCTTCCGTGCTGCGTTTGAGGTGCGTTTGGCGGGCATCTAGACCTCCATCACCACCGGTATGATCATCGGTCGGGTGTGCGTCTTGTTCCAGAGCTGGTTCGAGAGCGCGTTTCTCACCCCTCGGCGCAGGGCGTCGATGGTGGCGCCGCCGGAGCCCAGGAGCTTCTCGACCTGCGAGCGGACGAGGCGCTGGGACTCGACGGGCAGGAGCTCGTCGGCGGAGGAGGACAGCCCCCGGCCCACGAGCTCCACGGCGAAGACGTCGTGGCCGCGCTTGGAGATGACCACGGTGCAGGTGATGACGCCGTCCTGGCCGAGCTTCTGACGGTCGCGCAGGACCACGGGGTCCGCCTCGGTGACGCTGCCGCCGTCGACGTAGACCACGCCGGACTCCACGGCGTGCCCGCGACGGACCTTGTGGCGGACCATCTCGAGGGAGTCCCCGTTGTCGAGCACGAAGATGTGGCTTCTCGGGATGCCCGTCTGCTCGCCGAGCTCCGCGTGGGCCCGCAGGTGCTGGGCCTCGCCGTGGACGGGCATGAAGTAGCGCGGGCGCGCCATGGCGAGCATGAGCTTGAGCTCCTCGGCCGAGCCGTGCCCCGAGACGTGCACGAGCATGCGGCTCTTGTCGTAGATGTCGCAGCCGATCTTGGAGAGGGAGTTCACGATGGCCTGGACGCTCTTCTCGTTGCCCGGGACGGGCGTGGCCGAGATGATCACGGTGTCGGACTCGCGGATCGAGAGGGACTTGTGCTCCCCGTTGGCCATGCGCGCGAGCGCCGAGAGCGGCTCGCCCTGGCTGCCGGTGCACAGGACCACGATCTTCTCGTCGGGGACGCGCTCGACGTCGTAGGCGTCGATGATGTCCTCCTCGTCGATCCTGAGGTAGCCGAGCTCGCGGGCGACCTTGGTGTTGGTCACCATGGAGCGTCCCGTGACCACGACCTTGCGGCCCACGGCCACGCTCGCGTCGCAGATCTGCTGGAGGCGGTGGATGTGGCTCGAGAACGAGGCCACGAAGACCCGGCCCGGGGCGTTCTTGATGATGTGGCGCAGGCTCGGCCCCACGGCCGCCTCGGAGGGCGTGAAGCCGGAGCGCGTGGCGTTGGTCGAGTCCGAGAGCAGGAGGTCCACGCCGGACGAGCCGAACTTGTTGATCGCGTGGTAGTTGGGTTGCCTGCCGTCGATGGGCGTCTGGTCGAGCTTGAAGTCGCCGGTGTGCATGACGGTTCCTGCCGGCGTTGCCATGAAGACGCCGAAGGCCGCCGGTATGGAGTGCGTCATCGAGAAGAACGTGATGGAGAAGGCCCCGAGCGTGATGGTGGAGCCGTCCTGGACCTCGCGGAACTTGGGGTTCTTGATGTTGTGCTCGGCGAGCTTGCCCTGGATGATGCCGAGCGTGAGCTTGCTCGAGTAGATGGGCACCTTGCGCGTGAGGTCGGCCAGCAGGTACGGCAGGGCACCGGTGTGGTCCTCGTGGCCGTGCGTCACGATGATGCCGCGGAGCTTCTCCTCGTTCTCCAGCACGTAGGTGTAGTCAGGCAGGATGAGGTCGATGCCGGGCAGGCTCTCGTCGGGAAACATGAGGCCAGCATCGACAAGGACCATGTCGCCGCCGTACTCGAAGGCGGTCATGTTCTTGCCGATGCCGTCCAGGCCTCCCAGCGGGATGATCTTGAGCGCTATGTCTTTCTTGGGCATTCCTGGGCGGTTCCTTTCGTGGTGCGTTCTGACAGGGATATCAGACGGCCGAGTCGACCGAGCCAATTCGTGTTCCGGCTGATTGTAGACGAGAAGCATCCCGCACAGACGGGGTTCCATGATGGTTCCATGCCCCGCGCCTCCCCCATCGCCAGAAGTCTCGGGACTCATTCCAGAAATCTTAGCAAACATTAAAAAGAGGTCGCTTTGATGAGGGAGAGTGCGTGTGGCGACACACACGAAGGGCCGGGTCCGCGCGCGGACCCGGCCCTCTGTCACGAGCGGACGCTATGCCCTAGGCGCCGTGGTGGCGGCGGGGACGCGGACGGTCGCCGCCGTTGCCGTTGCCGGCGGCCTCGCCCTTGTCGCCGGGACGGCGACGGGCGCCTCGGTGCTCGCGGCGCGGGCGGTCCTTCTCGCCGCCCTCGTGGGAGCGGCCGTGGGAGGCGCCGGCCGGGGCCTCGGGCTTGTCGATGCGGTCGAGCGAGATCTTGCCCTTCTCGTCGACCTCGAGGACGCGGACCTTGACCTCGTCGCCGATGTTGAGGACGTCCTCGACCTTGTCCACGCGACCCTGCGCGACGCGCGAGATGTGGAGCAGGCCGTCCTTGCCGGGCAGGAGCTCCACGAAGGCGCCGAAGGGCTGGATGCCCACGACCCGGCCGGTGTACTCCTCGCCCACCTCGGGCACCTTGACGATGGCCTTGATCCGCTCGGCCGCGGCCTCGCCCGTGCCGCCGATGCCGGCGATGAAGACGGTGCCGTCCTCCTGGATGTCGATCGTGGCCCCGGTGTCCTCCTGGATGCCGCGGATGGTCTTGCCGCCGCTGCCGATGACGTCGCGAATCTTGTCGACGGGAATCTTGATGGTGATGATGTGCGGGGCGTTCTCGCGGACCTCGGCGCGCGGGGCCTCGATCTGCTCGAGCATCTTGTCGAGGATGAAGGCGCGGCCTTCCTTGGCCTGCTGCAGGGCCTGGCGCAGGATGTCCATC
This sequence comes from uncultured Atopobium sp., assembly GCA_964621975.1. Taxonomy (GTDB): domain Bacteria; phylum Actinomycetota; class Coriobacteriia; order Coriobacteriales; family Atopobiaceae; genus Thermophilibacter. The sequence goes on from CAZUOD010000096.1 coordinate 3,925, forward strand.
GTGAGGCCGGTGGCCTTGTTGTCCATCTGCATGGCGGTGATGCCCTCGGAGGTGCCAGTCACCTTGAAGTCCATGTCGCCGAGGAAGTCCTCGAGACCCTGGATGTCGGAGAGCACGACGGTCTTGCCGTCTTCCTGGATGAGGCCCATCGCGATGCCGGACACGGGGCGCTTGATGGGCACGCCGCCGTCCATGAGGGCAAGGCAGCTGCCGCAGGTCGACGCCATCGAAGACGAGCCGTTGGACTCCATGACCTCGGAGACCACGCGGATGGTGTAGGGGAACTCCTCCTCGGAGGGGATCACCGGCAGAAGGGCGCGCTCGGCCAGTGCGCCATGGCCGATCTCGCGGCGCTTGGGCGAGCCGATGCGGCCGGTCTCGCCGGTGCAGTAGGGCGGGAAGTTGTACTGGTGGATGTAGCGCTTGCCGTCGATGGGCTCGATGGTGTCGAGGCGCTGCCACTCGTTGAGCATGCCTAAGGTGAGTACCGAGAGCACCTGGGTCTGGCCGCGCTGGAACAGGCCCGAGCCGTGGACGAGGGGCAGGTAGCCGGGCTTCACCATGATCGGGCGAATCTCGGTAGCGGTGCGTCCGTCGACGCGCTCGCCGGTTTCGACGACCATCATGCGCATTGCGTGCTTCTCGAGGCTCTTGAGCTCCACAGGCAGGGCGCGGTCGAACTCGGCCTGCTCCTCCTCGGTGAACTCGGCCGCGATGGAGGCCTTGAGGTCGGCGACCTTGGCCATGCGGCTCTGCTTGTCGGCGTCCTTGAGGGCGGCGCTCATCTCGTCGTAATGCGCGAACACCTTGTCGTGGACGTAGGCGTTGGGCTCGTCGAGCGGGTAGTCCTTCTGCACGATGGGTCCGTTGACCTCGGCGATCTTGGCGAAGAACTTCTCCTGCTCGGCGCAGAACGCACCGATGGCCTCCTGGCCGAACTCGATGGCGGCGAGCATGTCCTCCTCGGTGATCTCGTGGGCGCCGGCCTCGAGCATGCTCACGAAGTCGCGGGTGCCGCCCAGCTCGAGGTCAAGGTCGGAGTTGTCCTGCTCCTCGTAGGTGGGGTTGACGATGAATTCGCCGGTGTCGATGTCGCGGCCGATGCGCACGCACGCGAGCGGGCCCTCGAACGGCACGCCGCCCACGGTGAGCGCCGCGCTGGCGCCCATGGTGCAGATGACGTCGAAGGGGTTCTCCTGATCGCACACCAGCGAGGTCGCCACGATCTGGACCTCGTTGCGGAAACCGTCGGGGAAGCTCGGGCGGATGGGACGGTCG
>CAZUOD010000097.1:0-5189 GCA_964621975.1 uncultured Atopobium sp.
ATCTCCTCGACGCGCTCCAGCAGGCCGTGCTCCTCGAACCACGCGACCACGGCCTCGCGGCACCGCTCGCGGCTCATGCCGGAGAACTCGCCGTAGCCCTCGACCACGTGCGCCGTCTCGTCGAAGACGTTGATCTGCGGCAGGTCGTGGGCCTGGCCCATCGCGTAGTCGTTGGGGTCGTGGGCCGGCGTCACCTTGACGAAGCCGGTGCCGAAGCCCGCGTCCACGTGCCAGTCGGAGAAGATCGGGATCTCGCGGTCAACGATCGGCAGGCGCACGAGGGCGCCCACGAGCGGGGCCTTCTCATCGTCGCTCGGCGAGACGGCCACGCCGGTGTCGCCGAGCATGGTCTCGGGGCGGGTGGTCGCCACGGTCACGTAGCTCACGTCACCCACGGGCTCCACGAGCGGGTAGCGCAGGTACCAGAGGTGGCCCTTCTCGTCGTGGTACTCGGCCTCGTCGTCGGAGATGGCCGTGCAGCACGAGGGGCACCAGTTGACGATGCGCTTGCCGCGGTAGATGAGCCCGTCGTGGTACCAGTCGCAGAAGACCTTGCGCACGGCGCGCGAGAACTCGGGGCTCATCGTGAACTTCTCGTCGGAGAAGTCGATGGAGCAGCCCATGCGACGGATCTGCGAGACGATCGTGCCGCCGTACTCGCGCGTCCAGTCCCAGCAGGCGTCGAGGAAGCGCTCGCGGCCCAGCTCGAGGCGGCTCACGCCCTCGGACTTGAGCCGCTTGTCCACCCTGGTCTGCGTGGCGATGCCGGCGTGGTCGGTGCCGAGGATCCAGCGCGTGGAGCGCCCGCGCATGCGGCTGTAGCGCACGTAGGCGTCCTGGATGGTGTCGTCCATGGCATGGCCCATGTGGAGGATCCCCGTGACGTTGGGGGGCGGGATCACGACGGTGCAGTCCTCCGTGCCCTCGCCGCGCTGGTAGCACCCGGCCTCCGTCCACCTGTCAATGAGCTCGGGCTCCCTCGTCTGGGGGTCGTAGGTCTTGGGCATCTCTTCCACGGCGATTCCTCTCGCATCCTGCGCTGCCGACATCCGCTTAGGATAGCACGGACACGCTATCATCACGACGAGGGAGGGATGACATGGCCGCACCCGATGACACGGCCGGAATCGGCGCGCCGGGCGCTCCCCTCTGGGACGCCCACTGCCACCTCGACTGGTTCGGCGACCCCGCGCTCGTTGCGCGACAGGCCCGCGGGCTCGGGCTCTCCCTGCTCGCCGTGACGGTGACGCCGGAGGGCTTCGCCGCCGCGCGGGATGTGCTCGGGGGCGAGAGGAACGTGCGCCTGGCGGCGGGGCTGCACCCGTGGTGGGTGCGCGAGCCTGACGACGCCCGCGGCCTCGAGCGGCTCGTGGGCGAGGTCCGCCATGTGGGCGAGGTGGGCCTCGACGCCTCGGCCCGCCACGCGGGCACGCTCCATGCCCAGGCGGCGGCCTTCGAGCGCGTGTGCGCGGCCTGCGCGCGGGCGGCCGCGGCCGACGGGCGCGCACGCGTGCTCTCGGTGCACGCCGTGCGCAGCGCGGGCACGGTCCTCGACATCCTGGAGCGGACGGGCGCGGCCGCACGGTGCCGCTGCGTGCTCCACTGGTTCTCGGGCTCTGCCGAGGAGCTCTGGCGCGCGGTGCGGCTGGGCTGCTCCTTCTCGCTCGGCGAGCGCGCGCTCGCCACGAGGCGCGGCCGCGAGTGGGCGCGGGTCCTGCCGGCCGATCGCCTGCTCACCGAGACGGACCTGCCACCCGAGAGGGGCTCGGCGCTTCTGGCCGAGGACGTGGCGGAGTCGCTGCTTCGCGCGGCGCGGGCGATCGCGCGGGCGCGCGACGCGGACGTCTCGGCCGTGCTCGAGACGGTGGCCAAGAACGCCGGGGAGCTCCTCGACTGAGGGACGGCGCACACAGGTATGCTAAAGTTGCCTGATGTCCGAAACCTGAAAATTGTCGGGGAGGTCCCATGAAGCCACTTCGCAAGACGACGCGCTCGAGGAACCCACTCTCGTCGACGATGCTCGCCATGTCCTCCGCCGACCTGGACCTGCCGCTCGATGACGTCGTCCTCGTCTTTGCCTGCAACGAGAACTTCGTCCCGTACCTCTCGGTCGCCGTCCAGTCGATCGTGGAGAACTCGAGCGCGGGCAGGCACTACGACATCGTGGTCCTCACGCGCGACATCAGCCCTGCGAGCATGATCACCCTCACGCGGCAGGTCAAGGCATCCCACGTGGGCATCGGGTTTCTCGACGTGGACGCCGCGCTCGGGGACGTCAGGCTCCCCCACCACGGCCACTTCAGGCCCGAGACGTACTACCGCCTGCTCGCCCCGCAGCTCCTGCCCAACGTCTCCAAGGCCATCTACCTCGACTCGGACCTCATCGCCGACGACGACGTGGCGAAGCTCTTCGACACCGACGTCACGGGATACCCGCTTGCCGCCACGCGCGACGCCGACATGATCGGCCAGATGGGCGGCTATGACCCCACGGTGGGGCCCTACCTGGCCGACGAGCTCGGCATGAGGCGCCCCCGCGACTACTTCCAGGCGGGGGTGCTGCTCATGAACCTCGACGAGCTGCGCCGGACCACCTCCCCCGACGAGCTGCTCGCGCTCTCGACCAGGCGCATGTGGCGCTGGCTCGACCAGGACGTGCTCAACAAGGTCGTCAACGGCAACTACGTGCGGGTCCACATGCGCTGGAACTACCTCATGGACTGGCAGCACCTGAGGAGGACCCACATCGTGGCAAACGCCCCGGCCGACGTGCGCGCCGAGTACGCCGAGGCCGCGGCCGACCCCGCGATCATCCACTTCGCCGGCCCCGACAACCGCCCCTGGCTCTATCCCGACGGGGACTATGGGGACCTCTTCTGGCACTACGCGAGAAGGTCGCCCTACCTCGACGAGCTGCGCGGACGGCTCGAGGACTCGCGCGTCACGCTGGCGGGCCTCGCCAAGCGGCTGCAGGTCATGATGCTCTACCGGGGCATCATGCCCGCCTTCGACCGGGCCTGCCCCGCCGGCACGCGCCGGCGGGAGATGCTCGTGCGGAGCTACATGGGACTCGGCGGCGCGCTCATCTGAGGAGACGGGCGCCGAGGCGGGCCTGCGGCGGCGCTCCCGCCGCAGGCCCCGCCGACGTCGACGCTACTGGCGCTCGTCGTCGGCCGTGGTGATGAGACGCGGCGAGACGGCGCCGCCCACGCTCTCGGGGGTCACGACGACCCGCATGATGTCGAGGTCGCTCGGCAGGTCGAACATCGTGTCCTGCAGCGTGGCCTCGCAGATGGCGCGCAGGCCGCGCGCACCCGTGCCGCGCGCGATGGCCTGGCGGGCGATCTCGTCGAGGGCCCCGTCCTCGAAGTCGAGCTTCACGCCCTCCAGCTCGAACATGCGCCGGTACTGCTTGACGAGCGCGTTTCTCGGCTGGGTGAGGATGCCCACGAGGTCCGACTCGGTGAGCTCGCGCGTTGACGTGATCACGGGGATGCGACCCAGGAGCTCGGGGATCATGCCGAAGTTGTGCAGGTCCTGCGGCATGACCCGCTCCATGAGGTAGTCCTCGCCGCTGTCCTGCGCGCCGGCCACCTCCGCGTTGAAGCCGATCCCCTTCTTGCCGATGCGGTCGGCCACGATCTTGTCGAGGCCCACGAAGGCGCCGCCGCAGATGAACAGGATGTTCGTGGTGTCGATGTGGATGAGCTCCTGCTGGGGGTGCTTGCGCCCGCCCTGGGGCGGCACGCTCGCCACGGTGCCCTCCAAGATCTTGAGCAGAGCCTGCTGCACGCCCTCGCCGGAGACGTCGCGCGTGATGGAGAGGTTCTCGGCCTTGCGGGCGATCTTGTCGATCTCGTCGATGTAGATGATGCCCACCTGGGCGCGGGCGATGTCGCCATCGGCGGCGGTGATGAGCTTGAGCAGGATGTTCTCGACGTCCTCGCCCACGTAGCCGGCCTCGGTGAGGGTCGTGGCGTCCGCGATGGCGAAGGGCACCTCGAGGAAGCGCGCGAGCGTCTGGGCGAGCAGCGTCTTGCCGGTGCCCGTGGGCCCGAGGAGCAAGATGTTGCTCTTGGCGATCTCGACCTCCTCCTCACCCTCGGCCACCTCGTCGTTTCCCGAGAGGATGCGGCGGTAGTGGTTGTAGACGGCCACGCTCATGGCCCGCTTGGCCTGCTCCTGCCCCATGACGTACTGGGAGAGCTCGTCGTAGATCTCGTGCGGCGTCGGGAGGTGCCTGATGGGAAGGGCGTCGTCGTCCGCGGGCGGCTCGGGGGCGAGGTCCGCCTCGCCGATCATGTCGGAGCACGCGTGGACGCACTCGTCGCAGATGAAGACGTCACCGGGGCCGGCGATGAGCTTGCTCACCTGGCTGCGGCTCTTGCCGCAGAACGAGCAGTACACCTCGCCGCCCATCTGTCCGGGCCCTCCCTGGTCGTATGTGGGCATCTGGCTCTACTCCCGGGTCTGGTCGGAGCGTGACGTGATGACCTTGTCGACCAGGCCGTAGTCGCAGGCCTCCTGGGCGCGCATGTACCTGTCGCGCTCGGTGTCGGCGTTGATCCTCTCCACGGACTGGCCGGTGGCCTCCGCGAGGATCTCGTTCAGGCGCTGGCGGATCCAGCGGGTCTCCTCGGCCACGATCTGGATGTCGGTCTGCTGGCCCTGGACGCCCGAGCTCGGCTGGTGGATGAGCACCATGGAGTTGGGCAGCGCCAGGCGCTTGCCCTTGGCGCCGCTCGCCAGGATGGCCGCCCCCATGGAGGCCGCCATGCCCACGCAGATGGTCGAGACGTCGGGCTTGATGAAGTTCATGGTGTCGATGATGCCCAGGCCCGCGTAGACGTCGCCGCCGGGCGAGTCGATGTAGAGGGAGATGTCCTTGTCGGGGTCCTGGCTCTCAAGGTGGAGGAGCTGCGCCACCACGAGGTTGGCCGAGTCGCGCGTCACCTCCTCGCCGAGGAACACGATGCGGTCGTTGAGCAGGCGGGAGTAGATGTCGTAGCTGCGCTCGCCGCGCGGGGTCTGCTCGACGACATAGGGGATGAGCGGGATGTTCGTGGGACTGTGCATGGGCGGTTCCTCCTTGAGGGTGGAAGGCCCCGGGCAAGCTCGCTCACCCGGGGCCGCTTGTGCCTTCTGCAGGGGCTACTCCGCGTCGGCCGCAGCGCCCTCGTCGGCCGCGT
>CAZUOD010000098.1:0-5184 GCA_964621975.1 uncultured Atopobium sp.
GGGACCGTCGCCATCCTGCCCGCCTTGGGCCCTAGAGCGCCCGCGCGCCGATGTCCGTGCGGTACGTCTTGCCCTCGAAGTCGATGAGCTCGCACGCCGCGTAGGCGCGCTCGCGGGCCTCGGCGAACGTGGGCGCCACGGCCGTCACGTCGAGCACCCGCCCGCCAGCCGTGACGAGCTCGCCGTCGCGCAGGGCCGTGCCCGCGTGGTAGACGGTCACGCCCTCCAGCCCCTCGGCCCGCTCGATGCCGGTGATGACCTTGCCCTTCTCGTAGCTGCCGGGGTAGCCCGCCGAGGTGAGCACCACCGAGACCGCCCAGTCCTCGTCCCATGAGACCATGTCCTCGCTGAGCGTCCCCGCGTCGCAGGCGAGAAACGCCTCCACGAGGTCCCCCCTCATGCGGGGCAGCACCACCTGCGTCTCGGGGTCGCCGAAGCGCGCGTTGAACTCCAGGACCTTGGGGCCCTCGGGCGTGAGCATGAAGCCGCCGTAGAGGCAGCCGGAGTAGGTGATGCCCTCGGCGGCCAGCTCGGCCACCACGCGGCGCTCGATGTCGACCATCGCGGCCAGCTCCTCGGCCGAGACCAGCCGCTCGGGCACCGGCGAGTACACGCCCATGCCGCCGGTGTTGGGGCCCTTGTCGCCGTCGAGCGCGCGCTTGTGGTCCTGCGCGGTGGCAAGCGGCACCACGGTCGTGCCGTCCGTGAGGGCCAGGAGCGAGCACTCCGGTCCCTCGAGCGTCTCCTCGACCACCACGGTGGCACCGGCCTCTCCGAACGCGCCCGAGAAGCACTCGTGCACGCCGGCCAGCGCCTCCTCGGTTGTCTTGGCCACGATGACGCCCTTGCCTGCGGCGAGACCGTCGGCCTTGACCACGATGGGCGCGCCCGTGCGCCTCACGTACTCGGCGCAGCTGGCCTCGTCGGTGAAGCTGCGGTAGGCCGCGGTGGGCACGCCGGCGCGGGCCATGACCTGCTTGGCGAACTTCTTGGACCCCTCCATGCGCGCGGCGGCGCCGTTGGGCCCGAAGCAGGCTATCCCCGCCGAGCGCACGGCGTCGGCCACGCCGGCGACGAGCGGCGCCTCGGGGCCGATGACCACGAGGCCCACGCCGTGGGCGCGCGCCCAGTCGGCCACGGCCGTCGGGGACTCGGCGTCGAGCTCCACGGTCTCGGCCAGGGCGCTCATCCCCCCGTTGCCGGGCGCCACGTAGAGCCTGCCCGCGCGGGGTGACTCGGCCAGCTTGCACAGGAGCGCGTGCTCGCGCCCGCCGGAGCCGAGAAGCAGGATGTCTACCTTCGCATTGCCCATGAGAACCTCCTCGTACGGACCCTTGAGGGCCGTGTTGCTTGCTATGTCGCGGCCACCAGGGCCGGCTCCTCCGGCTCCGGTGCCAACGTGGACCCCTCGTCCCCCGGCCCAGCCAGTCGCTGGTAGGCGTCGGCCGGGGCAAAGGCCACGCCCACCGCCCCCTCGCCGATGAGCTCCTCCACGCGGGGCGTGACGCGCACCACGCCGAGGCTGCGCGACTCGAACTCGTTCGTGTCGAGCGGCTTCTCGAGCGCGCGCTGGGCCCGGGGGTCACCCGTCACCACGGCCGCGTGCACGAGCGGCCCCTCCACCGCATACACCGACCTCATGGCCCGCGCGAGGCGGCCCGTGAGGTCACTCAGGTCCGTCGAGCACGCGAGCTGCGTGACCTCGGAGCGCGAGAGCAGGTAGAGCCCTCGCTCCCCGATGAGGTTGGCGCGCAGCGACATGCCCGCGCGGTCGAGGAACCCGCGGTCCGCCTGGTGGCGGCGCCGGCGGGAGAAGCGGGCCGTCGGGGTGGGCACCACGAGCAGCCGCACGCGCTCGGCGAGCCTGCCGGCCTCCTTCACCGCCTGCTCGAACGGGACGCCGTGCTCTCTATGGTATGCCAGTCGAAATACCACCATGCCCGTGGCCGCCGAGGCCGAGCCGGAGTCCACCACCCGCACGTCAACCAGGCCCGCGCAGGCCCGTGCGGCCTCGCGGGCGGCAAGGAGCTCCTCGGAGAAGGTCGATGCCGAGTGCACCGAGATGACCCGCACGCACCCCCGCTCAGCGAGCGCCCGGTAGCGGGTCTCGAAGGCGGCGATGAGCCCGTCGGCCGACGGCTCGTCGTCGTCAGGCTGCACCAGCTCGACCCCGGTCCGCTCGAAGAACCGCTCGGAGAGGTCACAGCCGCTGTCGCAGACGATGGCGAAGTCCTTCTCGCTCACGGGCCACGCAGCTCTCGTGACTAGTGCCAGTAGCGGTCGATGGTCTGCTCGCGGTCAGGCCCGACGGTGATGATGGACACGCGCACGCCGGCGAGCTGCTCGAGGAAGTCGATGTAGTCCTTGGCCTCGCGCGGGAGCTGGTAGAAGTTGCGGACGCCGGAGATGTCGCACCCCCAGCCGGGCAGGGTCTCGTAGACCGGCTGCGCGTGGTAGAAGACGCTCTGGTGCTCGGGGACGGTGTGGTAGGTCACGCCGTCGCACTCGTAGGCCACGCAGACCTTGATCTCGTCGAGGCATCCCAGCACGTCGAGCTTGGTGATCGCGAGGTCGGTGAGGCCGTTCACGCGCGCGGCGTAGTTGACCACCACGGCGTCGTACCAGCCGCAGCGGCGCTTGCGCCCGGTGGTCACGCCGTACTCGTGGCCCACCTCGCCGAGCCTGTCCCCTATCTCGTCGAAGAGCTCGGTGGGGAAGGGGCCCGAGCCCACGCGCGTGAGGTAGGCCTTGGCCACGCCGAGCACGCGGTCTATGTTGGTGGGGCCCACGCCCGAGCCGGTGACGGCCCCGCCCGCCGTGCAGTTGGAGCTCGTCACGAAGGGATAGGTGCCGTGGTCTATGTCGAGCATGGTGGCCTGGGCGCCCTCGAAGAGGATGTTCCTGCCGGATTCGAGCTGCTCGTTCAGGAAGAGGCTGCTCTCCACGATGTAGGGGCGGATCCTCTCGGCGTAGGGCAGGTAGGTCTCGCAGATCTGGTCCACGGTGTAGGTGGGAAGCTCGTAGACCCGCCCGAGGATGGGGTTGGTGTAGGCGAGCGCGCTCTCGAGCTTCTGGCGGAAGATCTTCTCGTCGAGCATGTCCTGGATGCGCAGGCCGGTGCGGTTCATCTTGTCCATGTAGCAGGGGCCCACGCCGCGCTTGGTGGTGCCGATGAGGTTCTTGCCGAGCTTCTTCTCGTGCGCGCCGTCGAGGTCCTTGTGGTAGGGCATGACGATGTGGGCGTTGCCCGAGATCTTGAGGTTTTTGGCGGAGATGCCCTGCTCGGCGAGGGTGTCGATCTCTGAGAGGAGGATCTCCGGGTCCACGATGCACCCGTTGCCGATCACGGGGTAGGTGCCCTCGTACATGACGCCGGAGGGGACCTGGTGCAGCGCGAGCCTCTTGCCGTTGGCGATGACGGTGTGCCCGGCGTTGGCGCCGCCGGCATAGCGGCAGACCACGTCGAAGTCGCCGGAGATGAGGTCGGTGACCTTGCCCTTGCCCTCGTCGCCCCACTGAGTACCCACGAGCACTGATGCTGGCATAAACGTACCTCTCGTCGCGAAGTCACATGCCCCTCGATTATACAGGGCCTGTCGCGCCGGTGGCCCGCAAGGGCGACGCGGCTAGTGGAAGGCGTCAACCTCCACGAACTTGGTGGATCCGGGGAGAAACGTCAGCGGGATGTCCGCCAGCGCGCCCGAGCGGTTCTTGGCGATGATGAACGTGGTCTCGTTCATGTTCGGGCGGTCATCGCGAGCGGCCTCGTCCTCGTTCATCGAGCGGTCGAGGAGCGCCACGATGTCGGCGTCCTGCTCGATGGAGCCCGACTCGCGCAGGTCCGAGAGCTGCGGGCGCTTGCCGGTACGGCTCTCCACGGTGCGGTTGAGCTGGGAGAGCGCCACCACGGGCACGCCGAGGTCCTTGGCCATGATCTTGATGCCGCGGCTCATCTCGGAGACCTCCGTGGCGCGGCTGTCCGACCTGCGGCCCCCGGCGGGCGGCGAGATGAGCTGCAGGTAGTCTATGATCACGAGGCCCGTCTCCTTGCCGCGGAGGATCCTTCGGGCCTTGGCGCGGATCTCCGTCACGGTGGTGCCCGGGGTGTCGTCGATCATGATGTCGAGCTGGGAGAGGTCGTTGGTGGCCTGCAGGATCTGCGGCCACTGCTCGTTTCTGATGCGCGCCGAGCGGATCTCCTGCAGCCCCACGCGCGCGTTCGCCGCCAGCAGGCGCTGCGCGATCTCCACCTTGGACATCTCGAGCGAGAAGAGCGCGACCGACGCGCCCGCGAAGGCGGCGTTGGTCGCGAGGTTGAGCGCGAACGAGGTCTTTCCCACGCCGGGGCGCGCGCCGATGACGATCATCTGGCCCGGCCGCAGCCCGAGCAGGCACTCGTCGATGCGCGGGAAGCCCGTGGCGACCCCGAGCGGCCTGTCGCGGTCGGCCGCGTTCTGCCCAAGCTCCTCGTAGAGGTCGGCCATGATCTCCTCGAGGGACTGCTCGTTTCTCTTGACGTCCCTGTTGGTGACGTCAAGCAGCATCCGCTCGGCCTGGTCCACGACCTCCTTGGTGTCCTCGGGGGCGTCGTAGGCGAGCGCCGTGATCTGCGCGGAGGCGCTGATCATCTTGCGCAGGGTGGTGTCGCGGTGCAGCATCTCCACGTGGCGCCGCCAGCCCACGAGCGCGAGCGAGTTGGAGCCCAGGCCCAGGAGGTAGCTCCGGCCGCCCACGCGCTCGAGCTCGCCGGCGCTCTTGAGGTAGTCCGCGAGCGAGATGGTGTCTATCGGGAGGTTCTTGTCGAACATCTCCCGCATGGCCACGAAGACCGTGCGGTTTGACGGGAGATAGAAGTCGTCCGGCGCAAGGTCGATGAGGCACTCCTGCAGGGCGTCCGCCGAGACCATCATGGCCGAGAGGACCGAGGCCTCGGCCTCGAGGTCCTGCGGCATGGGCGCGCCCTCGACCGACGTCATCCTGGTGGGGTTCATCTCATGGCTGCTCTGGGGCACGGGGCCTCCTCGCGTGGTTGGCCGGCGGACTGATGGCACGACGATTATCGCACGCTGAGCGGCAGCAGGCCGCGAGAGGCGCGCTCGTAGCGGCCTCCGTGGAGCCCTTTGGGCCCGTCCTGAGCGCATTACCACTTTGGACGCGCTGTCAAGAGGCAAAATTCCCAGACAA
>CAZUOD010000099.1:0-5114 GCA_964621975.1 uncultured Atopobium sp.
ACGGAACGGAGCCGCTCTTCAGCCGGGCTTTAAGGCGGGGCCCCTACCGTAGGGTCCGAGAGAGCGAGGTGACCCCCATGGCCCAGACACAGACGCAGGTACAGACGGTGTTCAAGAGAAGTGAGGTGAAGTTCCTGCTCGACCGCGGCCAGCGCGCGCGGCTCGAGCGGGTCATGGCCGAGCGCATGGAGCAGGACGCGTACGGCCCCTCGACCATCTGCAGCCTCTACTACGACACGCCGACGCTGCTGCTCGCCCGGCGCTCGGCCGACCATCCCACCTACAAGGAGAAGGTCCGCGAGCGCAGCTACGGCGTCCTGAGCGCCGGCGAGCCCGTCTTCGCCGAGATCAAGAAGAAGTGGGACGGCGTGGTCTACAAGCGCCGGGTCGAGCTCCCCGAGGCCGAGGCCAGGGCGCTGCTCTCGGGCCACGGCCGCCCGCGCACGCAGATAGAGCGCGAGATCGACTTCACGGCCCGCCGCTACGAGGACCTGGCCCCGCGCGCCCTCGTGGCCTACGACCGCGTGGGGTACTTCTCGCCCGAGGACCACGAGTTCCGGATGACCCTCGACGCGAGGCCGCGCGCCCGCTGGGAGCGCCTCTCCCTGGCCGACGGGGACGACGGCGAGGCCATCCTCGAGGGCGACATCTCCATCCTCGAGGTCAAGTGCCTGGGAGGGATGCCCCTGTGGCTCGTGCGTCACCTCTCCGAGGAGGGCATCCGCAGCAGGGGCTGCTCCAAGTACGTGCTGGCCTGCCGGCAGCTCCTGGCGCGAAGCGGCGCAGGGGCGCTCGCGCCCGAGACGGCGCCCGTCAGGCGCCAGGGGGCGCCCGCGGCGCCGCGGCGCGCGCCCCGGCCCGTGGCGATGCCGTCCCGCGGGGCGATCCGGCAGGTGGCGCACAGGCCGGCCCACATGAGACTCTAGAGCAGGGAGTGACACATGCTTGCATCGATCTTCTCATCATCCACGAGCACCGAGGTGGACCTCGCGTCCCTTGCCGCATGCCTCGTGGCAGCGCTCGTCCTGGGGCTCCTGCTGGCAGGGGCGTACTGCGTCCGCAACCGCCACACGCAGAGCTTCGTGGTGACGCTCGCGATACTCCCCGCCGTCGTGTGCGTGGTGATCGCGCTCGTGAACGGCAACGTGGGCACGGGCGTCGCCGTGGCGGGGGCCTTCTCGCTCGTGCGCTTCCGCAGCGTGCCGGGCTCCGCGAGGGACATCGGCTTTCTCTTCCTCGCCATGTGCGTGGGACTTGCCGCGGGGATGGGCTACGTGGCCGTGGCCGCGCTCACGACGGTCCTCGTCGGCGGGGCGTGCCTGGTCTACCAGCTCGCGGGCCTCGGCGGGCGGGCCGAGCGCGGGGCGCGCTCGCTCAAGGTGAGCATACCCGAGGACCTCGACTACGTGGGGGCCTTCGACGACGTCTTCGCGCGCTACCTCGAGGAATGCGACCTCGTGAGCGTGAAGACGGCCAACATGGGCAGCATCTTCAGGCTCACCTACAACGTGTGCCTCGCCCCCGGCGCCTCGGAGAAGGCCCTCATCGACGAGCTGCGCTGCAGGAACGGCAACCTCGAGGTGGCGATCGCCCACCGGGAGATGACGCCCGATGTCCAGCTCTAGGCAGCAGCTGGCGCGCCGGGCGGTGGCCGCGGGGCTCGCCCTCACGCTCGCCCTGGGCACGGGGGCCGGGCTCTCGGCCTGCTCGGCCGATGGCGACAGCACCACGAGCGCGAGCTCCGAGATCACGGTCAGCGACGCCGGGACCGCGAGCGCGGCGACCGGCACCCTGATCGACACCTCGTCGCTCTTCTCCGACCGGGACCTCGACCCGAGCTACGACGAGGACGACGTCGTGGCCACGATCGAGCTCTCCGACGACGGCACCTCCGTGGACGGGTCGGGCGTCACGGTGGACGGCTCCGAGGTCACGATCACGGCGGAGGGCGTCTACGTGGTGAGCGGCACGCTCTCCGACGGGCGCATCGTGGTCGACGTGGGCGACGACGAGAAGGTCCAGATCGTGCTCGACGGCGCGAGCGTCACGTGCTCGGGCGCAAGCGCGCTCTACGTGCGAAACGCCGACAAGGTCTTCCTCACGCTGGCCTCCGGCTCGCAGAACGCCCTCGCGGCCACCGGCGAGGACGCCGAGGAGGACGACCACAACCTGGACGGCACGATCTTCTCCTGCGACGACCTCACCATCAACGGTGACGGCGCGCTCGAGGTGAGCTCCGCTCAGGGCCATGGCATCGTGGGCAAGGACGACCTCACGCTCGTCTCGGGCGAGGTCACGGTCACGGCGTCGGGCCACGCGATCCAGGCCAACGACTCGGTGGCCGTGGCGGGCGGCACGTGGGACCTCACGGGCGGCACCGACGGCATCCACTGCGAGAACGAGGATGACACGAGCCTCGGCTACATCTACGTGGGCGGCGGCACCATCACCGTGACGGCCGCCTCCGACGGCTTCGACGCGAGCGGCGTGCTGCAGGTCGATGACGGCACGATCGAGGTGGCCGCCGGCGACGACGGCCTGCACGCCGAGTACGACCTCGCCATCTACGGCGGCACCATCACGATCACCGAGAGCTACGAGGGGATCGAGGGCTCCACCGTGACGATCGCGGGCGGCACGATCGACATCACCTCCTCCGACGACGGCATCAACGCGGCCGGCGAGCCGGACGGCGACGGGGCCGAGGGGGCCGACTCGGGCTCGCACTGGTCGATGATGGAGGCGGGCGGCGACGAGAACGACGACACGGCGTGGCTGCTCATAAGCGGCGGCACGCTCACCATCGACGCGCAGGGCGACGGGATCGACTCCAACGGCGACCTCACGATCACCGGCGGCGAGATCTACGTGACGGGCCCGTCGAGCGGGGCCGACGGCGCGCTCGACTACGCCGGCACCGGCACCATCACGGGCGGCACGCTCGTGGCCGTGGGATCCTCGAGCATGGCGCAGAACCTCGGCGAGGACTCCACGCAGGTCTCGCTGCTCGTCTCGCTGAGCGGGGAGGCCGGCCAGGAGCTCACGCTCTGCGACTCGGACGGCACCGTGCTTGCGAGCTACACGCCCTCGCGCTCCTACGACAGCGTGGTCGTGAGCGCGCCGGGCATGGAGGTCGGCGAGACGTACACGGTCTCGAGCGGCTCCTCGAGCACCGAGGTCACGGCCGACTCGACCTCGGTGAGCGAGGTCGGCCTCGGCGGCGTCATGGGCCAATCTCCCGGCGGCACCATGGGCGGCATGGTCACCATGGGTGACGGCGGCACGGGCCAGGACGACGTCGTGATGGGCGACGGCGCCGACGGCGGCATGATGGGCGGCAGCCCCGGCAGGTAACGCGCGGCAGGGCGGGCCTGGCGCGCTCGCCCTGCCGCGACGGCGCTCCGGCACCCCGGTGCGCGCAGGTATCGGGGAGGTTGTGGCGAGCACATCCTCCCAGTGCGTCGCAGCCTCCCCGATACCTGCGCGTCGCACCCGCGGTGGCCCCGCAACCCACCGCTTTTCTGAGCGCTCGGCAGCCTGCCCTCTGCAACCCCGCCCTTTTCTGCGCGCACCGGGTCGGGCGGGACCTCACCGCGCGCACGGAGCCCGGAGAGGTCCCTGCCCCGCCTCCTGATGCGCCCGCAGCCCCTTGGGCCTAGCCGTGGACCGCCGCGGCCATCTCGCGGACGTAGGCCTCCACGTGCGGCACCGCGTCCTCGCCGTGCTCGGCGAGGATCCGCACGATGGCCGACCCCACGATCGCGCCGTCGCTTCTCGCCGCCATCTCGCGGGCCTGCGCGGGCGTGGAGATCCCAAAGCCCACGGCGCACGGCACGTCCGTGACCTCGCGCACGAGCGCGACCATCGCGTCGATGTCGGTCGTGATCTCGCTTCGCACGCCGGTCACGCCGAGCGAGCTCACGACGTAGAGGAACCCCGTGGCGTCGGCCGCGATCTCGCGCACGCGCTCGTGGGAGGTGGGCGCCACGAGGCTCACGAGGTCGAGCCCGCAGGCGGCCAGGGGCTCGGCGAACTCGGCCCGCTCCTCGTGCGGGACGTCCGGCAGGATGACGCCGTCCACGCCGGCCTCGGCCGCCGCCCGCGCGAAGCGCTCGATCCCATACGAGAAGAGCACGTTGGCGTAGGTCATGAAGGCGAGCGGGACGTCGGTGCGCCGCCGGACCCTCCTCACGAGCGCGAGGACGTCATCGGTGGTGACGCCCCCGGAGAGCGCCCGCACGTTGGCCGCCTGGATCACGGGACCCTCGGCCGTGGGGTCCGAGAACGGTATCCCCAGCTCGATGAGGTCGGCGCCGGCGCGCGCCATGGCGACCACGCACTCCTCGCTCACCTCGAGCGTGGGGTCACCGCAGGTCAGAAACGGTATGAACGCCTTCTTCCTGGTGCCGTCGGCGGCGGTGAAGGCGCGCTCGATCCTACTCATGCAGGTCCTCCCCCCGGTAGCGGGCGATGGCCGCCACGTCCTTGTCGCCGCGCCCCGAGAGCGTGACGAGAATGATCTGGTCCGGGCCCATGGTGGGCGCGAGCTCCATGGCGCAGGCCACGGCATGCGCGCTCTCGATGGCCGGGATGATGCCCTCGGTGCGGCTCAGGTACTCGAAGGCGCCCACGGCCTCGTCGTCGGTCACGGCCACGTACTCGGCCCGGCCGCTGTCGCGCAGCCACGCGTGCTCGGGCCCCACGCCCGGGTAGTCGAGCCCCGCGCTTATGGAGTAGACCGGCGCGATCTGGCCGTACTCGTCCTGGCAGAAGTAGCTCTTCATGCCGTGGAAGATGCCGAGGCGCCCCGTGGCCATGGTGGCCGCGGTCTCGGCCGTGTCCACGCCGCGCCCGGCCGCCTCGCAGCCTATGAGCCGCACGCCCTCGTCGCCGATGAAGTGGTAGAAGCTGCCGATGGCGTTGGACCCGCCGCCCACGCAGGCGAGCACCGCGTCCGGCAGCCGGCCCTCCGCCGCCAGCATCTGCTCGCGCGCCTCCTTGCTGATGACGGCCTGGAAGTCCCGCACCATCGTGGGGAAGGGATGCGGCCCCATGACCGAGCCCAGGCAGTAGTGGGTGTCGTCGATGCGGCTCGTCCACTCGCGGAAGGTCTC
>CAZUOD010000100.1:0-5033 GCA_964621975.1 uncultured Atopobium sp.
GCACCAAGTCCACGCGCGCGAGCATCATCGACACGCTCTACGAGCGCAAGTACTTCAAGAACGACCCGATCGAGCCGAGCCAGCTCGGCATGGCCATCATCGACGCGCTGTCCACCTGGGCGCCGCGCATCACCACGCCCGAGATGACCTCCGAGCTCGAGGACGACATGACGCACGTGGCCGAGGGCGCGACGAGCCAGGAGCAGGTGGTCACGCACTCGCGCGCCCTGCTCGCCGACCTCATGGACGAGCTCGTGGAGCACACCGACGACGTCTCGGAGGCCATCGCGGACGCCGTGACGGCCGATGCCAAGGTGGGGACGTGTCCCACGTGCGGCCATGACCTCGTGGTGAAGACCTCCGCCAAGACGCGCGGGAGCTTCGTGGGCTGCATGGGCTGGCCCGAGTGCGACGTCACCTATCCGCTGCCACAGGGCAAAATCTCGGCGCTGGAGGGCGAGGCGGCCGTGTGCCCGGAGTGCGGGGCGCCGCGTGTGAGGGTGCAGCCGTTCCGCAACCGCGCGTACGAGACCTGCGTGAACCCGGCGTGCCCCACCAACCGCGAGCCCGACGTGGACGTGGGCCCCTGC
This sequence comes from uncultured Atopobium sp., assembly GCA_964621975.1. Classification (GTDB taxonomy): domain Bacteria; phylum Actinomycetota; class Coriobacteriia; order Coriobacteriales; family Atopobiaceae; genus Thermophilibacter. The sequence goes on from CAZUOD010000100.1 coordinate 591, forward strand.
CCCGCGTGCGAGGAGGCCGGGCGCGAGGGGCGCCTGGTGGCGCACAAGTCCGAGAAGAGCGGCAAGCGCTTCATCAGGTGCACCAACTACGACGAGTGCGGGACGAGCTACCCGCTGCCGGCGCGCGGCAAGCTCGAGGCCACCGGCGAGACATGCCCGGACTGCGGGGCGCCGCTGGTCGTGGTGACCACGCAGCGCGGGCCGTGGAGGCTCTGCCCCAACATGGAGTGCCCGGGCCGGGAGAAGAGGCCCGCGGGCCGCGGGGGCCGGCGCGCGTCGGGCTCGCGGGGACGCGGACACGCGTAGCGCACGGCAGAGGGGCCGGCGCCGCGGCGGGGGAGAACGGAGCCACGCGGAGAGGGGACGCACATGAGGGTTCTTCTCGTCAACGGAAGCCCGCACAAGGCGGGATGCACCAACCGTGCGCTCGAGGAGGTGGCGCGCTCGCTCGCTGAGAGCGGCGTGGAGGCCGAGACCTTCTGGATCGGCGCGCGGCCGGTGGGTGGCTGCATGGCGTGCAACGCCTGCGCCAAGCTGGGCCGCTGCGCGATCGATGACGTCGTCAACGAGTTCAGGGGGAGGGCCGCCGAGGCCGACGGCTTCGTCTTCGGCGCGCCGGTTCACTACAGCCACGCCGGGGCGTCGCTCCTGGGCTTCATGGACCGGCTCTTCTACGCCAACGGCCGCGCCGGCCAGCCCGACGTCTTCGCGCTGAAGCCGGCCGCCGCCGTGACGGCGGCCCGCCGTGCGGGCACGACCTCGGCCCTCACAGACATCGAGAAGTTCTTCACGATCTCCCAGATGCCCATCGTGAGCAGCCGCTACTGGAACATGGTGCACGGTGCGAGCGCCGAGGAGGTCGAGCAGGACGAGGAGGGCCTGTGGACCATGCGCCAGCTCGGCCGCAACATGGCGTGGCTCCTGCGCTCGATCGAGGCCGGCCGTGCGGCGGGCGTGGAGGCGCCGGCGCGCGAGCCGGGCGTCTGGACCAACTTCGTGCGGTAGCGCGCAGGGTCTTCCCTGCGTCGGTGAGCCCCTGACGACGGGCAGGTTCCGGACGGTTCTCGGCTTTGGAACGTCCGCAACCTGCCCGTTGTGTGGGGAGCATGCGGCTCGGGGACAGTACCGGTAAAGCTGAGACACATCACCCGCCCTCCTGCGGCACCCCGGGAGCATGGTTTTCTCGCGGCGCCGAGCGCCCCGCGCTACCATGAAGAGGTTGGGGACTGTGGGAAGGAAGCCATGCGCGGGGTGTTCATCACGCTTGAGGGGCCGGACGGCTGTGGCAAGTCCACGCAGGCGGCGCTTGTCGCGGACGCCCTCGCCGCCATGGGGCGCGAGGTCGTGCGGCTGCGCGAGCCGGGCGGGACGGCGCTCTCCGAGAAGATCCGCGCCCTGCTCCTTGACCCCACCAACTCCGAGATGGCCCCCGAGTGCGAGCTTTTGCTCTACGAGGCCAGCCGCGCTCAGCTCACACGGCAGGTCATCGAGCCTGCCCTCGCGCGCGGCGCCGTGGTGGTGTGCGATCGCTACTACGACTCCACCTATGCCTACCAGGCCGGCGGCCGCGGCCTCGACGAGGCGCTCGTGCGCCGGGCCAACGAGCTCGGCAGCTGCGGCGTCACACCGGACCGCACGCTCGTGCTGCGGCTCGACCCCGAGCTCGCCTACGCCCGCGCGACCTCGCTCGCGGCGGACCGGCTGGAGGCCGAGGGCCTCGCGTTCCAGCGTCGCGTGTGCGAGGCCTACCTGCGCCTCGCCGCCGAGGAGCCCGACCGCGTGCGCCTCGTCGACGCCTCCGGCAAGCGGGACGCCGTCCGTCGTCGCCTGCTCGATGCCCTCGCCGACCTCGTCGAGGCGGGCTAGCCGTGGCCGCGCCCGTTCCCGCGGCCCTCGCGGGCCTCTCGGACCAGCCGCGCGTGCGCGACTTTCTCGCCACGGCGCTCGCCGAGGGTCGGCTCTCGCATGCCTACCTCTTCCTGGGCGCGCCCGGGTCGGGCAAGCACGAGGCGGCCGAGGCCCTGGCCACCTGCGTCATCTGCCCTGCCGGAGGGGACGCCTCCTGCGACGAGTGCCGTCGCGTGGCGCACCGCACCCACCCGGACGTCCGCTGGCTCGAGCCCGGCAGCGCCACCGGCTACCTCGTGGCGCAGGTCCGCGAGCTCATCGCCGACGCGAGCCTGGCTCCGGTGCGCGCCTCCGCCAAGGTCTACGTGCTCCAGCGCGCCGAGCTGCTGCGCGGGGCGGCGGCGAACGCGCTGCTCAAGACCTTGGAGGAGCCGCCTGCGGGCGTGATGTTCATCCTGTGCGGGAGAAGCGCGGCGGCCATGCTGCCCACGATCGTCTCCCGCTGCCAGCAGGTGCCCTTCCGCGTGGTCTCGCCGACGGCAGGGGTCGAGTCGGTCATGCGGGCCTGCGCTGCGAGCAGGTCCGAGGCCGCCGTCGCGCTCGCCGTGGCCGGCACGCCCACGCGCGCCGTCGAGTACCTGCGCTCCACGGCCCGCCGGCAGGTGCGCCGGCTCATGGTGGACACGCTGGACTCCCTCGCGCGGGCCGACTCGTGGGACGTGCTCCTCGCCGCGCGCGAGCTGGTGGACGCCGTGGCCGTGCCGCTCGCCGACGTCAGGGAGGCCCAGGAGGCCGCGCTCAGCGAGACGCGTGACTTTCTCACCTCCGCAGCGCTCAAGCAGGTGGCTGACGCCAACAAGCGCGAGCTCACCGCCCGTGAGCGTTCGGGTATGATGGAGGCTCTGGCGGCGGCGGAGTCCGTCCTGCGAGACGTGCTGGTGCGCTGCGAGGACGTGTCGGCGCCCCTCGTGAACGAGGATGCCGCAGCCACCGTCGACCGTCTCGCGGCGGCGACCGACACCGCGGGGGTCATCCGTGCGCTCGAGGCCTGCTCGCGCGCGGCGGACGACCTCGCCCACAACGTATCTCCCCAGCTGACCCTCGAGGTCATGCTCCTCAGCGTCAAGGAGGCACTCGCATGCCCACCGTCATTCCGGTGAAGTTCACCTTCGCGGCCCGTGAGCTCTGGTTCGACCCTGCCGACACCGGGGCCCAGGAGGCCGACCACGTGATCTGCCAGACCGAGCGCGGCCAGGAGATCGGCCTCGCCACGGCAGACGCCCGCGAGGTCACAGATGACGAGCTCGCCGCCAAGGTGGGCCGCTCCCAGCTGCATGAGGTCCTGCGCATCGCCACCGAGGAGGACCTCCAGCGCGCCGAGCTCCTCGCCCAGCGGGGAGAGGACTCCATGCCGGCCTTCCGCAGGCACGTCTCGGAGTCGGGGCTGGACATGAAGCCCGTGGGCGTGGAGTACCTCTTCGACGGCGACAAGGCCGTCTGCTACTTCGCCGCCGAGGAGCGCGTGGACTTCCGCCAGCTCGTGCGTGACCTCTCGCGCGAGTTCCATGTGCGGATCGACATGCGCCAGATCGGCGTGCGCGAGGAGGCGGCCATCGTGGGCGGCTACGGCCACTGCGGCCAGGAGCTCTGCTGCCGACGCTTCAACATGAGCTTCGACCCGGTCTCCATCCGCATGGCAAAGGAGCAGGACCTCCCGCTCAACTCGACCAAGATCTCCGGCGCGTGCGGCCGGCTCATGTGCTGCCTGCGCTACGAGTTCGAGGCCTACCGCGACTTCAAGGGCCGCGCCCCCAAGAGGAACGCCGTCATAGACACGCCCCTCGGCAAGGCCAAGATCGTGGAGTACGACACCCCCAAGGAGCAGATCTGCCTGCGCCTCGAGAGCGGCAAGCAGATTCGTGTGGCGCTCGCCGACATGACGGCCTCCGAGGCCGCGCACAAGAAGTCCGAGGAGCTGGGCTGCCCGTGTCGCCCGGATACCGTGACGCGTGAGGTGCTGGACCGCCTGGAGTCCCCGGACGTGCAGATGGCGCTGGCCGAGCTGGACCGCAAGATGGGCGTGGCGCCGAAGGAGGCCCCGGCTGACGATGACATCTTCGTGAGGCCCAAGCGCAAGCGCACCCGCGCGTCATCGGGCGAGAGGGACGCGCAGGCCGCCCCGGCCCCGACGTCTCCCGAGGGGGAGGGGCAGGGGACGCGCAGGCGCCGCAAGCGTCGCCCGGGCGACGGTGGGGCGGCAGCGGCCTCGCAGGACGCGCCCGCCGCGCAGCCGACCACGCGCCGGCGCCGTCACCATCAGGCTGCGGAGAACGGCGGCTCCGAGCAGGGCGCGAGCCCCTCGCAGCAGGGCGCCAAGCGCACCCGTCGGCCGGGTGACAAGGGCGGCCAGGGAAGCCAGGGCAACCAGCCGCGCGGCATGCAGCCCTCGCGCAAGAGGCGCGCGCAGCAGGCGCAGGGCCAGGGTCAGGGCCAGGTGCCCGCTGGCGACGGCGGCGCGGCCGGCGGCACCGGTGCGGCCAAGCCCAAGCGCCGCCGGCACCGCGGGGGACGTGGCCGTGGCGGCGCAGGCGAGGG
>CAZUOD010000101.1:0-5024 GCA_964621975.1 uncultured Atopobium sp.
GGGCAATGGTGCACGTGATTGATCCTGCGACGCATACGGCTTAGAGTGCCGCGTACTCCGCCACGATCTTCTCGGCGGCGAGAATCCCGTCGGTTGCGGCGCTCATGATGCCGCCTGCGTAGCCCGCGCCCTCGCCCACGGGCCAGAGGCCGCGCACGCCCACGCTCTGGCCGTCGTCGCCGCGGGTCACGCGCACCGGCGAGCTCGAGCGCGTCTCCACGCCCGTGAGCACGGCGTCGGCAGCGTCAAAGCCGCGCAGGCGCCGGCCCATCTGGGGGATCGCGGCGCGCAGGGTCTCGCTCACGTAGTCGGGCAGGCACGGCGCCACCTCGCCCCAGGCCACACCGCGCGGGTAGGTGGGGACGACCTCGCCGCCCGCGCTCGAGGGCACGCCCGCGAGGAAGTCGCCCACGAGCTGCGCCGGCGCGCGGAAGGCGCCGCCACCCGCGGCGAAGGCCGCCCGCTCGCAGGCACGCTGCAGCTCGACGCCGGCGAGTATGTCGTCGCCGGGGAGGTCCTCGGGAAACACGTTGGCGAGCAGGCCCGCGTTGGCGTTGGCGCCCGCGCGGTCCGAGAGGCTCATGCCGTTGGTGCAGACGCCGCCTGGCTCGCTCGCCGCCGAGACCACGTAGCCGCCCGGGCACATGCAGAACGAGAAGGCGCTCCTGCCGGAGGGCAGGTGGCAGGAGAGCTTGTAGGGCGCGGCGCCCAGCGCGGGATGCCCCGCGGCGTCGCCGTAGAGCGCGCGGTCGATCCGGCGCTGGAGGTGCTCGATGCGCACGCCCATCGCGAAGGTCTTGCGCTCCATGGGCACGCCGCGCTCGCGCAGCAGCGAGAAGACGTCGCGCGCGGAGTGCCCGCAGGCGAGCACCACGCAGCTCGCGGCCACGCGCTCCTCTCGCTCGGTGCCGTCCGGGCCCGTGGCCGCGAGCGTCACCCCGCGCACGCGCCCGCCGGTCACGTCCACGTCCGTCATGCGGCAGCGGCAGCGGACCTCGCCGCCGGCCTCCTCGATCTGGCGGACGACCTCGCTCACCACGCGCGGCAGCACGTCGCTTCCCACGTGGGGCTTGGCGTCCCAGAGGATCTCCCGCTGCGCTCCCGCGGCCACGAGGGTCTCCAGGATGAGGCGGTGCGCCGGGCTCCTCGTGCCGGTCTGGAGCTTGCCGTCGGAGAAGGTGCCCGCGCCGCCCACGCCGAACTGGATGTTGCTCTCGGGGTCGAGCGCGCCCGTCTTGTCGTGGAGGCGGACGATCTCCGAGCGGCGCGCGGTGTCGTCCCCGCGCTCGACGAGCAGAGGCTCCAGCCCGGCGCGGGCCAGCGCGAGCGCGCAGAAGAGCCCTGCGCACCCCGCGCCCACCACGACGGGCCGCTGTGCGGGGGCACCCGGGACGGCCGGCGGGAGGCCATAGGGCCTCTCGTCGACGAGGGAGACGCCCTTGTCGTCATGGCGGCGGGCGAGGCGGCCCAGGAGCCTGCGCTCGGCCGGCTCCCCGCCGGGAAGGCCCGTCCGCAGGGTGAACGTCACCAGGACGTTCCCGCGCCGGCGGGCGTCCACGGAGCGCCGGTGCCGCTCGACGTCGCCGAGCTCGCGCTCACCCACGCGCAGCCTGCGCGCGAGCGCGCGGCGGCATGCGGCAAGCTCGGCGGCGTCCGAGCCGTCGAGCTCGCGAAGCGGCACGCGGATGCCGGTCACCTCGAGCATGGGACCCCCTTCGTCCGAAGCGCCCGCCCGGCCGCCCCGTGCCCGGCCACCAGGCCGCTCTTCCAGGCCCAGGCGAGGTTGAAGCCCCCGCAGGCCCCGTCCACGTCGAGCGCCTCGCCGCAGGCGAAGAGCCCCGGCAGCTCGCGCGCCTCGAGGGTCTCGGGCAGGAACTGCCCCGCGAGGAGCCCGCCGCGCGTCACCTGCGCACGCTCGGGCTCGGCCGGGCCGAGCACTTGGAGCCGCAGGTCGCGCGCGAGCTCGAGGGAGTCCCCGAGCGCGCGGGCCACCACGGGGTCGAGCAGGCCCCGGCAGCCGCCGGCCGCCCTCGCGAGCCGCTCGGCGCGCGCACGGTCGAGCCCGGCCGTGAGGTCGAGCGAGAGCACGTCCCCTGCCCGCGCCTCGCGCGAGAGGTCAAAGGCGACGATCCCCGAGACGCCGTAGGGACGGAAGAGCACCTCGCCCGTCTCGCGCGCGACCTCGCGCCCGTCCCGCAGCAGGCGCGCCACCACGTGCGCGCGCCGCCCGTCGAGCTCGGCAAGCGAGAGGGTGCCGACGGGCTCGCAGGCCAGGGGGCAGAGCACGGGCTCGTCCGGCGCGCACGCGAGGCCGAGCGAGCGCGTGATCTCCGTGCCGCCGCCCGTCGCGAGCACCGCGCAGCGCGCCTCGAGCGCGCCCGCGCCTGTTCCCATGCCGGAGAACGTCACGCGCCAGCCATCCCGCCCGTCGCGCGCCACGACCGTGACCTCGCGCGCGGGCGCGAGCGTCACGCCGCCGCGCCGCGCCCGGGCGAGCAGCACGTCTCGCACCGAGGCCGCCTGCCGGGAGAGGGGGTAGAGCCGGCCGTCCTCCTCGGCGCACGCGAGCCCGCATCCCTCGAAGAGGTCCAGCACGTCCGCACCGAAGCGCTCGCCGCACACAGCCTCCACGAAGGCCGGGTCGTTGTAGCGCTCCCAGGAGAGCCGCGCGTTGGAGAGGTTGCAGCGGCCGTTGCCCGTGGCGAGGATCGAGCGCCCGCACTCCGGCGCGCGCTCGAGCACCACCGTCGAGCAGCCGGCCTCGGCCGCGGCGATCGCCGCGACGAGCCCCGCCGCGCCGCCGCCCACGACGGCCACGTCCGCCCGCTCGGGCACGCGCACGGCGGCCGCGGCCTCGAGCAGCGCCTGTCGGGCGGCCGCGCGCGAGGGCCTGTTCTGCCGCGCGGCCAAGCTAGGCGTCCGCCGTCCCGAGCGCGTCCACGAACTCCGCCACGCGCACGACGGTCTCGACCGCCTCGTCGAGCAGGCCCTCGGGGAGGTCCCGCTCGAAGGTGCCCGCGTCACAGGCCGCGGCCAGCGCGGGGTCGATGGGCAGCTGCCCCAGCGCGTCGATGTCGAGCGCGGCTGCCGTCTCCTCCAGGCGCGAGGGCCCGTAGGGAAAGACCCTCTCACCGCAGTGCGGGCACTCGACGTAGGCCATGTTCTCCACGAGGCCGAGCACCGGCACCCGCATCAGGCTCGCCATGTTGACGGCCTTGGCCACGACCATCTGCACGAGGTCCTGCGGCGAGCTCACGATGACGGTGCCGTCCACCGGCAGCGACTGGAACACCGTGAGCGCCACGTCGCCCGTGCCCGGCGGCATGTCCACGAGCAGGTAGTCGAGCTCGCCCCAGGCGCACTCCTCCCAGAACTGCCTGATGGCGCCGGCCACCACGGGCCCGCGCCAGAGCACCGGGTCGGTCTCGTGCTCGAGCACGAGGTTGGCGCTCATGACCTTGATGCCGCTCGCCGTCTGGCTGGGCACGAGCAGGTCGTCCACCGCGCGGGCGCGCTCGCCGGCAAGGCCCATCATCCGGGGGATGGAGGGGCCCGTGATGTCCGCGTCGAGGATGCCCACGCGCGCGCCGCGGCGCGCGAGGCCCACGGCGAGGATCCCGCACACGAGCGACTTGCCGACGCCCCCCTTGCCCGAGACCACGCCGATGACGTGGCGCACGTTCGAGCGGTCGTTCTGCTCGAAGCCCTGGGGGGCCTGCTGCCTGGGCCGGCCGTGCAGAACCTCGTCGACCTCCTGGCGGAGCTTCTCGGTGTCGATGTCTGCCATCTCGCTGTCCTCTCCCTGGCGCTGCCGAGCGGCGCTCGTCCGTGACGAGACGATTCTACCCAAGCCGCGTGTCCGCGATGGTCCATACTTGGCGCAGGACGGGGCCCCGGACGGGCCCAGACCCAGATGGGAGACAGCCATGATATTCACCTCCGTTGCGAACGCGGCCGAGAACGACCTCTCTGGCGGGCGCTACGCCAAGGCGCTCGCGTTCCTCTCGCGGCCCGACCTCGCCGAGCTCGCGCCCGGTCGCCACGAGATCGACGGCGACGAGGTCTTCGCCAACGTGCAGGAGCTCACCACCGTGCCGGCCGCCGACAAGAACTACGAGGCGCACCGCCGCTACGCCGACGTCCACTACGTGGTGAGCGGGACCGAGCTCATCGGCGTGGCGCCCGTGGGCGAGTGCTCGCCGGTCTGCGACTTCAACGAGGACGACGACTTCGGCCTGTACGAGGCCCCCGCGCGCGAGGCGTGGGTGACGCTTCGGGCGGGGGAGCTGGTGGTGACGCCGCCGTGCGACGCGCACAAGCCCGGCTGCTGCCCGGACGCTCCGGCGCCGCTCAAGAAGATCTGCGTGAAGGTGCTCGTCGGCTAGCTGCCGGGCGCCGACTCTCGCCTGGCAGCCTCGCCAAAAACCAGAACACGTGTGCCAAATCCGTGGAGCCCGGGCCGTCTTGGGGCGCGGCCCAGCGGCTCGACTACACTTGTGCGACTGAGACTCGCATGAACCAGGAGGTCCCATGGCCCAGGACTCGATCGTCATCCGCGGCGCGCGCGAGCACAACCTCGCGGACGTGGACGTGGACATACCCCGTGACAGGCTCGTCGTCATAACGGGCCTCTCCGGGTCGGGGAAGTCCAGCCTCGCCTTCGACACCATCTACGCCGAGGGCCAGCGCCGCTACGTGGAGAGCCTCTCGAGCTACGCCCGCCAGTTCCTCGGCCAGATGGACAAGCCGGACCTCGACAGCATCGACGGCCTCTCGCCGGCCGTCTCCATAGACCAGAAGACCACCTCGAGAAACCCGCGCTCCACCGTGGGCACGGTCACCGAGATATACGACTATCTGCGCCTGCTCTTCGCGCGCGTGGGCACGCCGCACTGCCCGGAGTGCGGCCGCGTCATCGAGCGCCAGACCACGGACCAGGTCGCCGACAAGGTCCTCGAGTACGCGCAGGGCCGGCGCGCCCTCGTGCTCGCGCCCGTGGTGCTGGACCGCAAGGGCGAGTACAC
>CAZUOD010000102.1:0-4953 GCA_964621975.1 uncultured Atopobium sp.
CCAGGACATCATCGCCATCCTCGGCATGGACGAGCTCTCCGAGGAGCAGCAGAACGTCGTCGCGCGCGCCCGCAAGATCCAGCAGTTCCTCTCGCAGTCGTTCCACGTGGCCGAGAAGTTCACGGGCAACCCCGGCACCTACGTGACGGTCGAGGACACCGTCCGCTCCTTCGCCGAGATCGTCGACGGCAAGTGCGACGACCTCCCCGAGCAGGCGTTCCGCTACGCGGGCACCATCGAGGACGTGCGTCGTCGCGCGGCGGCGATGGCGACGGCCCCGGCCTCCGGCGAGCAGGCGCAGGAGTAGGCCCATGGCAGAGCTCAACTGCCGCTTCGTGCGCCCGGACCAGCTCCTCTACGAGGGGCCGGTGGCCAACCTCATCCTCGTCACGTACGCGGGCGAGCTGGGCGTCTGGCCCGGGCACGCGCCCGAGATCGTGGCCCTCGGCGACGGCGTCGTGCGCATGCGCCGCCGGCCCGAGGACGGCGGTGGCGAGTACAGCATCATCGTCTCCGGCGGCTACGCGGAGATCAGCGGTGACGAGGTCATCATTCTCGCGGACCACGCGCGCCGCTCTGACGACATAGACCCGGATGTCGTGCGCAGGACACGTGACGAGGCCATCGAGATGCTCGACGGCGTGAGCGAGGGCGACCATCGAAGCGCATACTACGAGAGGAAGATAAGGTGGTGTAACCTTCTGCTCAAGCAGGCGGCAGGCAACGCCGAGACGGCTCCTCGCTAGCACGGAGGCTCGATGGACGTTATCAGGATAGAGGGTGGCCATCCCGTCACGGGCGAGGTCCACGTGGAGGGCGCCAAGAACTCGGCGCTCAAGCTCATGGCCGCCACCATCATGGCCCCCGGCGTGACCACTCTCACCAACGTCCCGAACATCGCCGACGTGCACGTCATGGGCAAGGTCCTCAAGAACATCGGCGCCCGCATCGAGGTCGTGAACGAGCACGAGCTGAGAATCGACACCTCCGCGGTGAGCTCCTGGGAGACGCCCTATCACCTCGTGGCCCAGATGCGTGCCTCAACGGCCGTGCTGGGCCCGTTGCTCTCGCGCTTCGGCCGCGCGGTCGTGGCCATGCCGGGTGGCTGCAACATCGGCGCCCGCAAGATCGACATGCACATCCTGGGGCTCGAGGCGCTGGGCGTGAGGTTCAGGGTTGACCACGGCAACATCTACGCCAGCGCCCCCCACGGCCTGGTCGGCGACACCGTGACCCTCTCCTTCGCGAGCGTGGGCGCCACCGAGAACCTCATGATGGCGTCGGTCTTCGCCAAGGGGACCGCCACCATAGACAACGCCGCGCGCGAGCCCGAGATCGTGGACCTGGCCAACCTCCTCAACGAGATGGGGGCAAAGATTCGCGGTGCCGGCTCGCCGGTCATCGAGATAGAGGGCGTCTCCGAGCTCACCCCCGTCACGCACGAGGTCGTGGGGGACCGCATCGAGGCGGGCACGTTCCTCGCCATCGGCGCCCTCGTGGGAGAGCCGGTGACCGTGCGCGGCTTCGAGCCCGCCCACCTCGGGCTCGTCCTCAAGAAGTACGAGCAGATGGGGGCGTCGGTGGAGCGCGGGCCGCGCTCCTGCACCGTCTGGCGCGAGCGCCCGCTCGTCCCCACGGACATCCAGACCCTGCCGTTCCCGGGCTTTCCCACGGACATGCAGGCGCAGACCATGTGCCTGCTCGCGCTCGCCAAGGGGAGCTGCATCATCACGGAGAACGTCTTCGAGAACCGCTTCATGTTCGCGAGCGAGCTCTCGCGCATGGGCGCGGACATCGTGATCGAGGGTCACCACGCGATCGTCCATGGCGTGGACGCCTTCTCCGGGGCCCAGGTGAAGTCACCTGACCTGCGCGGGGGCGCCGCCCTCGTCATGGCGGGGCTCGTGGCGGACGGCACGACCACCGTCTCTGACATACACCACATCGACCGCGGGTACGAGCGCTTCGTCGAGAAGCTCGTCTCGCTCGGCGCCCGGGCCGAGCGCACCGCCCTGTCCGATGAGGTCGACGGCCTGTAGGCCCTGATGACGGCAAAGGAGAAGGCAATGACGCACGGCGTGTCGCAGGTCGGCCATGCCCTCACGCGGGCGGGCGAGGACTATCTCGAGGCCATCTACCGCATCTCCAGGGAGGACGGCTCAGGGGACGGCTCCGTCCGCTCGGTCGACGTCGCCGAGCAGCTCGGCGTCTCCAAGGCCAGTGTCAACAAGGCCCTCTCCATGCTCAAGGAGACGGGCATGGTCGTGCAGAACCGCTACGGCCGGGTGACGCTCACCCCCGAGGGCGCGAGCTACGCCGCCCGCGTGTGGCGTGCCCACCGGGCGCTGCGCATCTTCCTGGAGACCGACCTCGGCGTCTCGCCCGAGGTGGCCGACAGCGAGGCCTGCCTCATGGAGCACGTCCTGTCCGACGACACGATGCAGCGGCTGATCGACTACCTCGAGCGGCAGGGGATCGTCGTCCTCGAGGACTAGCGCGGACACAGCCATGTGGACGAGAGGTGGCGGCGCGCCCTTCGGCTGACGGAGGGCGCGCTTCTGCGTCCGTTGGGCAGGGTGATGGATTCGCGGGCGTTGCGTTTGGGTATGTTACGGGTGCCGTCGGCCCCGTGTGCCGACGTCCTGCAAGAACGACCCGAAGGGACCAACATGAAGGCCATCATTCCTGCCGCCGGCCTGGGAACGCGCTTCCTTCCTGCCACCAAGTGCACGCCAAAGGAGCTGCTGCCCGTCCTCGACAAGCCCGTCATCCAGTACGTGGTCGAGGAGGCCCTCGAGCCCGACGGCGTCGACGGCGTCGTCATAGTCAACTCCCACGAGAAGCCCCAGATCGAGTCGTACTTCTCGGTCGACCATGCCTTCGAGTCCACGCTCCGCAAGCGCGGGAAGACCTCGGAGGCCGCTCGCGTGCACGCCGCGTCGACCCTTCCCGTCTCGTTCGTCTACCAGGATGAGGCCCGAGGCCTCGGGCATGCCGTGCTCATGGCGGCAGATGAGATAGACCACGACCCGTTCTTCGTGCTCCTCGGCGACTACTTCGTGCCCGATCGCAAGATGTGCGTCCGCATGGCCGAGGTCTCCCGCGAGCACGGCGGCGCGTCGGTCATCGCCGTGGCGCCGGTCCCCGCCGACCAGGTGAGCCGCTACGGCATCATCGCGGGCGAGTGCGTCGGGTGCCTGCCCGGGACCGATGCCAGCGGCGAGCAGGAGGGCGCCGTCTGGCGCGTCACGGGGCTCGTCGAGAAGCCCCGCCCCGAGCGCGCGCCCTCGCACCTGTTCATCGTGGGGCGCTACCTCCTGACGCCTCGCATCATGGAGCTCCTCGCCACCCAGGGCCCCGGCGCCGGCAACGAGATCCAGCTCACCGACGCCATGGAGCGCCTGCTCGCCGAGGAGGAGATGTACGCCCTGGTGGTTGACCCCGCCGAGGGCTGCGACACCGGGACCCCCGCCGCCTGGGCGGCGACCAACGCCCGGATGGCGCTGGAGGACCCGAGCCAGGTCGAGGCCTTCCGTGAGGCGCTCGGCGAGAGGGGCGCGTCGCTCCTTGGATAGGAGGTCGGACATCATCCGCTTCGGGGCCGACGGCTGGAACGCCCGGTTCACCGACTGCTTCACCGAGGAGAACGTCGCGCGCGTCGCGGACGCGCTCGCCCTGATGTGGGCCGACGCCTCCCCGGGGGCGACGGTGTACGTCGGCTATGACACCCGCCACGCCTCTGCCGACCTCGCCCGCACCGTCGCGGGGGTGCTCGCCTCCTACGGCCTCGTGGTCCGTGTGTCCGAGACGGCCTGCCCCACCCCGGCCGTCGCCTGGACCTGCGCGCACGACCCCTCGGCTGTGGGGGCGGTCATCCTCACCGCGAGCGAGCGCTCGTGCGAGTTCGGGGGCCTGATCGTCCGCGACGCGGACGGCGGGCCCGTCACCAGGAAGTTCCTCGACGGGGTCGAGCAGACCATCTCCGCCGTGCCCACGTCGGGCCGCGGGGCCTTCGAGGAGCGGGACATCATGACCCCGTACCTGAGGTCCCTGGCCTCCCGCGTCGACCGCGACGCCATCGCCTCGGCCCACCCGAAGGTCGTCGTGGACCCCATGTACGGAGCGGCCGCGGGGCATCTGGCGGGCCTCCTCTCCCGTCTCGGGTGCGAGGTGATCGAGATTCACGGGGAGTCCCGTGAGGATTTCGGCGGCATACACCCCGACCCCCAGGACCCCTGGGCCGATGCCTGCGAGCAGGCCGTGGTGGCTAACGGCGCCGACATCGGCGTCGTGCTCGACGGCGACGCCGACCGCGCCGGCGTCGTGGACGAGCGCGGCTCGGTCCTGCCCGCGCGCACGATAACCCCGCTCATCCTGGGGCATGTCGTCGAAGGGCACGGGGCGCGCGGCCGCGTGGTGAGCACGCTCGCCTGCTCGGCCTGCGTGGCCCGGCAGGCCAGTCGGCTCGGGTGCGAGCACACGAGCGTGCCGGTCGGCTTCTCTCGCATATACGGGGAGCTGCGCGAGGGAGACGTCCTGTTCGGGGCCGAGGAGTACGGCGGCATCTGCATCCCCGACCACCTCCGGGAGCGCGACGGCCTTCTCGTCTGCCTGCTCGCGGTCGAGATGCTCGTGGTCTCGGGCATGAGCGTGACCGAGCAGGTGGCCGAGCTGGAGTCGAAGATCGGGTCCATGCGCTACGCCCGCCGTGACGTGCGGCTTGACCCTGCCGTCACCCAGACGCTCAGGAACGTCCTGCCGGGACTCAACCCATCGGAGCTCGCGGGCAGGACGCCCGTGGAGGTGAGCCACGGCGACGGGCTCCGCCTCCAGTTCGAGGACGACTCCTGGGTGCTCATACGCCCGTCACGGGCGGGGTCGCTCGTCAGGGTGTACGCGGAGGCCCCCACCGGGGGCGCCCTCGGCGAGCTGCTCTCGGCGGCCTGCTCCCTC
>CAZUOD010000103.1:0-4762 GCA_964621975.1 uncultured Atopobium sp.
CTCCGCCGCCTCAGCTACTGGGACGCCATGGACACCTACGGCACCGACAAGCCCGACACGCGCTACGGCATGGAGCTCCATGACGTGACCGAGATCTTCTCCGCGTCGAGGTTCAAGCTCTTCGCGGGCGCCGCGGCCACGCCTGGCCAGCACGTCAAGGCCATCAACGCCAAGGGCGCGGGCGCCTGGCCGCGCGCGCAGATCGACAAGCTCGCCGACGTGGCGGCCGCCTTCGGCGCCAAGGGCCTCGCGTGGATCGCCTTCCGCCCCGACGGCTCGGTGAACAGCCCCATCGTGAAGTTCTTCTCTGACGAGGAGATGGCCGCGCTGCGCGAGGAGATGGGCGTGGAGCCCGGCGACCTCGTGATGTTCGCCGTGGCGGACCGCCTCTCCGCCGACGAGATCCTCGGTGGGATGCGCTGCCACATGGCCGACGCCCTCGAGCTGCCGCGTGAGGGGCACGACTTCCTCTGGGTGGTGGACTTCCCGCTCTTCCACTGGGACGACGAGGCCAAGCGCTACGCCGCCGAGCACCAGCCCTTCACCCTGCCCTCCGAGACGGACGTCGAGAGGATCAAGGCCGACCCGCTCGCCGTGGGCTCTGCCACCTACGACTTCGTCATGGACGGCTACGAGGCGGGCGGCGGCGGCATGCGCATCCACGACGCCCAGCTCCAGCTGGACGTCCTCAGGCTCATGGGCTTCACCGAGGAGCGCGCCCGCGAGCAGTTCGGCTTCCTCCTGGACGCCCTTGAGTACGGGGCGCCCCCGATGGGCGGCTTCGCGCTCGGCCTCGACCGCGTGTGCATGCTGCTCGCCGGCGAGGACTCCATCCGCGAGGTCATGGCGTTCCCCAAGACCTCCTCGGGCTCCGACCTCATGTCCAACGCCCCCGGCGAGGTGAGCGCGCGCCAGCTCAAGGAGGTCTCGCTGCGCCTGCTCTAGGCGCGGCCCCAGGGCGCGCCCGGTCCTGCCGCAAGCCCGGGCGCGCCGCCAGACAGGCTCTTCTCTGTGAGGAGGCACAGCGTGAACGGCGTGCGGCTCATCGCCCGCTATCTCGGTCCCTATCGGCGTGACTTTCTCGCGGCCGTTGTCTGCGTGGCCCTCGAGACCTCGCTCGAGCTCGCGATACCCCTGCTCATGGCGGCCGTCGTGGACGACGGCATCCTCGCGGGCGACCTCGGCGCCATCATCTCCAACGGCGTCGCCATGCTCGTGCTCTCGCTCGTGGCGCTCGGCCTCGGCATGCTCTACGCGCGCCTCTCGGCGCGTGCCGCCATGGGGCTGGGCGCGCGCCTGCGCGAGGCCGAGTACGCGCACCTCCAGGGCTTCTCCTTCGCCAACCTCGACGACTTCGAGACGTCCTCGCTCGTGACGCGCCTCACCACCGACGTCACCGTCATCCAGAACGCGCTCGTCTCGGGCACGCGCCCGCTCATGCGCGGGCCGTCCATCCTCGTCCTGGGGCTCGTCTTCGCCACGGTCATGTCGACCGAGCTCGCGGTGGTCTTCTTCGTGGTGCTGCCGCTTCTGGCCGTGTCGATGTTTCTCGTGGTGCGCCACGTGGGCCCGCTCTACCGCGTGCTCCAGCGCTCGATGGACCGCCTGAACGACACCCTCCAGGAGGACCTCGCGGCCATCCGCGTGATCAAGGCCTACGTGCGCGAGGGGCACGTGTCCGAGCGCTTCTCGGCGGTCAACGCCGAGCTCGCGGACACCGCCACGCGCACCTTCCGCACGGCGGTGCTCAACACCCCCATCTTCCAGGGGACGATGTACGTCACCTGCGTGGCCATCCTGTGGTTCGGCGGGCAGATGATCTGGGCGGGCACGCTCGAGATGGGCACCTTCACGGGCTTCATGAGCTACGTCCTCCAGATCGTGAACTCGCTCATGATGATCTCCAACGTCTTCCTGCTGCTCGCGCGCGCCGTCACGAGCGTGGAGCGCGTGGGGGAGGTGCTCGCCGAGCGGCCCACCATCACCTCGCCGGAGCGCGCGCTCACCGAGGTCGCGGACGGCTCGATCCGCTTCGACCACGTGAGCTTCAAGTACGCGGAGACCGCCGAGGCGGACGTCCTCGAGGACGTCTGCCTCACGATCGCGCCCGGCTCGACCGTGGGCGTGCTCGGCGGCACCGGTTCGGGCAAGACCACGCTCGTGCAGCTCGTGGCGCGCCTCTACGACGTGAGCTCGGGCGCGGTCATCGTGGGCGGCCACGACGTGCGCGACTACGACCTCGCGGCCCTGCGCGACGCGGTGGCCGTGGTGCTGCAGAGAAACGTCCTGTTCTCGGGCACGGTGCGCGAGAACCTGGCCTGGGGCGACGAGGGCGCCAGCGACGAGCAGATGCTCGAGGCGTGCCGGCTCGCCTGTGCGGACGAGTTCCTGGAGCGCGTGGGCGGGCTCGACGGGGAGGTCGGCCAGGGCGGCGCGGGCGTCTCCGGCGGCCAGCGCCAGCGCCTGTGCATCGCGCGCGCCCTGCTCAAGCACCCGCGCGTCCTCATCCTCGACGACTCCACGAGCGCGGTCGACATGGCCACCGACGCCAGGATCCGCGCCAACCTCGCACGGCTCGCGGACGTGACCAAGATCGTGATCGCCCAGCGCGTGACCTCGGTCATGGACGCCGACAAGATCGTGGTCCTCGACGACGGGCGCGTCCACTCCCAGGGCACCCATGCCGAGCTGCTCGCGACGGACCCCATCTACCAGGAGATCTACGAGTCCCAGATAGGATCTGGCATCACCGGGGAGGTGGCGTAGGTGCCCGCCCGCCAGACTGCCGCCCCGGCGCGGCCCAAGGACCTGCTCCACACCCTCAGGAGCCTGCTCGCCTACATGAGCCACGCGCGGTGGCTCCTGCTCGTGGTGGCGGTGCTCGTGTGCGTGGCCGGCCTCGCCAACCTCCTCGGGACGTACATGATCCGGCCCATCGTGAACGCGGTGGGGGAGGGGGACCGCGACGCCTTCGTCCGCGGCGTGGCGCTCACGGCCGTCATCTACGTGCTCGGCGTGGCGAGCGCGGCGGGCTACACGCAGATCATGGTGCGCGCGGCGCAGCGCGTGGTCCTCGACATCAGGCGCGACCTCTTCGAGCGGATCATGAGCCTGCCGCTCTCCTTCTTCGACCGCACGCGCCACGGCGACGTGATGAGCTACTTCACCAACGACGTGGACACCGTCTCGGAGGCGCTCAACAACAGCTTCGCCAACCTCGTGCAGGCGGCCGTGCAGATCGTGGGCACGCTCGCGATGCTCCTCGCCCTGGACTGGCGCCTCACGACCATCACCGTGGCGTGCAACGTGGCCATACTGCTCTACGTGCGCTTCTCGGGCGGCAGGAGCCGGCGGTTCTTCGCGCGGCAGCAGGAGGGCCTGGCCGGGCTCGACGGCTACGTCGAGGAGATGATCTCCGGGCAGAAGGTCGTGAAGGTCTTCAACCACGAGCGGGCCAACCTCGCGCGCTTCCGCGAGCTCAACGACCACCTGCGCGAGGCGGGCACCACGGCGCAGGCCTACGCCTCCACGATGGTGCCGGTCACGGTGAGCGTGGGCTACGTCAACTACGCCGTGGTGACCCTCGTGGGCGCGCTGCTCGCGCTCAACGGCACGATGGACGTGGGCGCGCTCGCGAGCTACCTCGTCTTCGTGAGGCAGGCCGCCGCTCCGATCAACCAGTTCACGCAGCAGGGCAACTTCCTGCTCACGGCCCTGGCGGGCGCCGAGCGGATCTTCTCGGTGATGGGCCTTGCGCCCGAGGTCGACGAGGGCACGGTGCGCCTCGAGCACGCCGACGACGTCGAGGCCGCGCGCGCGGCGGCGGGAGCGGCCGGCTGGGCGTGGCTCATCTGCGGCGAGCACGTGCCGCTCCAGGGGGACGTGCGCCTCTACGACGTGGACTTTGGCTACGAGGAGGGGCAGGACGTGCTCACGGGGCTCACGCTCTACGCCAAGCCCGGGCAGAAGATCGCCTTCGTGGGGTCCACGGGCGCCGGCAAGACCACCATCGCCAACCTCATCAACCGCTTCTACGAGGCGCGCTCCGGCGTGATCACCTACGACGGCATCGACGTGCGCGACATCGAGAAGGCCAGCCTGCGCCGCTCGCTCGGCATCGTCTTGCAGGACACGCACCTCTTTGCCGGGACCATCGCCGACAACATCCGCTTCGGCAAGCTCGACGCCACCGACGAGGAGGTCATGGCCGCGGCGCGCCTGGCCTGCGCGGACGGCTTCATCCGGCGTCTGCCCCAGGGCTACGAGACGCCCGTGGTGGCGGACGGCGCCAACCTCAGCCAGGGGCAGCGCCAGCTCCTGGCCATCGCGCGGGCGGCCGTGGCCGACCCGCCGGTGCTCATCCTCGACGAGGCGACCTCGTCCATCGACACGCGCACCGAGGCGCTCATCCAGCGGGGCATGGACGCCCTCATGGCGGGGCGGACCACCTTCGTCATCGCGCACCGCCTCTCCACGGTGAGAAACGCCGACGCGATCATGGTGCTCGAGCGCGGGCGGATCGTGGAGCGCGGCACGCACGAGGAGCTCCTTGCCGCCCGGGGCGAGTACTGGCAGCTCTGGACGGGCCAGCTGGAGCTCGACTGACCGCGGGGCCGGACGCGCCCCCCCCGGCGCGCCCCTGCCGGGGCGCGAACCGTGCTACACTACCTTCTCGACAACGGGGGGCTGGCGCACGCCGGCTGAGAGTGGGCCCAGTCACGCGGCCCTGACCCAGAACCTGATCCGGGTAATGCCGGCGTAG